>CAOKIU010000009.1 GCA_948468595.1 uncultured Christensenella sp.
AGACAATGTGTTTTTCGGTAAATTTTCCCGATCAGCCCATTGTCTCATAAAGTGTACCATTTGACACGCGGCAGCCGTCCTGCGCGGTTTTTCGGGCGTGCCGGTAAAACGTGGAGCGGGAGACGCGCAGCGTGCCCAAGGCCTCCTGTGTTGTGATCTGCCCGGAGATCCATTGCGCGTACACAGCGCTAAAGGTCGCCGGGTCCACCTTGACCGGGCGGCCGAAACGCACCCCGCGCCGCTTGGCGGCCGCGATGCCCTCCGCCTGGCGCGCCTTGATGGCCTCGCGCTCGTTTTGCGCCACGAAGGAGAGCAGTTGCAGCACCAGATCCGCGATGAAGGTGCCCAACAGGTCCTTGCTCAGCGTGGTATCCAGCAAGGGCATGTCCAGCACGCGAATGTCCACCCCGCGTTGCTTGGTCAGCAACCGCCATTGCTCCAAAATCTCTTGATAATTGCGCCCCAACCGGTCAATGCTCTTGATCAGGAGCAAGTCCCCGCGCTTGAGCCGGCGCATCAGGCGCTTGTACTTCGGCCGGTCAAAGTCCTTGCCGCTCTGCTTGTCCATGAAAATGTGGCTCTCGTCCAGGCCAAAGGGCTGTAGCGCCATGAGCTGGCGGTCCTCATTTTGGTCCTTGGTCGACACCCTGACGTATGCATAAATCTGCCCCATTGCTCAACCTCCCGTGATACAGATACGCCTATTGTATCTCCAAATTGATTCTATTTATACAAAAAAAGAAAAGCCCGCGCGGGGCGAGGGGAGTGCTTGCGTCAAGGAGGCGGAACGCCCCGCGCTGTCCGCCAAATCGTGCGGCCAGCGCGGGGCGAAAGGCGCGCATCAGCGCTTGAACCAGCTCCCGATCCAGTTGAAGAAGCCCTGGACCGCGGTTTTAATGCTCTCGAAAATGGCGCCCGCCTTTTGCTGGGTCACCTGTATTTTCTGGATGTTGTCGATGAAGCCGTTGAGCTGGGCGCTCAGCTTTTCCGGATCGAGATCGAGCTTAGCAATCTGAACGCCGAGCTTGGTGATCTCATCGATCTGCGCATCGCTCAGGGTGACGCCCAACTGCTCCGCGCCCGCCACCACGTAGGGGCGCAGCGTATCGTAGTCGTCCAGGTGGTAGTCCGCAATGGCCTTTTTAACCATGGCCAGCAGCTCTACCGCCTGGTCGGAGCCGATGACCTCTCCCAGGTTCCCGGTGAGCACCATCTCGCTTCCCGCGGCAGCCTTGGCCTCCTGGGAAAGCTCTGCCGAGGCCGCGGTTTCATAGGCCTTGAGGATGCCCGCCAGCGCCGCCGTGCCGGAGACGGAGGTGGGCGCGGCCACCACGATGCTGGCGTTGACAACGCCGGCCGTGGCCAGCGCCGAGGAGTACATCGAGGGAGTGACCCAGTTGATGTTGTGGGTGGAGACGGAGATGCCCGAGCCTTCCCCCGTCAGCGTCACGCGCGCGCTGGAGAGGGAGCGGGAGCCGATCTTATCGGAGGAGACCACGCCGCCCAGAAGGGCGCGCTCGTCCTCGATGGTGACGCGAATCAGCGTGTCCTGCTCAAGGTTTGTGCCCAAGAGCTTGGCAACCTCCTGGAATTGCTCGCTCGTCAAATCGTCGCCATAGCAGGTGAAGCTCTGCGCCGTCTCGTCCGCCAGCGCGCCCACAGGCAGCAGGAAAAGCAGAGCCGACATGAGGAGCGCCGCAAGCCTTTTTGCCATTTTCTTCATCCTTTTCATTCCTCCTATCTAAGCCGTATTGACATTGGAACATATATGCAATATCATCCGTTTATAAGACGCCGCCGCCCCGCGTTGCGTTGCAGGCGCTGGGGCCGCGCCATGAAAAAATTTGAAAGGGCGAGGCGATCAAACATGGACAGGGAAGAGGCTCTTGCGCTGCTGAAGGAGTACACCAAGAGCGAGGCGCTGATACGCCATGCGATGACCGTGGAGGGCTGCATGCGCCACTTTGCCGCGCTGGCGGGCGAGGATGCGGACCTTTGGGGCACGGTGGGACTGCTGCACGATTTGGACTACGAGCAATACCCGGATAAGCACTGCGTCATGGCGCGGGAGATCTTGAGCGCGCGGGGCGTGGACCCCGTCATCACCCGCGCGGTGGTCTCGCATGGATGGGGGATCTGCGCGGATGTGGAACCCGTATCGCGCATGGAGAAGACGCTTTACGCCATTGATGAGCTCACCGGCTTGATCACCGCGGCCGCCATCCTGCGGCCAAGCAAAAGCGTGATGGATTTGGAACTGAAGTCCGTCAAGAAGAAGTACAAATCCCCTGGCTTTGCCGCGGGCGTGGACCGCTCCATCATCGAAAAGGGCGCCGCGATGCTGGGCGTGACGGTGGATGAGCTGATCACCCACTGCATTGCGGGCATGCGCGCCTGCGCAGCGGAAATCGGCCTGGCGGGCGTCGCGGGCTGAGGGCCGCTTGCTGTGCTTGCGGTGAATCAAAACAAGAGGCGCGGAAAGCCGCCGTAACGGCAGCCCCGCGCCTCTTCTTTTGCGATTTATTCTGCCTTAAAGTAGTACGTCGCCCATTGGGAGGCGATTTCGTTGCCGCCGATGACGTAGAGCTCCAGCTTCTGTGCGCCGTCGGGGAGCGCAACCTCGGCCGAGGCTTGCTGTACTACGGTGGTCTGCCCTCCGTCAAAGCGGTAGCAGATGCTCTTGATGCCGCTGGAATGCGTGCCGGAGAGCGTGAGCACCGCGCCCTGAGGCACGGGATTGTAGACGTTGAGATCCACCGGCTCCTCCTGGGCGGGGGAGGCGGAGGGATCGGGCGTCGCGGTGGGCGCGGGGGAGGCGGAAGGATCGACGGGCAGGGTGGGCTCCAGCGCCTGATCGCCCATCATCACCGTCGCTTGCGGGCGGTCGATGGTGGATTCATCCACCGTGGGAACGCCGACACAGCCGGTCAAAAGCACTGCGCCGACAAGGGCGAGCGCAAAGAGCGCGATTCGTTTTTTCATCATCCGTGGGTTCTCCTTCATTGTTTAAACTTCAAGGGGAATCAGCCCCTCGATTCGCTGTATGCCGAGCCCCGCGCCCTCGCTGGGAAGGATGAAGCGGCCCTCGAAGCGCGCGCCGCCCACGACGGGATTGCTCTTGCAAAGCGCCGGGCCGTCCAGGTCGATCTTGGTGATCACCCCGCGCGCCATGGCTGCGTGCGCCGCCGCCGTGACCGCCACGTTGCCCTCCAGCATGCAGCCCATCATGCATTCCACCCCGCAAGTCTTGGCGATGGAGGCGATGGACATGGCGTTGTAGAGGCCGCCGGTCTTCATCAGCTTGATGTTGATCAGGTCGGCGGCGTGGGTGTTGAGGATATGCAGGGCGTCCGCCGCGGAAAAAACGCTCTCGTCGGCCAGAATCGGCGTGGAGACGTTTGCGGTGACGTGGCGCAGGCCGTCGATGTCGTGGGCCTTGACGGGCTGTTCCACCAGCTCCGCGTCCACGCCCGCGTCCTCAAGACGGCGGATGATGCGCACCGCCTGCCGGGGCGTCCAGCCCTGGTTGGCGTCCACGCGCAGCACCGTGTCCGCAGGCACGGCGCTCTTAATGGCCAGAAGCCGCTCCGCGTCCTGCGCGGCATCGGACCCCACCTTGACCTTGAGAATGCGGAAGCCGCGCGCCACAGCGTCCAGCGCGTCGCGCACCATGGTATCGATGTCGTTGACGCTGATGGTGATGTCGGTTTCCAGCCGGTCCTTGGCTCCGCCCAGCAGCTTAAACAGCGGCACGTCCCACCGCTTGCCCACCAGGTCGTAAACCGCAATTTCCACAGCCGCCTTGGCCGAGGTGTTGTGCACCATGGAGCCTTCGATGACATCGTGCAGTTCATCCACGCTTTCCACGTCGCGCCCGATCAGCTTGGGAGCGATAAAGCCGCGGATCGCCCCGGCGATGGAGGGGATGGTATCCCCGGTGATGACGGCGGTGGGCGGCGCCTCGCCAAAGCCCGTTGCGCCCTCGTCGGTTTCCAGCGTCACCACGACGTTTTCGATGGATTCCACCGTGCGCAGCGCCGTCTTAAACGGCGCGATGAGTGGAATGCACATCTTATACAGCTTGACAGCGGTAATTTTCATCTTCGCCCTTGCTCCTTTGCATAAGGATTCAAACTGTTTTCAATTATACGCCATAATTCCGCTCGAAACAAGACAATTTTTGCGAAGTTCCTGTTGCGCCGCGCTGGCCCCGGCTTAGCGGTTGACCAGGATAAAGGCGATGTTGAGCGCCAGGGCGAACGCCCCCCAGAGAATGTGCGGCAAGAAGAGCCACGCGCTAATCCTGTGCCTTGGATACAGGGAAAAGAAGACGTAGATCAGCGCGCATAACAGCGCCAGCAGCACCGCGGCGGCGGGGATCATCGCGTGCAGGCGGAAGAACACGGCCGACCAGGCGACGTTGAGCAGCGCGCACAGGATGAGCATGCCGGCAAAGACCGGCAGAACCTCCGCATTGGAGCGAAAGAAGAGATATAGCGCCACAATGACGCACAGGTATACGATGCTCCACGCCACGGGGAACGCCCATTGCGGGGGATTGATCGCGGGCTTTTGCAGCGCTAGATACCATGCGCTCTCCGTGTCCACCAAAAACGCGCCCAGCGCCGCCACCACGGCGACCGGCAAAATGGAGAGCAAGAGCGAGGATAGAATGGAACGCCTTTCCGTCATAAACAAGCACCTCCTGCCCCTTAGGATATGCAGAATACCCGAGAGATATTGGAAAAATTGCCGCGATATTTGCAAAAGGAGCGTCGGTAGACCAAACGCCTCCCGCGCAGCGGGAGGCGTTTGAAAGGGAAGTCAGCGCTCCGACGCGCCGAACAGGCGCGCAGCCAGGGCGGGAAGGTCGGCAAAGCGGGTGAGCACCGCGTCCGGGGCCAGCGCCTGTCCAAAGCCATAGGCGGCGTGGACAAAGGGCACGCCCGCCTCGCGCGCAGCCTGTTCATCATGCAGGGTGTCGCCCAGATAAAAGGCGCGCGGGCTGCCGTTTTGCTCGAGGATGAGGCGGATATTCTCCCCCTTGCGCTTTCCGGTGTCTCCCGGGCAGGTGTGGCCGCGGAAAAACCGCGACGTGCCGTGCATGTCCAGGAAGGTTTCGATATAGCCGCTGCCGCAGTTGCTGACGATGAACAGATCGTAGGTGCGGCACAGCGCGTGAAGCGTGGACAGCACGCCCTCAAACAGCTTGCCGCCGCCGTGGGCGCGCAGGTATTTTAGCTCGTTCTCCTCCAGCTCCTCCATAAGGCGCATCGCCTGCGCCTCGGTCAGCTGGGGCAGGAGCAGACCGGCGATTTCCCGCGTGGTCTTGCCCATGTAGGCGCGAAGCTGCGCCTGCGTTATGCGCGCGTCTACCTCGGGATGGCGCGAGAACACCTCGTTCCAAGCGCGCGTCACGCCCTCGGCCGAGTCCCACAGCGTCCCATCCAAATCAAAGACAATTGCCTGTTTCATCGCGTACCTCCATAGAGGGCGGATGTTCCGCCCTCTCCAGCATACACGACGCATGTTAAGATTGTTCGCTTCAAGTCTTGCGTCACTTTTTCAGTTTGCGGGCGATCAACAGCGTTAAGACCACAAGCACGATAACCAGCGCCGCCAGAAGCAGGACAAGAAGAGGGTTCCACCCCGGCAGGGGTTCGGCGATTGCATCGGCCACAATGGGAATCATGATTTAGACCTCCTTATTTTTTTGCCTTGCGGTAAAAGCGGGCGATGAGCACCGCCGAGGCAGCCATCACCAGGACGACCGCGCCGACGGCCCAATAGAGCATGGTCAAATCCTTCTTGGCGGGAACCGGCGCGGAGACCGGCGCGGCTGTGGCCTCCGGCGTGGGCGCGTTTGTGGCCGCCTGCGAGGGAGAGAGGGATGGCGAGGGAGAGGGCGCGGCGGTGGCGGCGGGCTCCAGGGAGGCGTTCTCCGGGTCGTCCACATAGACCCAGCCGCTCATGGCGTAAAGGTAGGGGATGTAGGCCCAGCGCGCGCCGTCCGGGGCGGTATAGACGGAGGAAAAGGCATCCTCGGTGATCGCCTCGCCGGAGCTGAGCTTGGCGTCGATCACGCCGGAGCCCGGGTAGCTCCAAAGGTAGAGGACGTTCTCGATGGCGTAACCCGCCATTTCGCCGTTATAGGGCGCGATCTGCGCCCGGTGTTCGTCCATGAAATCGCGCGAATCGTATACGTTTTTGAGATCCTCCAGCTTTACCCAGCAGCTCTCCCCGCCCTCTTCCCAGACGCCCCAAACCGTGCCGGCGCCGTCCGTATAGCTGTGGCTGATGAAGAGCGTGGAGCCGGCGGAGAAGGTGCGCTTGGCGGTTGTATTCTCCGGGCTCTCATAACCGGTCACTTCGGCGGGCGCGTCGAAGTAGCGGTTGATGTAGGTGCATTGATCGGCGTGCGAAGGATAGAACTTGTCGGTATACGGCTCCCAAATCACGTCCGCATGCGCAAACGGCGCCGCGGCAAGGAGCACAAGAAGCAGAAACAGGGACAGGATTGTCTTTTTCACGTTCGAATTTCCTCCTGATTTTTTAGTCGCTAGACCAGCCGCCCCAGCATCGCGCCAACGAAATAGGAAAAGGCGTTGGCGCCCAGGGAAAACAAATAGGGCCTTTTGAGAGCAAGGGCGCATTTTTGGTAGATCAGCCCTTCGATGAGAACCGCGCCGACCTCCAGCAGAATTTTTGCCGCAAGGGTGGGGAAGAGCGTGTACAAGAGCACGACGGGCGGATTGGTCAGCGCGTTGACCAGCGCGACAAGGCAGAGGACCTTCGCGCCTCTAAGGCCCGCAAGAAGGGAAAAGGCGAGCTCCAACAGCAGGGTGAGGAGCAGGGACACGCCTAGAATGATGAAAATATCACTGCGCATGCGCAAGCTCCTTCCCCTGCCAAAGGCCCGGGATCATCAGCAGCATCGAAAGCGCGCACAACGCCAACAGCGCCGGACTGGAGCTGGCTTGCACTAGGCCCAAGCCCATGGGCACAAACCCCAAAAACAGCCCGAAGGTGAGCAGCCCGAAGGAGAAGCCCTTGCAGGCGGACATGTGCCGGGCCACCTGAAACAGCGTGATGGGCATGGTCATGTTGAAGAGGAAAATCGCCGCCGTGCCCGCGAAGGGATTGTCCCCAATTAGGAACAGCACGCCCGCCGCGCCCAGCGAGGCCAGCGCGGCGCGCATGCCCCCCAGGCGATCCATGGCCAAGCCGCCCGCGCACTTGCCCAGCACCACCGCGAGCATGGCCGCCACGCCCCAATACCCTTGTGACTTCCAGGCAAACTGCATGGTCATGCCCGCATAGGAGCGCAGGACGACCACCGCGAACAGGCAGACGATGGGGATGAGCCGCCCCGGCCGCGACAGCCCGGAGAGGGAGAAGGGCGCGCAGTCCGAGCGCATGCCGCGCCGGGCGCCGCGCTCCGCCAGCAGGATGACCGCACAGCACGCGGCCAGCGACAGCAGCGCGCCCCAAAGGGGGAAGGCGCTGCCCTTGCCCAGCATGGTCCCCACAAAGAGGCCCGCCGCGCCGGGGGAGACGAAGACGCCCAGCGCCGAGGCCCTGTCCCCGCTGTCGCACAGCACGTCCAGCCCGCCGCCCACGTGAAAGAGCGCGTTGCCCACCCCCAGCACCGCCACCGCCATCAGCGGCAGCGCGGTGAAGGCGAAGGCAAGCCCCGTTACCGCGCAGCCCAGCGCCGCCATCACCGCGCCGCGGCCCCACTTGTCCGCGATGAGGCCGATGGGCATCTGCAAGGCAAACGCACAGTAGTTGTAGAGGAGAAACAGCGCTTTAGGATCGGCGCAGCGGCCTACAACCCGAAACACCAGCAGCGCGCAACAGAAGTCCACCGCAAAATGCGCCGCGGAATAGGCCGCAAGGCGCGCTTTTTTCTCATGCATATCGCATCCCCTCCATTTTTTGGATTGGACGTGTAAAAGGTATGAAAAGTTCCGTCATGCGGTCGTTTTAATGCCTGTAGGGGTTGACATGTGACCCGGCTCAAGGTGTACACTATATGCAATATAACATAAAGGGGGAACTCACACATGGCTTATTTGGGTGAAGAGATTAAAAAACTCGGCTTCGGCCTGATGCGCCTGCCCATGGTGGACGGCGAAGTGGATATCGAGCAGACCAAGCAGATGGTGGACCTTTTCCTGTCCAAGGGCTTTACCTATTTTGACACGGCCTACGGCTATTTGGAGGGCAAGAGCGAAAAGGCGATCAAGACCGCCCTTGTGGACCGCTATCCGCGCCAGAGCTTCCAGCTGGCCACCAAGCTGCCCGCCTGGGCCGGGGCCAAGACCGCCGAGGAGGCCCGCGCGATGCTGGCCACCTCGCTGGAGCGCACGGGAGCCGGGTATTTTGACTTTTACCTGCTGCACAACCTGGGCGACAACCGCACCGAGGCCTTTGACCGCTTCGGCATTTGGGACTTCTTGGCCGAGCAGAAGGAGAAGGGCGTCATCAAGCACCTGGGATTCTCCTTCCACGACAAGGCGGACGTGCTGGACGACTTGCTGACCAAGCACCCCAACATGGAATTTGTGCAGTTGCAGATCAATTACGCCGACTGGGAATCCAGCTCCATCCAGTCCCGCGCCTGCTATGAGGTGGCGCGCAAGCACGGCAAGCCCGTCATCATCATGGAGCCCGTCAAGGGCGGCTCGCTGGCATCCCTCCCCGAAAGCGTATCGGAGATCTTTAAAAAGGCCAATCCCGCCGCGTCCCTGCCCTCCTGGGCGATTCGCTACGCAGCCTCTTTGGACGGCCTGATCACCGTGCTCTCGGGCATGTCCACGCTTTCGCAGATGGAGGACAACCTCCAGGTGATGGAGAACTTCAAGCCCCTTGATGCATCGGAGCGCGCGGTCGTCGAGCAGGTGCAAAAGGCGCTGGACAGCCTGCCGCAGGTTCCCTGCACCGCCTGCGCCTACTGCGTAAAGGGCTGCCCCATGGGCATCAACATCCCCGGCATCTTCAAGGCGGAGAACAACCAGTTGGTCTATGGCAACCGCGTGGGCGCGCTGGGCAACTACAAGTTTGCGACCCGCAGCGGCGGCAAGGCGAGCGACTGCATCGCCTGCGGTCAGTGCGAGGCGGCCTGCCCGCAGCACATCGGCATCATCGAGGAGCTGAAGAAAGCGGCCGAGATGCTGGAAGTCTGATCCTTAAAAAGAGACAAAACGGCGTGGCGCGCACCGCGCCGTTTTTCTTTTCCCCGCGCGGGGGCATGGACCGCGCCAAGCGCACGACGGGACTGCGATGCAAGGAGGAGGCATGAAGATGGATGAATGGAAGCGATGCGCCTGGGCCCGGGGCGAAAAGATGGCGCGCTATCACGATCAGGAGTGGTGCGTGCCCGAGCATAGGGACGGCAAGCTGTTTGAAATGCTGCTGCTGGAGGGGTTTCAGGCGGGGCTTTCCTGGTCGACCGTGCTCAACAAGCGGGAGGCTTTCCGCCGCGCGCTGGACGGGTTTGACGCGCGCCGCATCGCCTCTTACGGCCAGGAGAAGCTCGACGAGCTCATGCAGGATGCCGCCATCATCCGCAGCGGGCGCAAGCTGCGCGCCGCCGTGGACAATGCGCGGGTCTTTCTCAGCATTGCGGAGGAGTTTGGGTCCTTTGACCGGTATCTGTGGGGATTTACCGGCGGGCGCGTGGTGCGCCTGGACGCATCCCCCATGCCCGCGTCCAGCGCGCTGTCCGAGCGCGTATCCAAGGACCTCAAGCGGCGGGGCATGAGGTTCGTAGGGCCGGTGATCGTCTATTCCTTTTTGCAGTCGGTGGGCATGGTGGACGACCATGATGCGGATTGCTTCCGCAGGCGGCCCAACGTGTTGCTTATCGGCCCCATGGGCGTGGACAAGGGCGCTGTGGCCGCCGCGCTCGCGCGCTTGACCAACCGCAGGCTGGTAGACTTGGAGGAGGATTGCCGGCGCTTGGAGCAAAATTTTGCGCCGAATCAGGCGAGAATGCACAGCGTGCTATGCATCCTGGAGAACGTGCGCGGCGCGGTGATGACCCTTGCGCCAGAGCAAGGCGCGTATCCAGACCCGGTGTGGCAAGCGGATTTCGGGGAGCGGATGCGCGGGGGAACGCGCGCATTCCTGCTACTGCCGCAGGGGCCGAAGGAGGCCCTTTCTGCGCTTGCGCCGCGCGATGCCTGGACCGGACGAACGATCCTGACGCAGGGCAAATCCCCCGCGGCCGTGGCGGAGGAAATCGCCGCGCTGCTTTAGGCAAGGAAAAGGCCCCCGAGCCTCTTTGGAGGTTCGGGGGCCTTTTTCGGTCCGGGCAAGTGGCGCAATCAGCCCTTGAGGCCGCCCGCCATGACGCCATCGACAATGTATCTCTGGCCGAAGATGTAGGTGATGATCAGCGGCGCGGCCACGATGAACAGGCCGGCGGCCGTCAGCGTCCAGTCGTTGGAATACTGGCCGGTGAAGACGAACAGGCCGCGGGTGATGTTGTAGTTGGCCTCGCTGGTCAGATAGATGGTTGAGGAAACGATGTCGTTCCACACGCCGATCATCGACAGCATGCCCATGGAGACCATGGCCGGCTGTGCCAGCGGGATGATGCAGGAGAAGATGTAGCGCAGGTAGCCGCAACCGTCGATGGAGGCCGCCTCGTCCAATTCGCGGGGGATGGACTTAAAGTACCCCGTAAAGAAGAATACCGAGGTGGCGTTGACGCCCGTCATCACCAGCATGTAGCCCAGTTTCGTATCGTACAGGCCCATGTTGAGCACCATCTGAAAGGTGGGGATCAGGCCCGAGGGCAAGAACAGTCCGCACAGGAACAGAATGTAGAGGAAGCCCGAGAAGGGGATGTACTTGCGCGAAATCGGGAAGGCGATCAACAGCGACAGCAGCAGCGAGGCCACGGTGCAAACCGCGGTATAGAGCACGGAGTTGCCGATGTAGGCGCCGAAATTCGCCTTGTTCCACGCGACCGCGTAGTTGCCAAAGCTCCAGGTCGTCGTCAGCGACGTCGGGTGCAGCAGGTAGTCCTGCGCGGTCTTGAGCGAGGTATTGGCCACGAAGAAGAGCGGGAACAGGTAGATGAAGAGGAAGACGATCATCAGCACATAGCAGAAGATGCGAAAGGGGATGTTCTTGATGTTGCCCATTACTGATCCGCCTCCATTCTCTTCATAATGGCCTGCGAGATGACGGTCACAACCAGCACGCCCACGAACAGCACCATGGACTCCGCCGCGGCATAGCCCTGGCGCATGCCGGCCACCGTGCCGCCGCTGGCCGTGGCGCCGTTGCCGCCAAAGGCCGTGGCAAAGACCATCATGCCCAAGGTCGAGGTGTTGAAGTTGCCGCGCGTGATGGTCATGATCAACTCAAAGGACTGCAAAGAGCCGATGATGGCCAGCAGCGTGTTGACGGTTACGGCCGACCAGATCAGCGGCAGGGTGATCTTCCAGAAGACCTGCCACTCGTTCGCGCCGTCGATATAGGCCGCCTCGTAAAGATCCGCCGAGATGTTTTGCAGCGCCGCCAGGAAGATGACCATGGAGTATCCCATGTTCTGCCAGATCTGCGCCGCGATCACCGCGGGGAAGGCGTAGGAATAGCTCGAGAGGATGGCGGGCGGGTTTTCCATGCCCAGCACGTTTTTCATAAAAAGATAAATGGGGCCCGTGGGCGTGGAGAAGATCAGCTTCCAGATGGTGGAAACCACCGCCGCGCCCAAGATCACGGGCATGAAGTAGACCGCGCGCGCGAAATTGCGCCCTTTTAGGAACTTGCCGTTGAGGATTACGGCCATGAGCAGGGCTAGCGCGTTCTGAATCAGCGTCACGGACAGCGA
Source organism: uncultured Christensenella sp. (assembly GCA_948468595.1). Taxonomy (GTDB): domain Bacteria; phylum Bacillota; class Clostridia; order Christensenellales; family UBA1750; genus Spyradocola. The sequence goes on from CAOKIU010000009.1 coordinate 11,849, forward strand.
GTAGATCGCCGTGCGTCCCAGCGCCGCCTTCAAATCCCGAATGTTTTGAAGGATGAAAAACTCCTTGTAGTTCGCCCATCCGATCCACTGCCAGCTTGACCCGGGAATGCCGGAAATATCGGTAAAGGACAGCACGGCCGTCATGGTCGAGGGGAAGAGGCGGAAGATGGTGTAGTGCAAAATGCCGGGCAGCATGCACAGGAAGACCACCCAGACCGGGAAGGTGCGGATGTGCCTGCGGCGCTTGGGCATCGGAGACGCCGCAGGGGATTTGGCATTGCCTTCCAAAAGATATCCCTCCTTGATAAAATGGGGGCGACGGTGCGTGTCGCCCCCAGGGTGTTGGTCGGAATTAGTTGTTGAGGCTCTCCAGCGCCTTGCGGGCGGTGTCAAAGTCCTCGTCCGCCTTCTGCGCCAACTCCGCGGCGGTCAGCGGGCCGCCCAGGGTCTTCAGGTACAGGAAGGAGAACTGGCCGGAGCCGTACTCGCCAACGCCCTTGGGCGAATAGATGTACATTTCCGCATTCAGGCAGGGCTTTTGCAGGCCGGGCATCAGGGAGTTGAGGAAGTCGTTTTCCAGCGTCACGCCGTCCTGCGTGGAGGAGAAGCCCGCGACCTTGTTCAGGAACGCGGTATAGACATCCTTCTGGGAGATGTAGGTCAGGAACATGAGGGCGCCGTCCTGGTTGGGCGCGTTGCTGGGCACCGCGAAGGACAGGTCGTACTTGATGGCGTACTGCGGGTCCAGACCATCGGCGCGGGCCGCCACGCCGGGCAGCGGGAAATAACCGAACTCAATGTCGGGGTTGGCCTTGAGGATGTCGGGCGCGGACCAGGAGCCATCGGCGTACATCGCCATGTTGCCGGCGGCAAAGCGGCCGGGAGCGTCGGAATAGGCGATGCCGGTCACGCCGGGCTCCAAGTAGCTGGCGAACTGCTCCATGCAGTTGTAAACCAGCATGATCTCAGGATCGGTGTGCTTCATCTCGCCGGTGAGCAGCTTCATGCCGATTTGCTCCACATCATCGCCGTAGTTGCCGGAGAGGATGGCGTTGGCGAACATGTTCAGCGGCCACTGGTCGGCGGCGCCGGCGGAGAGGACGGAGTACTTGCCGTCCGCCTTGACGGCCTCGCACACGGCGATGAACTCATCCCAGGTCTTGGGCACGGTAAGGCCCAGCTCGGTGAAGATCGCCTTGTTGTAGAACAGGCCGTTGTAGGCAACGGTGCCCATGTTCAGCGAGTAAAGGCGGTCGTTGTAGGCATTGCCCATCAGGGTATCCAGGTTGTAGTTCTTGACAAAGTCCTTGTCCGTCAGGTCAAGCAGCAAGCCCTCGTCAATGTACTGCTGCCAGGCGGGCTTGTCGATGGAGGCCTTGTTCCAATCCTGCTGCGGCTTGGAGAAGGTCTGGAAGGACACAATGTCCACATTCGCGGCGGAGATGCGGGTCTGGATGACCTGATCGATTTCCGCGGAGGGAACCTCGTTGACGCTGAGGGTGTAGTCGGGGTAAGCCGTGTGGAAGGCGTCGGCGATGGACTTGAGGTACTCAACGGTGGCCGCGTTGGACCAGGTCAGAACCTCCACGGACTTGGCGCCGCTGGCATCGCTGCCCGAGCCATTGGTCTGAGCGGGATCATTGGCGTCCGCGCCCGGCGCCGGGGTGGCCTTGCCGCCCGTGGTTCCGCCGGAGCAGGCCGTCAGGGCCGCGACCATGACAACCGCCATCAGCATGCACAGGATCTTGCGCAGATGTTTCATAATTTGCTCCTCCTTGTCAATGCGACTTTTTACAGGCATAGTATAAAAGATAACGTGGCGTTTACACAATTTGAAATTCCTTCATTTGTTGTTTACAAATGATTTTCACATATATTCTATTCCGTTCTGCTTAAAAACATGCGCAAAAAAAGAAGGCGCGCGCAATAAAGCGCGTTTGCCTCCTTAGAAAATACCGCCGGACGGGCTGGGCGATGGGAAAAAGCCTCAGTCCACGTCGAACAGAAAGACGCGCATTTCATCGTCGAAGAGATTGTCCGCATCGACATAGACGGCGTCCAGCTGCTTTTTGACCGCGGCGGACTTGCCGCTGCTAAGCCGGATGGCGTTTTCCACGCCCATGTACCCGCAGGCATAGGCGTTGCGCACCACCGTAAGGCACAAAAGGCCGTCCCTAAGCCCCAAGGCGATGTTCGAATTGAAGTCCGCGCCGATGATGGGCGCCGACACGCCCAGGGACCTGACCGCGCGCAGCGCGCCGGTGGTGGCGTTTTCACTGGAACAGACAATGCCCTCAATCTCCGGGTGCGCCTCCAGCGCCCGGCGGCAGCGGGCGTAGGCGAGGTTCGCATCGTCCGCGCAGTTGACGCGGGAAACCACCTGGCTGCCCTGCATGCCCAGCTCGTTGCGCAGGGCGGTCTCCCACTCGTCGTCATAGACGTAGGTTTCCGTCGTGGTCACCAGCATCAGATTCTTTTGCAGGCCGATGCGCTTGGCCAGGAGCTGGCCCACCCGCTTGCCGATGATCGTGTTTTCGTCAAAGACGCGGACGGATACCCGCGGATGAGACCAGTCCGCGCCCATGAGGATCAGCGGCGTCTCATAGGTATAGTCGGCGGGCAGATGTTCCGGGAGGAGGGCCAGGGCGATGGTTTCCGCGCCCCGCTCCCCGGCCTGGGCGAGCAGATCGTCCAGGTTCTCTCCTTTGGAAAGAAAGGCGCTCTCCAGCGTCCATCCGTTGTCCTTGGCAGCCAGGGAGGCGCCCTGCAAGAGGTTTTTCCAGTAAAACCCCTCGTCCCGCTCAGCAATCAGAAAGAGCAGATGGCCGCTGGCGTAAGGCCCCTGGCAGCCCGTCAGGAGCAGGGGCAGCAACAGCGCTAAGCACAGGACCGCAAGGGCAGCGCGATGGTCACGCATGTCCATTCCTCCGTTTCGCTTTCGATGTTCAGGCCGTATTCCTCGCCGCAGAGCAGGCGGATGCGGCGGTTTACGCTCTTGAGCGCCAGGCCGTTGATCTCGTCCCGGCGCGGCGCCTCGCTCTCTTTAAGCGCGCGCTGCACTTCGCGCAGCTTATCGGGCAGGATGCCCATGCCGTCGTCCCACACCGTCATCATAAGGCGGCCGCCCTCCAAGAAGACGCGCACCACAACCTGGCAGTCGGTGTTGTCCCCAATGCCGTGCTTGATGGCGTTCTCCACGATGGGCTGTAGAATTAATCGGGGGCAGAGGAGGTCTTCGGCATCCTTCTCCACGTGGATGTGGCTTTGGAAGCGCTGGCCGTAACGCGCCTTTTGAATGATGAGGTAGTTGCGGATGTGCTCCACCTCCCGCCCCACGGTGTGAAAGTTGCCGCCCCGGTTGATGGAGAGGCGCAAAAGAGCGGCCAGCGCCCCGATCATCTTCACCGCGTCGGGCCCCCTGCCCGTCTCCACCAGCCAGGTGATGGAGTCCAATGTGTTGTAGAGAAAGTGCGGGTTGATCTGCGCCTCCAGGGAGGCCACCTCCATGCGCAGCAGTTGTTCCTGCTTGCGCTCCGTCTCCGCCATCAGGCGCTCGATTTCATCAATCATCACATTGTATTTTACCGATAGATTCACAAACTCCTTAAACCCGTGGATTTGCAGCCGCACGCCGGATACCCCGGCGTCGATGCGCTCCATGGTGCGCTCCATATAGCGGAAGGGGCGCGCCATCCAAACGGCCATGGCATAGGCCATCAGCGAGGCGAGCAACAGCGACAGGACGAAGACCAGCATCCCCTTTAAGCGCAGCGACTGGCGGCTGAGCATGGATTCCGCCTCCATGGTTTGGCCCACCAGAATCCAGCGCTCGTTGGCCAATGGCTGGGAGATCTCCAGCTGCTTGCTCTCCTCCGGCCGCACGCCCACGCTAACGTAAACATCGGAGAGGTTTTTTAGGTTGAGCACTTTGGTGCGCGGGGAATAGATCACGTTGCCCTCCGTGTCGGTGAGCATCAGCGCGCCGCCCGCCGCGCTGGAATACGCATCGCAGATGCGCTTGATGGCGGAAAGGCGCAGGTTCACAGCCAGAATCCCCTGTAGCGGCTCCTCGTCCTTGAGATAGCTTACCGGCCGCGCCACTGTCACCACCCAGGTGTAGTCGCCGCGATAGCTGTGCTCCAGCCGCGCGCCGCTGAAGCAGAGGTCGTTTTGCTTGAGCGTCTGCTGGAACCAATCCTCCGCGTAGGGGTTTTGGCCGGGAAGAAAGCTGCCGCCGTCCTTGCTGGTGGCGCAGACCGGCGTGCCGGTCATATTGTAAAGCACCGCCGAGCTGATCTGTCCGTCGATTTTCACCAGGGGGTCCAGGCTGGCGGAAAAGCGCGCGGGGCTAAAATCCTGGCGCATCAGCACCGACTGCGCCGCCCAGGAGGATAGCTCCACCGCCCCTTTGACCGCCTCGTCCAGCTTGTCCTTGGCCTGGCCGAGGTTCTGCGTCACCAGCTTTAGGTCCATCTGCGTGAAGGCTTCTCCGGTTAAATTGCCGTATACCGCGTTGAACAGGAGCATGGAGACCAGCGTCACCAGCACCGTCATGACCAGCAGCGCGGTCTTGATGCTGATCTTATGCATTCTGCCCCGCCCCCTGCCGGAAGTTCTTGGGCGTTACCCCGCAGCGCTGCTTGAAGCAGTAGCTAAAGTAGCCCGGGTCCTCAAAGCCGGTTTCCAGCGCGATGCGGTAGATCTTCTCGTCGGTGCCAAGGAGCAGCTCCTTGGCGCGGGCAATGCGCTTATCCAGCACGAATTGCAGAAAGCTCTTGCCCATTTCGCGCTTGAAGATGAGGGAGAGCTGCGTCTGGCTGATGTGGAAGGCGTCGCACACGTCGTTGGTGGACAGGTCGGTTTTGTGGTAGTGCTGGTCGATGTACGCCCGAATGCGGGCGGCCATCTCCTTGCCGCCCGCGCGGTTGCGCTGAAGGATGAGGCGGGCCGCCTCCTGCGCCAGACGGCAAAGCATTTTGAGCGTTGCGTCCGTTTCCAGCGGGTAGATGGGCCGGTGCTGCTCCAGCAAGGGCAGCACGTCCTCGGCGGACAAACCGGCGCGCATCGCGGTGGTAAAGACCGCCGACTGCACCATCGAACACAGCGCAAAGAGCAGGGCCGAGCTCACGCGCGACTGCCCGAAGAGCTGGGCGAGCTGCGCGAAATAGGCGTGGATGCGCCCCTCGTCGCCCGAACGCAAAAGCAGCGCCATTTCGCCGGGCAGGTTGCCCGCCAGCATTTCCGCGTCGCCGCCCCGGCTGTTCTCCTCCATCAAAAAGAGGCTTCCCCCCGCAAAGGTGGCCTCGCTGCCGATGAGCAGCAGCGCGCGCTGATAGACGCCCGACAGATCCTCCGGCCTTGTCACCTGATAGGAGAGCGCCGCCTTGACCGATAGGTGCAGGTACATGCGGATGGTGTCCATGATCTTGGTCATCAGGGCCACCGCTGTGTCCTGCGCGCAGCGAAGCAGCAGGACAAACCGGCCCCGGTGGCAGAGGCACTGTCCCTCTGTTTCCGCCTCGAGGAGCTCTTGCGCGATTTTTTGCAGGGAAAAGCGCAGCAAATCCTGCTGGCCCTTGAAGTCGTTTTGCAGGACCGCCTCGTTTTCCCCGGTGCGCTCTTCCTCCATCAGCGCCAGGTGCGCGGGAAACAGATTTGCTGCCGGGCGGTCGGGCATGCCGGCGTATTCGTTCGCGCTTTCGAGCAGCAGCTCCATCAGGTCCGTGCGCTCCAGCAGCGCCTTGTCCTTTCGCGCCTGTTCCTTGAGGCTCTCGATGTCCCGGCGGCGCGCGGTGTCCGCGTTGAGGCGTTGGTTGATCTTGTGCAAAGCCTCCCGCATGCCTTCGGCCGAGAGCGGCTTGAGCAAATAATCCATGACGTGGAACTTGAGCGCCTTTTGCGCGTAGGCAAACTCGTCGTAGCCGCTGAGCACGACAAACTGCATCGCCGGGTACATCTGCGACAGGCGCTCGATCATCTCCAATCCGTCCATATACGGCATGCAGATGTCGGTCATCACCACGTCCGGCAGCACAGCGGCGGCCATTTCCATCGCTTCCAGCGCGCCCGCCGCGCATCCGCACAGGGTAAAGCCGCACTTTTCCCATTCCACCGTTCGGGCGATGCTCATCAGCACATCCATTTCATCGTCCACCAGCATGATCTTGTACAACGCGCAAGCACGCTCCCCTCTTAGCCGCCCGCCTTTTTTCGCACTTGGAGGAGAAATAAAGCGCGGGCGGCTCTTTTTTGCACCTTGATGGCATGTCGTTTTCAGTATACACGTTTGCAGGAAGCGCCGCAACAGGACAATCACGAGAAATTCGCGGGCTTGCGCCGGCGCAAAGGGGCGCCTTGCGGGGAATGCGTATTGTGCGCGGGCAGGGGCCGTGCTATAATGAAAGCGGTTCCATAACACAATTCCAGATCGGCGACAAGAGGAGGACGGCGAAGATGTTTTCCTTTCAGACGGCCACACCGGAGAGCCGCGGCATCCCGTCGGGGGCGATCGCCCGCTACGTGGAAGCCCTGAACGAACAGCGGCTCTGCCTGCACTCGCTGATGGTGATTCGCGGCGGCGCCATCGTCTTTGACGGGCAGTACAGCCCCATGACCTCGCACCAGAAGCACCGCCTCTATTCCTGTTCCAAGTCCTTTGTATCCATGGCCGTGGGCCTGTTAGAGCAGGAGGGGAAGCTGCGCCTTGACGACCGCGTGGCGGACTTTTTTCCCGAATACGATCCGGCGGCGATGCATCCCTTTCTGCGTCAGACCACGCTGCGCGACCTATTGTGCATGACGGACTGCCACGACGATACGACCTATGATATGAATAAACCCCAGCCCGATATGGACTGGGTGCGCACCTATTTTGAAACCCCGCCCACGCACAAGAGCGGGACCGTATTTCAATACAATACGGCGTGCACGGTGATGCTCTCGGTCGTGGTGGAGCGCGTCAGCGGGGGATCGTTCCTGGACGTGCTGCGGCCGCGCGTGTTCGAGCCCATGGGAATGAGCGCGGATATCGACTGCGTGCGCACGCCCTGCGGCCATAGTTGGGGCGGCAGCGGCGTGCTGGCCAGCGCGCACGATTTGGCCAAGATGGCCTATCTGTGCATGCATGAAGGGGAGGCCGGGGGCCGGCAACTCCTGCCGCGCGCATACGTTCGCGCGGCGACCTCTCGCCAGGTGGACAACACCCTGATGGGCGACGACCGCGAGCACCAGCAGGGCTATGGCTACCAAATATGGCGGCTGAGGGAGGAGGGGTTTGCCTTCCTGGGCATGGGCAGCCAGCAAGCGTTCTGCTTTCCCAAGGAGGATTTCATGGTCGTGCTCACCGGGGATACGCAGGCCGTGCCCTCCGCCACCCAGAGCGAGCTCTATCTGCTCTATCGCCTGCTGCTGCCCGCGCTCCATGCCGGGGCGCTGCCGGAGGACGCAGGCGCGCAGGCACGTCTTGCGCGCCTGCGGGACGGCCTGAAGCTCCGCGCCGAGGAGGGCGCGGCGGATTCCCCCATCGCCGCCCAGGTCTGCGGCGCGGTCTATGCCTTTGAGGACAACGCGATGGGCCTGACGCGCGCGCAGGTGGATTTCACCGCGGAGGGCGGCGCGCTTCGCTATCGAAACGCCACGGGCGCGCATGAGATTCGCTTTGGCTATGGCGTCAATGTGGAGCAGGATTTTGACGAGACGGGCTTTTACGCCATGGACATCGGGCATCCCGCCAACCGCCCCTTCCACGCCTATGCCAGCGCCGCTTGGGAGGGGGAGCGCACGCTGCACATCACCCTATACCTGGCCGACGTGTGCTTTGGCACGTTGCAGCTCACCTGCGTCTTTGCGGGGGACACGCTCACCATCGCGGGCAAGAAGAGCGCGGAGTGGTTCTTTACCCACTATCAGGGCTTTGCCACCGGCCGGATTGTCCGCTGAGCGCGGCAGGGGCGTGGCTTTGCGGGCGGTTAATGCGTCCAATCAAAGGCCTGCATGCGGTCGGTGTTCTCCTGAGAGTATTCAATCTCCTTGGAAAGCAGCCGCAGCGCCTCCTGGGGCGTGGACGCGCCGCCCCGCCGCAGGAGAAGACGCGCTAAGTGCGGAAAGAGCACGGCCATGCGCGCCTTGCCCAGGATGTCGCCGTCAAAGGCGGCCTTGAGGAACCAGCGGTACAGAAGATATACCGCCGCGTGCTCGTAGACCCAGTCCGGCGCGGTCTCCGGCCGGTCGGGCGCGCCCTGCATGCGCGCAAGGCGCTGCGTCCAGTCCGCGTCAAGGGGTTCCATTTCCCTAAGCAGCGCCAAGAGCTGCTCGGGGCTGGGGTCCGGCGGCGCGGTGGGCGGCCCCGGCGGAAAGCCGTCCCACGCATCCTGTAGCGCTTCGGCGCCGGCCAGCAGCGCGCGCAGGCGGGAGAAAACGGGGCGCGAGCGATCCTGGAGCAGCGCATAAAAGCGCTCCCGCTCCGCCGTAAGGCGCTCGAGCAGGGCGGCGTCGCCCGCAAAGGGTTCTTCCGGCGCGCCGTCCTGCTGGGAGACAAAGCGAAGCGGCGCGGGGTCGGCAAGCAAGAGGCGGCAGGCCTCCTCGCAGCAGAGCCCCAAGCCCGCCTCCATCCGGGCGCCATACCATTCGTAAAAGCGGGGATGCTCGGCGCACACCGCGCAAAGGCGTGCGCCCGCCAGCTGAATGCGGCAAAGATTATGCTCGTTAAGAAGGGCGCAGCGGCCGTCCGGGCGCAGGCGGAAGTGCGGCGCGCTCCCGCCCGCAATGCCCGCGCGCACAGCCTCCCCCACAGGGCCGGGCAGCGATTGATATTCGCGGAAGGACTCCCGGTCGATGTCGATTTCCCAACCGATACAGCAGTTGTCGGCACACGCGGAGGCGGTGCAGCGGAACGCATCGTAAAAATGCGGTTTGACCATGATCATAGGCGCAGCTCCTTTAAGGGGCGCGGTGTCTAAAGCGCCCGGCTCAGTGTAGCGCGAAACGGCCGGGCGCGCAAGAGGATATTCGCCCTTTTGGGAATTGCGCGCCCGTGGAAGGCGTCAGGCGTATAGGGATGATCGCGCGCATGAATCAGGATTTGCAGCGATAGAATATGGAGTTCTAAACGGTGGAGGTGAAGGCTTTGGGGCAGGATTGGCTATTTGCTACTGATCAATCCGTCTGCGGTTTGAGAGCCGTTGCTGTGCTGGTAAAGGATGGGAAAATCCTTGTACAAAGAGACAAAAACGGACGGGAATATGCATTGCCTGGTGGTCATGTAAAAATAGGAGAGACGTTGGAAGCCGGGTTAATTCGTGAAATAATGGAAGAAACGGGAGCCAGAATCAAATGCAATCGTTTATTATGGAGCGAGGAATGCTTTTGGGAGTGGAATGGAAGGCAAGCGCATAGCATTGCTTTTTATTATCGGATTGAGGTCTGTGGTGAATTGAATCTTCCCGAAAGCGGGGCGTTTGTTCCACAAAAAGATCATGGCGATGTGGTTATGGGGTGGATGCCGATTGATAAAATTCAAGATGTAATCGTTTATCCCGAATTTCTGAAAGAGGAAATCCATCATTTGGACGAGCCAATAAAGCATTTCGTATCAAAGGGATGACGGGTTAAAATCCGGCAAACGAGAATAAGGATGCGCATTTTTTCGGCGCTAAGCGATGGGAACGCTTTTTTCCAAAAAGGGAGAAAGACAGAGGAATGGCATAAGGAGGAACGCTTGTGAGGACTTATGAAAAGGCGGGCGCCGCGGTTTTTCCGCTGGGCGGCATTGGGGCGGGCAGCGTGGGCCTGACCTGGGACGGTCGGCTGGTGGATTGGGAGATCTGGAACCGCCCCAACAAGGAGACCGTCAACGGCTTTACGCACTTTGCCGTCAAGGCGGAGGATGAGGCGGGCGTGGTGGATGCCCGCGTGCTGCGCGGAGACACGGTGCAGGATTACTACGGCGAGATGCACCTAAACCAGGTTGCCTACAGCTATGGCCAGGGACCGCACCGGGGGACCATGGCGGGGGCGCGTCACTTCGCGGACGTGCAGATGCGCGCGTTCTATCCCATCGCCGAGGTCCACTATCGCGATGAAAAGTTCCCCGGCAGCGTGCGGATGCGCGCGTTCAACCCCTTCATACCCACAAACGACCTGGACAGCAGCATTCCCGCCGCCTTTTTCGAGGTGGAACTGACCAACACCACTGCCCGGCCCCTTTCCTATACGCTGGCCTTTTCCTGCGGCAATCCCTTTGAAAAGGGACAGGTCAACCAGGCGGTTCCCGGCGGCGCGCTGTTGACCACGAACGCCTTTGGGGCACAGGACCCCCGCTTTGGCGAAATGACGGTGGCGACCGACGCGCCGGGGGCGCGCGTGCAGGAATACTGGTATCGCGGCGGGTGGTTCGACGAACTGACCACGTTCCTCAGGGAATTCAATCGCCCGGGGGATTTAAAGGCGCGGCATTACGATCAGCCGCGCGACGGGCGCCAGGATATGTGCACGGTATCGGCCCGCATGGAGATCAAACCCGGCCAGAGGGAGACCGTGCGCTTTGTGTTGGCCTGGTACGTGCCCACGGTGGAAAAGTACTGGGACGAGCGCAAGCCCACCTGGAGGAACTACTACTGCAAGAGATTTTCGGGCGCCCAGGCGGTGGCCGAATACGCGCTTGCGAATTTTTCCAGGCTCTATGAGGAGACCGCGCGCTTCCGCGATGCGCTGATGGGCAGCTCCCTGCCCGAGGAGGTGCTCGAGGCCATCCAGGGAAACCTGGCCATTCTCAAGTCCACCACCTGCCTGCGTCTGGAGGACGGCCAATTCTACGGTTGGGAGGGGGTTAGCCGCAACGCCGGCTCCTGCGAGGGGAGCTGTGCGCATGTGTGGAATTACGCCTACGCGCTGCCCTTCCTCTTCCCCGCGCTGGAGCGTTCGATGCGCCAGGTGGAGTATGCGCACAGCTTTACCGAGCCGGGCAAGCTCTCCTTCCGCGTGATGCTGCCCCTGGGAGAGCCGCCCTGGGACTTCCGCGCCTGCGTGGATGGGCAGATGGGCTGCATCGTCAAGACCTACCGCGAGTGGAAGATCAGCGGCGACGACGATTTCCTGCGCGCGCTGTGGCCGCGCGTGAAAAAGACGCTGGAATACGCCTGGAGCCCCGAAAATCCCGACCGCTGGGACGAGGGCAAGACGGGCGTGATGACGGGGCGGCAGCACCATACGCTGGATATGGAGCTCTTCGGCGCGTCCTCCTGGCTGCAAGGCTTCTACCTGGCGGCGCTCAAGGCCGCAGCGGAGATGGCCGACTACCTGGGTCAGAAGGAGAGCGCGGCCGAATACCGCCGCCTGTTTGCGCAGGGCAGCGCCTATACCGAGGCGCAGCTCTTCAATGGGAAGCACTACGTTCAGCGCATCGACATTCACGATAAGGGCATTTTGGATCGCTACGACATCGGCGAGGTGATCAACTCCACCGGCTATTGGAACGAGGAGGAGGGGGAGATCAATTACCAAATCGCCGAGGGCTGTGAGATCGATCAGGTGGTGGCTGCCTGGCACGCGGACTTGTGCGGGCTGGGGAACATCTTTGATCCGGAGCACCGGAAAAAGGCGCTGGAGGAGATCTACCGCCTGAACTTTAAGACCATGCGCGACCAAGACAACCCCTGCCGCGTCTTCAGCCTGGACGACGAAAAGGGCCTGATCATGTGCGCCTGGGATGAGGGGGACCAAAAGCCCGCCATCACCGTGCCCTACACCGAGGAGACCATGGACGGCTTTGAATACGCCGCCGCGGGCAACATGCTGCAAATGGGCATGGAGGAGGAGGCGCTCAGCGCCGTGCGCGCCATCCGCGACCGGTACGACGGCGTCAAGCGCAATCCCTGGTCGGAGATAGAGTGCGGCGCCTCTTACGCGCGCGGCATGGCCTCCTACGCCCTGCTGTTGACCTATTCCGGCTTCCGGTTCGACCGCACGCGCGGCATGATCGGCTTTGCGCCCCTGCGCCCGGGCCGCTACTTCTGGTCGCTGGAGGGCGCGTGGGGCGTTGCGGATTGCGCGCAGGATCGCCTCACCCTCCGCGTGCTCTATGGAGAGCTTGCGGTCCAGGCGGTCGCCACGAACCTTGCGGGCGTTCGCAAGGCGCTCTTGGACGGCCGGGACATCGCCTTTGCGCAGCAGGGCGGCGAGGTCGCGCTCTCGTGCACCCTTGCGCAGGGAAGCGCGCTGACGCTTAGCTGTTGACCCTTGCGCCCAACAGCCCGCTTTGGGCGGCTCCTTTGCCGAACTCGGCTTCCGGCATGGGCGCTTACCATGAATAAAGGAGGAATTTTCCATGCTCAGACAACCCGCATTTACCGGCGCGCGGCCGTTGCTCAAGGGCGCGCTGCACTGCCACACCACGCGCTCCGACGGCAAGGGCACGCCCCAGGAGGTCATCCGCCTGCACAAGCAGCAGGGCTATGACTTCATGGCCCTGACGGATCACCGCCTCTACAACTACGAAAACTTTGCGCCGGAGACGGGGATGATTATCCTGCCCGGCATGGAGATCGACCGCGGCATCCGCGGCTTTGAGGGCGTGCATTGCTTTCATACCGTGGTGCTGGGCCGGCCCCAAGGGGAAGGGAATCCATTTTCCCAGGATCAGACCTTTGAAACGGGCCAGGTGGATGGGCAGCAGGACTTCCAGGCGGTGCTCGATGCCTTCCACCAGGCGAATCATCTGACCCTGTACTGCCATCCCGAGTGGAGCAACACCCCCGCGCGCGAGTTCGACCAGCTGCGCGGCAACTTCGCCATGGAGATCTGGAACTCCGGCTGCGTCGTGGAAAACGGCCTGGACACCAACGCCGCCTATTGGGATGAGCTGCTGATGCAGGGGCAGCGCATCTACGGCTGCGCCACCGACGACGGGCATGCCATGGACCATCACTGCATGGGATGGGTGCGCGTCAATGCCGCGCCGGACGTGCCCTCCATTCTCGCCGCGCTGGAAGGCGGCGCGTTTTATTCCTCCTGTGGGCCGGAGATCTACGACTTCTACGCCGAGAACGGAAAGGCGGTGGTGGAGTGCTCGCCTTGCGCCGAGATCAACTTCCGCTGCGGCCAGTATCCCTGCCCGCGCACTGTTTCCTCAGCGGGCGATCTAACGCGCATGGAGTTTGAATACCCGCCGTATCTGCGTTACTTGCGCGTGACCGTGAGCGATGCCCAGGGCCGCCGTGCCTGGAGCAACCCCCTGTTCCTGCAACCCTAGAAGAAATGGGCGCGCCATCTCCACGAGAGGCGGCGCACCTCCCTGTTCCTCGAATTCTGAAGCGAAGGCGGCTGCCTTCGCTTCTTTCGCGCGGGGGATCGCCGGCGGGGACGTTGCGCAATGGGAAAAATTGTGATACGCTAGCCATACCTTACCGAAAATGAGACAGGGGGCATGCGCGGAAATGAACGAGAGCATCCTAATTGTGGACGATGAAAAGGAGATCGCCGATCTGATAGAGGTCTACCTAAAAAACGACGGATACGCCGTCTACAAGTTCTACAACGGCGCAGACGCCCAGCGCTGCGTACAGACAACCAAGCTGGATTTGGCCATCCTGGATGTGATGTTGCCAGATATCGACGGCTTTGCCCTGCTAAAGAGGATTCGGGAGCAGCACTTTTATCCCGTCATCATGCTCACGGCCAAGGTAGAGGACGCCGACAAGATCATGGGCCTGACCATCGGGGCGGACGACTACATCACCAAGCCGTTCAACCCCTTAGAGGTCGTGGCGCGGGTCAAGACCCAGCTCCGGCGCTATATGCGCTACAATGGAAACAGCGCGGCGGAAACCATAAGCGAATACGATATTCGCGGCCTGACCATCAACAAGGACACGCACAAATGCACGCTCTTCGGCGTGGAGCGCAAGCTCACGCCCCTGGAGTTTTCCATCCTATGGTATTTGTGCGAGCGCCAGGGCAGGGTGGTCTCCTCCGAGGAGCTGTTCGAGGGCGTGTGGGGGGAGAAATATCTCGATCAAAATAACACGGTGATGGCCCATATCGGCCGCCTGCGCGAGAAGCTCGATGAGCCCGCAAGAGCGCCCAGGTTCATCAAGACCGTGTGGGGAGTGGGGTATACGATTGATCAGTAAGCTCATCCGCTATGACAAGGATTACCGGCAGCTGAGGAACATCCTCTTTACGCGCACGGCGATCCTGATGGTGTGTTCGGTTGTTTTCATGTCCTTGGTTTACCTCTTGCTCCTTGAGGGCCGGCTAGCAAACGGCATGGTGTGGCTGCTGGAAAAATTCATCCCCGGTGGTTATGATTATGCGCTGGGCGCGTATCAGCGCTACTTCCGAAACTATATGGAGCTCTTCTTCCTGGCGGCCTGCGTCTTGGTGTTCTTGGTCCTGGTCAAGGTGTATCTCAATTGGTTCACGCGCTATTTTATCGAGATCAACCGCGGGTTTGACACACTTGTCAAGGAAGACGCAGGAGAAGTGCTCCTTTCCCCGGAGCTGAACGCAACGGAGAAGAAGATCAACGCCATCCGGCACACGCTGGAAAAGCGCAGGATGGAGGCGCAGCTTGCGGAGCAGCGCAAGAACGATTTGATCATCTATCTTGCCCACGACCTCAAGACGCCGCTGACCTCGGTCATCGGCTACCTCGCCCTTCTTCGGGACGAGGCCGATCTTTCCCCGGAGCGCCGGGAGAAATACCTGTCCATCGCCCTGAATAAGGCGGAGCGGCTGGAGGAGCTCATCAACGAGTTCTTTGAAATCACAAGGTTTAACCTAAGGAACATCGAGCTTCAGCGCGGCAGGGTCAACCTGACCCGCCTGCTCGAACAGCTCGCCTTCGAGTTCGGCCCCATGCTCCGCGAGAAAAACCTGCGCTGCAACCTTGAAGCCGCGCCCGATCTCATGCTTTCGTGCGACGCGGACAAAATGCAGCGCGTGCTGGATAATTTGCTCTGCAATGCCGTCTACTACAGCTTTGAAAACAGCGCCATTGAGATCTCCGCCCGCCGCGAGGGCGAGCGCATCCTCATCCGCTTCCTCAACCATGGCGACTCGATTCCGCAGGAGAAGCTCAGCCGCCTCTTTGAGCAGTTTTACCGGCTGGACGGCGCCCGCGGCACAAACGCCGGCGGAGCCGGATTGGGCCTGGCCATTGCCAAGCAGATTGTGGAGCTGCATGGGGGCGAGATCACGGCCGAGAGTAGGGAGGAGACGATCGTCTTTTGCGTAAGCCTTCCGGCTTCGTAAGAAATTCGCAAGAAATTTGCCAGCAATCCTTTAGAAAGAGATGATGTTCTGCGCATAAAGAGCGCGGCCAACCTTGATACAATGGATCAAGGTTGGCCGCGCTCTTTATTTATTGAACGATAAGGAAGTGAATTCACAAAATGCCCAGAAGGAGACTGACGCAGCTGTTTCCCTTTCTGCTCCCCTTGCGCGTTTGGCAGAGGAAGCTGTTTTTTTACGCAAAGATGCGCCTGGATGGCAACAAATATGCAAAGCGCACCGCAAAGCACTTGCTGGAACATGTGGCGTTTGAAACCTCGTCGCCCATGATCAATCCGAACAGCGGGTTTGACCTGCGCTATCAAAAGAACAAGGTGCACAATCTGCTGTTGGCTGCGCGGACGCTGAACCGCATCGTGATCGGGCCCGGGGAGACCTTCTCCTTTTGGCGGCTCGTGCGGCGCGCCGACCGCCGGGAAAAGTACAAGGAGGGGCTGAACCTGGTCAACGGCAGCATTGTGAGCGCCTACGGGGGCGGCCTGTGCCAGATGAGCACGCTGCTGTATTGGATGTTCCTGCACACGCCCATGACGGTCATAGAGCGGCACGCGCATGCGGTGGAGGCGCTTCCCCCCACGGGGGAGGAGCTGCCCTGCGGTACCGACGCCACGATTTACGAGGGCTGGCTGGACCTAAAGGTGAAGAACGAGACGAGCCATGCCTACCAAATCGAGCTTGATTTTATCGGAGAAACCCTGTGCGGCCGCATCCGCGCCGACCGGGAACCGGAGAGCGAATACCGCGTGTACAACGGCGAAATCGCCTACTGGCGCGAGGGCGGCGACACGTTTCAGCGCGCCAGCGTGCTTCGCGCGTGCAAAAACAGGGCGACGGGGGAGGAGCGCCAGGAGGCGCTTTATGTCAACGTCTGCAAGATTGGCTACGCCCTGCCCCAGGACATTGTTGTGGAAGAGAAAGGAGATTGACCATGCGCAAAAAGATCTTGGCCGTGCTCTTTGGCGGCTATTCTACGGAATATGAGGTATCGCTGCAATCCGCCTGCGCGGTGCTGCAAAACCTTGACAGGGAGAAGTATGAGGCCGTCCCCATCGGCATCACGCGCCAGGGCGAATGGCTGCGCTATGGGGGCGATGTTGCCCGGATTGCGGACAACACGTGGTTCGACGACGCAAAGCATCTGACGCCGGTGGCGGTTTTGCAAAGCCGGTCCTTGCGCGGCATAGTGGACCTTGTGCCGGGCGAGCGCGCCATCACGCGCCTGGACCTCGCCTTTCCGGTGCTGCATGGCAAGTACGGCGAGGACGGCACCGTGCAGGGCCTGCTGGAGGTGGCGGGCATCCCCGTTGTGGGCTGCGGCACGCTGGCCTCCGCCCTGTGCATGGACAAGGACCGGGCGCACAAGCTGGTGCGCGCGGCGGGCATTGCCGTTCCTCGGTCCGCCGTGCTCAGGCATGCGCGGACAGAGGAGATCGACGCGGCCATCAAGGGATTGGCGTTTCCGCTCTTTGTCAAGCCCGTGCGCGCGGGTTCCTCCTTTGGCATGACCAAGGTCTTGCAAAAGGAGGAGCTCGAGGCGGCGGTCCGCTTGGCCTTTGCCCATGACGACGAGGTGCTCATCGAGGAGAGCGTGGACGGATTTGAGGTGGGATGCGCGGTGATGGGGAAGGAAGCGCTGACCATGGGGCTGGTGGACGAGATCGAGCTTGCGGACGGATTCTTCGACTATGCGGAGAAGTACACCCTCAAAACCGCGAAGATCCACATGCCTGCAAGAATCTCCGCGGACTGCCGCAAACGCATCCAGGCAGCGGCAGGCGTCATCTATCGCGCGCTGGGGTGTTCCGGCTTTGCGCGGGTGGACCTGTTCCTCACGCCGAAAGGGGAGATCGTGTTCAATGAGGTCAACACCATCCCCGGCCTTACGCCACACAGCCGTTTTCCCAACATGATGAAGGGGATTGGCTGGGATTTTGCCCAGATGCTGGACAATCTGCTCGGGCTGTATGCATAGGCGGGCGGGGCGATGAGTAAAAGAAACGCTTATCCAGGGATCGACGTGTTCCGCATGATCGCCGCGCTGTTGGTCGTCGCCATCCACACCTCTCCGCTCTCTTCCGCAAGCGCCGTGGGTGATTTTCTCTTAACGCGCGTCACGGCCCGCGTTGCCGTTCCCTTTTTCTTCATGGCCTCCGGTATAACAAGAACGCGGACAGGCTCATAGCCTTTGTCAAGCATGTGGCGCGGCTTTATCTGCTCGCCATCGCCCTCTACCTGCCCCTCAACCTCTATGCCGGGTACTTTCGTGGTGAAAACCTGCTGACGACCCTGGTAAAGGACCTCTTGTTTGACGGGACCTTTTACCATCTGTGGTACCTGCCCGCGGCGCTGATCGGTGCGGCGCTCTCCTGGTGGCTCGTCAAGCGGCGGGGGGTTGGCCCAGCGATCGCGGCGTCCGCCCTGCTCTACGTTATCGGCTTGCTGGGCGACAGTTATTTCGGCCTGGCGCGGAAAGTCCCCGCGTTGCAGGGGTTCTACGGCGCTCTTTTTGAGGTCGTGGATTACACGCGCAACGGCGTATTTTTCGCGCCTCTGTTTCTAATCCTGGGCGGATGGCTGGCAGACCGCGAGCGCAGGCTGCCGCTGGGAGTCAGCTTGGCCGGCCTTGCGTTTAGCTTTGCCCTGATGCTTGCCGAGGGTCTGGCGCTCAACGCGCTGGGGTGGCCGCGCCATGACAGCATGTACCTGTCGCTGCCGCTGTGCGTGATCTTTCTGTTTTCCGCGCTGCTCTCCTTTCGGGGGCGGCGCATCCCGCTGCTGCGAGACGCCGCCCTCCTGCTCTATCTTCTGCACCCGATGGGGATCGTCGCGGTGCGTTTTGCCGCAAGGCGCCTGGATCGGTGGACCTTGCTCGTCGAGAACAGCGCCATGCACTTTCTCTGCGTGGTGCTGGTTTCTTTGATCGCCGCGATTCTTGCGGCCCTGGCCATGCAAAAATGGCGGGCGGGGCGCGCGTCCCCAGCCGGAGAGACCGACCGCGCCTGGCTGGAGATCGACCAAGAAAACCTTCGGCACAACGCACGCGCGCTGGAGGCGGCCGTGCCTGCGGGCAGCGAGGTGATGGCGGTGGTGAAGGCCGCTGCCTATGGCCACGGCATGTTTGAGGTCGCAACATGCCTGGA
The DNA here is from genome assembly GCA_948468595.1 of uncultured Christensenella sp. Taxonomy (GTDB): domain Bacteria; phylum Bacillota; class Clostridia; order Christensenellales; family UBA1750; genus Spyradocola. The sequence continues at coordinate 30,277 of CAOKIU010000009.1, forward strand.
AAAGAGGGGGACGCGCTCGTTTGCCGTTGCCACGATGGAGGAGGGCGTGGCGCTTCGCCGGTACGGCATCCGGGGGCGCATCCTCATACTGGGAGCGACGAACCCCGTGCGCGCGAGGCTCCTGCGCCGGTATCGCTTGACACAGACGCTCTTGGACGAGCCCTATGCGCGGCGCTTGAGCGCGCAAGGGCATGCCGTTCAAGTGCAGATCGCCGTCGATACCGGTATGCACCGGCTGGGCTATGCCGCCGGGGACGTGGAGGGAATTGCCCGCGCCTTCGCCTTGCCGCATTTGAAGATTGCCGGCCTCTACACGCATCTGAGCGCCGCAGACCGCTTGACCGAGGCGGACAGCGCGTTTACCCACGGGCAGATCGAAGCGTTCTTTCAACTGACGGCGGAACTCGCCCGGCGCGGGATTCCTCTGCCCGGTCTCCATGTGCAGAGCAGCTATGGGTTGCTGAACTACCCGGAGCTCTCGTGCGCCTGCGTCCGCGCCGGCATCGCGCTCTACGGCGCGCTGAGCGGGCCCGGAGAAAGCACCCGCCGGGAGATCGAATTGAGGCCCGTGCTCGCGCTGAAGGCCAGAGTTGTGTTGATCAGAGCCATTCCCGCCGGGGACAGTGTGGGCTACGGCCGCGCCTTCCGCGCGGAGCGGGACAGCGTGCTGGCGGTGCTTTCCATTGGCTACGCCGACGGTCTGCCTCGAGACCTGTCGGATGGGGGCGGCGAAGTGCTCCTGCGCGGCTGCCGCGCGCGAATCGTGGGCCGCGTTTGCATGGACCAGCTCATCGTGGACGCAACGGACGTGCCGGGCGCGGCGGTGGGCGACATTGCCACCCTCATCGGCGAAGACGGCGCGCAGGCGATCTCCGCGGCGGAGGTTGCGGCGCGCGCCGGGACCATCGCCAACGAGCTGCTCAGCCGGTTGGGCGCGCGGTTGGGGCGCGTGGTCAAGGGCGAATAGGGGCGCGGCGTGCTGAGTATCCCGATGTGTGCGATGTAGGAGTGGTCTATCCATTGGCAGATGGAATTCGTCGTGAGCAATTCAGGCAAAAAAACACCACTTGTGATCCTTTTGAATCACAAGTGGTGTTTTGTATGGTGCGAAGGACGGGACTTGAACCCGTATGGTTGCCCACACGCCCCTCAAACGTGCGCGTCTGCCAATTCCGCCACCCTCGCGTAACGCAATATCTATTATACACGGCGGCGTTTGTTTGTCAAGAGCGATTTACACAGAAATTGAGAAAATGCGCGGGCAGTGCGAAGGTCAGGGCTTGACGCGGCGCAGGGATTCGCCCCAGCGGCGGTTGATCGCGCGGTGGATGAGGTAGAGGTAGGGCAGCCCCATGTTGGTCTCCAAAAGGGAGTTGACCACCAGCGTTTGCAGGCTCTGATTGCGGATGCCCGTGATGTGCAGCACGAACTCCCAACTGAACTGCACCAGAATGCCAATGGAGAGTATCCAGAGGAGCGGCGCGCGTCGGGCTGGATCGGGGCAGCGCACGTTGTGTATGCACAGCAGCGCATAGCCCAGAAAGAGCAGCAGCGCCATGACGCCGTGATAGCTGGCCGTGCCGCGCGTGATGGAAATCGCGGCAAAGCGCGCGCCGAAGTTGGCGGAAAGCAACGCCGTAGACAGCCACCCGGAGATGATGAGCAGCGACCACTCCAGCGCATACCCATCGCGGTCCAGCCACAGCCAGATCCAGGCAAAGTTTGTAAAGCCGTAACTCATGGACAGCCAGAGCAGAAACCAGAAGGGATCTGCGCCCACAACCTGCCGCGTGCCCAAAAGAAGGTAAAAGACGCCGTAATCCACCGCAAAATACAGCACCCCGCCAAGCAACCCCACCAGCGCCGCCTGACGCCGCCCCGTCCAAAGCAGGATGCCCGCAAGGAGCAGGAGAAACGCGATGTCTAGCCAGATGTACAGACCGTTCATCGTCCTGGATGCGATCACTTCCGTGAGCATAGAAACGCCCCCCTAACCGTGATGATGCAAGCGAGTATAGCATTTGTCGGGCCGGGTTGTCAAACCCGCATGGGAAAGCGGCGCAAGCCAGGACCGTTAAAATGAATCCGACAAGGAAAGGGAGGGAAGCGCCGGACGAAGGATATCTGGGACAGCCGGTTTATTGGCATGACGAGGGAGTGTAGGGGAGCGGGAAGATCCCGGTTTGTCCTCTCCTTGGTGCTCATCCGTTTTACAATTTCGTGCTGTTCTTTATGGCGCCGCGGGAGGTCAGCGCCTGCGAGCTGTTTTTGCTTTGCCCAAGAGCGCTGGAACGGCCTATGCCTTCTGCCATGGCCTCCCCAGCAGACGGGTTGGACCTCTCCTTGCGCGTCGCGCAAGATTATGCGGAGCGCCCCATTTAGGTGCACGAATCCATGCGGGGCCGGCACTCGCGCCCTGTGGCGACGGCATCCAGACGGGATCTTAGGAGGTTGCTTCCAGCCTCACCCTCGAAGGAGCATTGCCCGATAGAGCGGCGATTTCCGTGCTCCTGCCGGCGGGCTGCCAAGCCGCCTCCACATCAGATGGTCACCCAGAGGTGCCTTGTAAGAGCAGCTTGAGCGCACCCGACGTTAAACCGGCGCCGTGAAAAGGCGCGGCAAGGGGCGTTCTCCGGCAATATGGCGGAACGAATGAGGATGGACCTTGACGAGAAGGGGTTTGCGGAGTATGCTAATTGCGTATCACAAGGCGTTTTTAAGCATATTCACAAATGGCGGAGTTGGAGGAATACGGCCGCAATATCGGGAGAGAATCCGGCGAACATCGACGGCAGGCGGTGCGCGACCCCGGTGATTCGCAGCAACCCGAGCACAAATTGTATGTCCGGCATGAGATGGATGTACCGCGGGTACGGGGCGAAGCGGATGTCGCGCAGAACCCGGTAGGGAACGACCAATTCTGCTTGCCGTACGCCTTTGGGATTGATCGGACCTCGCATGAGACGGCTGTGGCAGGATGGCAAGGGCGCGGGGATCGCAAGCTGCTATTGGCAGGGAGAAGCTGTCCCGCTGGCTGAGCTGATTTTCAAGGAGGGCGCGTACGTTCCACTTACCACATTGTAGAAGCTTTGCAATGGAACTCCAAGCGTTGCCCGTGCCGGACGAGCGCGACGCCAAAGGTTTGCTTCAAATGAGCGAAAAGAAGAATATGATGAGGGGATGTGGTTTTATGAAACTGGGTTTGGCTTATTTCAGCGGTTTTGATCGGGCAAAGGTGGATTTGCAGCGGCAGATGGGGCTGCGTTATGTCATCAGCGGCGCGTCCCAGTACACCAGGGACTTCCCCAACTATTCCTTCCGCAATTTGCTGACCATGAAAAAGGCCTATGAGGACGCGGGTTTAGAGCTGGCCATCATCGAGGGACCGCCGGCGCTGGACAAGGTCAAGCTGGGCCTGCCGGGCGCGGAGGAGGAGCTGGAGCACTTCAAGGAGTTCATCGTCAACTGCGGCAAGCTAAACATCCGCACGGTGTGCTACAACTGGATGCCGGTGCTCAACTGGTTCCGCACGCACATGGCCATCCCCAACCGCGGCGGCGCCACGGTCACGGGCTTTGACATTGAGGACGTCAAGGACGCGCCCGATACCTGGGCGGGTAAGATCAGCAAGGAGCGCCTGTGGGGCACGCTGGAGGGGTTCCTCAAGGAGGTCGTGCCGGTGTGCGAGGAGGCGAATGTCAATCTAGCGCTACACCCGGACGACCCGCCTGTGGACGAGGTGATGGGCATCTCCCGCATCCTCACCAGCGCGGACGCCTTCCAAAAGGTGTTCGGCCTCTGCGACAGCCCGCGCAACGGCATGACCTTCTGCCAGGGATGCTTTGCCACCATGGGTGAGGACGTGCCCGCCACCATCCGCCGCTTTGGCGCCCAGAAAAAGATTTACTTCGTACACTTCCGCGACGTGCAGGGCGATCGGTATAAGTTCAATGAATCCTTTCACGACGACGGCATCACCGACATGTACGCGGCGATGAAGGCCTACTACGAGGTGGGCTTTGACGGCATCGCGCGCCCTGACCACGTGCCCACCATGGTGGGCGAGGACAACTCAAAGCCCAGCTATGGCCTTAACGGCAACCTGTTTGCCGTGGGCTATATCAAGGGACTGATGGAGGCGGTTGAAAAATCGCTTTAAGTCCGCCAGCAGGGAGCTTACAATGCGGGCGGCCAAAATCGCGCGGCCTGTGGTCACACGAATTTGATGAGCAGAAGCGGCATTGCGGCCGCTCCCTGTGATGGATTGAAAGAAGGAAGGGGCGCGGCCCCTTCCTTGCATCCCCAAAGCGCCCGGTCGGGGCTTTTCAGTTGGATTCGGCCCTCTTGTTCTGTCGAGAACGAGAGGGCCGAATGATTTGCGTTTGACTTAGCCAGCGGCGATTGACCGGATTCTCCGTTAAGATGCCGACACGCCTTGGGTTTGAGGAGGGACTCGTCCGGTTCCCCGTACGATTTTCACAGGGCACGAACATCGCCTTTGTTTACGGTACAGGCCCAAACCGCCCTGTTCTCAATAGGTCGCTTTAAACGAACACGGAATGAGGTGAAAATGAACCGGTTACAGGCTCCGCGGTGGAAAAGGGGCTGACCCGGGGTGGAATGAGACGGCGCTTTGGGCGCAGCGGGGAAGGTTATCCCAATGCGTCCTTTGGCGGACGAGCGGGCGATCGACTGCATCCGCGTGCAGGAGTTTGAGCAAGTGCTTCCACCGATTCGGTCGATGCTTTGCGGGGACGCAGCCGGTCTTTCCACTGGGAGCGTGCAGCGGCAAGGGGAAAAAGCGCTACAGCCGGTTGCCTTTGCGCGTGGGAAGCGCTATACTGTAGCCATGCAACACAAGCCAATAAGCCATCACGTGGAGTGGAAGGAGAGCCATGGAGAGAATCGGAGCGGGACGCACGGCGGAGGTCTTTGCCCGGGACGAGGACAGGGTGATCAAGCTGTTTTATCGGGATTTTCCGCTGGCGGGCGTGGAGCGCGAGGCGGAAAACGCGCAGCGGGCGGACGCCCTGCGCATGCCTTCGCCGCGGTTTTACGGGCGCATGTGCCTGGACGGCCGCCAGGGGCTGATCTATGAGCGCGCAAGGGGCGTCAGCCTGATGGAGCTTTACCTGCGCGCACAGGACGAAGAAGCGCGCAGAAACGGCATCGACCAATTGGCGCGAACGCACAAGGAGATCCTGGGGCGCGAGCTTATTGGGGGGCGCAGCCTGCGCCGGGAACTATGGGGACAAATTGATAAGTCGCGCGCGCTCTCGCCGGCGCAGAAGGCGCGCGCCTTACGGCTGCTGGAGCAAGCTCCGGAGGGAGCGCGCGCATGCCATGGGGACTTTCACCCGGATAACGTGATGGTGCAAGGGGAGAGGGCGTGCGTGCTGGATTGGGCAAACCTGGCGGCGGGCCATCCCCTCATGGACATTGCCCGCACGGCGTTTTTGTTGCAGTTCGCCGCGCTGCCGCCGGGCTTGACGGCGGAGGAGCAAGCGCGTCTGGCGGCGATGCGCCGCTGGGGCGCGGAGGCGTATCTCCGCGCGATGGACGTGGAGCCGGAACAAATCGAAGGACTGATGACGGTGATGATCGCCGCGCGGACGGGAGAGGCGGCGGAGACGGCAACAGAGTTGCTGCCGATATTGGAAGAAAGACTTAAAGAGCGCTGAGGGCGGCTTGCACTGAGAGGCGGCGGGGATTCGCGCATGGCAGGTAAGAGGGCTGCGCGCTGCGCATGGAGCTGGAAAGATTAAGCCGACGGCCACGTTGCGATCGCTTTTTGATAAGAGGCTGTGGAGGCCGCTGAAACGCGCCCTCAATGGGAGCGGGTGGCAATACTGCGCGGAGGCGTGAAAGCGCGCTTGAGAAACAGGATGCGGCTCAGCGGGCGAGATTCAGGCCGCCGGACGATGTGCTTGGCGGAAAAAATAAAGTGGAGGTAGAGAAGATGACGGATTTTTCGTTTGACATTGCAAAGGGACCCTTTCAGCCCAACATGGAATCGCTGCGCACCTATCGGTGCCCCGAATGGTTTCGAGACGCGAAGTTCGGCATCTGGTCGCATTGGGGACCGCAGTCAGTACCCATGTACGGCGATTGGTATGCCAGGAACATGTATAAAGAGGGGAGCGAGCAATACCGCTACCACATGCGCACCTACGGACACCCCTCGAAATTCGGCTACAAGGACCTGATACCCCTGTGGAAAGCCGAGCGCTTTGATCCCGACGCGCTGATGGATCTCTATGTGCGGGCGGGAGCGAAGTACTTCGTGGGCCAGGCCATGCACCACGACAATTTCGACAATTTTGACAGCCGCTTTAACGAATGGAACGCGGTGAAGATGGGCCCGCACAAGGACATCTGCCGGCTGTGGAAGGAAGCGGCGAAAAAGCATGGACTGCCCTTTGGCGTATCGGAGCACCTTGGCGCGTCCTACACATGGATGTCCCTGTCCCATGGCGCGGATGCGCGCGGGCCTTACGCCGGGGTGCCCTACGATGGCGCTGACCCGGCAAATGCCTCCCTCTACCGCGACAACGACGCGGAGCTGATGGAGCACAGCTGGTATACGCGCAACGAAAAGTACCACAGGGATTGGTACCGCCGCATTAAGGACGTGGTGGACACCTTGCAGCCCGACCTGCTCTACTCCGATGGGCCGCTGCCCTTCGGCGCTTACGGCGAGCACCTGCTGGCCCACCTCTACAACCAGAGCGCCGCCCGCAACGGCGGCGTCAACCAGGCCGTCTACAACCAGAAAAACGCCGACCCGGCCATGTACAAGGTGGGCGTGCTGGACATTGAGCGCGGCATTTCAGAGGCCATCGCCCAGGACCCTTGGCAGGACGATACCTCCATCGGCGACTGGTTTTACAACGTGCGCGACGAGTACAAGACCGCGGAGGACATTGTGGACACGCTGGTGGACGTGGTTGCCAAGAACGGCAATCTGCTCCTCAACGTCACCCAACGGCCGGACGGAACGCTGGATGACGAGTGCCTCTACACACTGGAAAAGATCGGCGCGTGGATGCAGGACAACGGACGCGGCATCTTTGCGACCCGCCCCTACCGGAAGATGGGCGAAGGCGCGGCCGCCCTTGCCGCGGGCTCCTTCCAAGAGGGCAGGGCAAAATGGACCCGGGAGGACTTCCGCTTTACCGCGGATAAGGACGGCGCGGCCGTCAACGCCTTCCTCATGCGCGACGAGGGTTGCAGGCAGGCGCGCGTCGTCTCCCTGGGCCGCATCTACGAGCGCGAGATTCGCCGCGTGAGCGTCTACGGGGAAGCGGCGGCCTTCCGGCAAAAGGATGGCTGCCTGGAGGTGGAGCTTCCTGTCAACCGCCATCCCGGCATGCCCATGTGCATCCGCGCGGAGTTCTAAGGAAAGGGGATTTCGCCATGACGCCCAAAGAGCGCATGATTACTGCGCTGGAGCGCGGCATTCCCGACCGCGTGCCCACCTTTGAGCTGGAGTTTCAGCTCGCGCCCGAGCTATGCGGCAAGCGGTTCATGGTCGACGCCGACTTTGCAGGCTTGAACGGACGGGCGCTGGAGGAGAAAGTGATGGAAAATGCCAAGGTGCTGGTGGAGGTCTACACCCGCCTGGAGCATGACGCCATCTGCATCCATCTGAGCAAAGAGCTCATCGCCCGCACGGTCGAGGCGATTCACAGGCTTGCAGGGGATCGGTTCCTGCTGTTGGCGCATGGGGACGGCACCTTTGCCATTCCCGACGGCGACGGCCTGTACGAACTGTCCTACCGCATGATGGACGATGCGGCGTCGGTCCACCAGGAGGCGGAGCGCATGTGTCAAGCGGCGATTGAGCGCGACCGCTACTTGCTGGAGCACGGCCTGGATGGGTTCATCCTGTGCAGCGATTACTGCTTTAACCAGGGCCCCTTTATGTCCCCGGAGATGTTTGCGGAGTTCATCACCCCGTATTTGACGCGCATCATAACCGCCATCCGCGCGGGCGGCGGTTATGCCATCAAGCACACCGACGGCAACATCATGCCCATATTGGATCAGCTCGTCTCCGCCGGGCCTCACGCCCTGCATTCCCTGGACCCCATGGCGGGCGTGGACATTAAAGAGGTCAAGCGCCTGGTGGGGGACAAGGTGGCGCTCTGCGGCAACGTGCACTGCGCCGCGCTGCAAACCGGAACCGAAGAGGAGGTTGTGGCGTCGGCGACCTACTGCATGACGCATGGAAAGCCCGGGGGCGGCTACGTCTTTGCCACGTCCAACATCCCGTTTCGCGGCCTGCCGCTGGAGCGGTACGAGCTGGCGCTCTCGGTTTGGCGCAGGATGCGGGATTACACGTGAGCGCGCGAAATAGCGGTGGGGAGAAAAGTATCCTGCGGGGGATCGACGCGGTAGTCAATCGGTGAACAACGAAAACGGATGGCAGGGAATACAGCATAGGAGCTGCGCGCGGACGCAAATCTGGCACGATGCGGCGGAAGGTGCGCGGATGATGGCAAGCGCACTGCTCTAAGGGAAAGGGAAGCGCTTTGCCCGAGCGGCAATGCCGGAAAGACACGTTCGCGGCAAAAGCCGTGAGCATCGCCGGTTGACCTCGGGCGCGCGCAGCGGTATACTGTAAGCAGTTACATGGAAAAACCTTCAATTATTTAGGAGGGCATGGAGCATGGAAAAGGTTCGTCTGGGCATCATCGGCGCGGGCAACATGGGCTCGGGCCATATCGGCAACTACAAAAAGGGGTTGCTGCCGGAGATTGAGATCACGGCGGTGGCGGACCGCAGGCAGGAGCGCCGCGAATGGGCGCGCGGGGAACTGGGCGAGGGCGTGGCCATTTTCAGCGAGGGCAGCGAGCTGATCGCCAGCGGCCTTGTGGACGCCATCCTCATCGCCGTTCCGCACTACCAGCATCCGGGCCTGGCCATGGAGGGCTTCCGGCACGGCCTGCATGTGATGTGCGAAAAGCCCGCGGGCGTCTATACCAAGCAGGTCAGGGAGATGAACGCGGCGGCGGACGCCTGCGACCGCGTCTTTGGCATGATGTTTAACCAGCGCACCAACTGCGTCTACCGCAAGATCAAGGAGATGATCGACGGCGGCGAGCTGGGCAGCATCAAGCGCGTGAACTGGATCATCACCGACTGGTACCGCACGCAGTATTACTACGATTCCGGCGCGTGGCGCGCCACCTGGGACGGCGAGGGCGGCGGCGTGCTGCTCAACCAATGCCCGCATCAGCTCGATCTCATCCAATGGCTTTGCGGCATGCCCTGCCGCGTGCGCGCGTTCCTGCACGAGGGCAAGTGGCATGACATCGAGGTGGAGGACGACGTGACGGCGTACCTGGAATATCCCAACGGCGCCACGGGCGTGTTCATCACCACCACGGGCGACGCGCCGGGCACCAACCGCTTGGAGATCAGCGGCGACCTTGGCAAGGTGGTGTGCGAGAACGACGAAATCACCTTCTTTAAGAACACGGTCTCCGACCGCGCATTCTCCGAAAGCGCCACCGAGGGCTTTGCAAAGCCGGAATGCGAGCGCATTCAAGTGGAGACGGACGGCCGAAACTTGCAGCATGTGGAGGTGCTGTGCCGCTTTGCCGGCGCCATTTTGCGCGGGGAAGCGCTGGTGGCGGACGGCCGCGAGGGCATAAATGGGCTCACCCTTTCCAACGCCATGCACCTCTCCTCCTGGCTGGATAAGACGGTGGACCTGCCCTTTGACGAGGATCTCTATCTGGAATTGCTCAATCAGCGCCGCGCCACTTCCCGCGCCAAGGAGGATAGGGGCGTAACGCTCAACACCGAGGGTTCCTATTGATTGGATGATGGCCAGGCCCCCGTGCGGTCACAGCGGGGCGAGGAAGCGGCGGCGGAACTGCCCCGGCGCCACGCCGTGCATCCTGCGGAAGCACTGGATGAAATAGCTCGTGCTGGAAAAGCCCACGGCCATGGAGATGCCGGTGATGGATTCGCCGGTGGTGGCCAGCAGGATGCACGCCTCCTTCAGGCGCACTTGCGTCACGTATTCGGGAAAGCTCTTTTGCGCGTACTTGGCAAAGAAGCGGGAAAAGGCGGAGTACTTCATGCCGCAGTGCGCGGCGACCTCCTCCATGGAGATCTCCTGGGAGAAGTTGCGGCCGATATAGGCAAAGGCGCTCTCCAGCGTCATCAGCGCCGCGCCGTCGAGGTTGACCTGGGTCTCGCTCTCCGCGTGCAGCGTGCGCGCCACCCATAAAAACAGGCGGCACAGGCCGGAGCGCACGGCCATCTCATACCCCAGGGCGCGGCCCCCAAATTCCCGCCAGATGTCCATGAGAAGCCGGCCGATGCCGTCCTGATCCAGCGCCTGTTTGGGGAAGACCTTTTGATGAGCGCCGCCGGACCAGAGGTAGGGCAGAAGGAGCTTCATCTCATAGACGGGCCGCTCGGCATAGAGCAGCGCCTCCGGCACGAACTTGATGACGAGATACCGGTTGTTCCCCGGGGTGGCCGCGCGCGTGTGATGAACCTCGTTGGGATCGATCAGCGCCATATCCCCTGCAAAGAAGGGATAGATAACTCCGCTCGCGTTGAGCTCAAAGCCGCCCTCCAGGCAGTAGAGCGCCTCAAAATACTCGTGAACATGCGGCCGCACCATGGCGCCTGCGCCGGTGATGGACTGCATCTGGCATTCAAACAGGCTTTCAACGTCCTCAGGCGGCCGCCGCTCCTCGCGGTAGTAGGTCATGCGGACTCCTCCCCGTGCAAAAAATTGATACTTTTGAGCGAGATTATTATATCACTTGCGCTTGGAATATGCTATCCTAATGCTACATAGATCATCATAGAGAAAGGGTGGAGAGAACATGGAAAAGAAGAGACTCAAGGTAGGCATCATCGGCTGCGGCGGCATTGCAAACGGCAAGCACATGCCGTCCATCAAGGCGGTCAACATGTCCGATATGGTCGCGTTCTGCGACCTGATTGAGGAGCGCGCCGCCAAGGCTGCCAAGGAATACGGCGTGCCGGGCGCCAAGGTCTACACCGACTACAAGGACCTGCTGGCCGATCCCGAAATCGATGTGGTGCACGTGTGCACGCCCAACCGCTCGCACGCGCAAATCAGCATTGACGCGATGCACGCCGGCAAGCACGTCATGTGCGAAAAGCCCATGGCCAAGAGCGCGGAGGACGCGCGCCGCATGGTCGCGGCGGCCAAGGAGACCGGCAAAAAACTGACAATTGGCTACCAGCACCGCCACAAGGCGGAGTCGCAGTACTTAAAGAAGGTCATCGAGCGCGGCGACCTTGGCGACATGTACTTTGCGGAGGCCTTTGCCGTGCGCCGTCGCGGCACCCCCAACTGGGGCGTGTTCCTCAACGAGTACGAGCAGGGCGGCGGGCCGCTGATCGACATCGGCACGCATTCCCTGGACCTGACGCTCTATCTCCTCAATAACTACAAGCCCAAGATGGTCGTGGGCACCACCTACAAAAAGCTGACCAATCCCGATCAGGCCAACCCCTGGGGCCCCTGGGATGAAAAGCAGCACACCATGGAGGATGCGGCCTTTGGCTTTGTGGTGATGGAAAACGGCGCGACCATCATCCTCAAGGCCACCTGGGCGCTCAACACCAGCGAGCCCGTGCCCGAGGGCAGCGTGATGATCGCCGGCTCCAAGGCGGGCGCGCAGATTAAGAACGGCGTGACCATCAACAAGGATGAGTTCGGCCGCCTGGTGGACATCCACCCCGATATGAAGGCGGGCGGCGCGGCGTTCTACGACGGCGTGGCGGAAACGGCGCCCATTACCGAGCAGCGCCGCTGGTACGACGCCCTCTATAACGACACCGATCCCGTGGTTCTGCCCGAGCAGGCCTGCGTGGTGTCGGAAATCCTGGAGGCGATTTACACCTCCGCCAAGACCGGCGAGCCGTACTATTTCAACAAGTAAATTAAGAGGGGGAGAGGGCGGCGCGGTCCGTCCCCTCCCCGCCGATTTTAGGAGGAAGCGTTTTATGGAATACGGCATTCAGATGTACAGCGTGCGCGACATCACCGGCAAGGACATGGAGGGCGCGCTCAAGGCTCTGGCGGAAATGGGCTACCGAAACGTGGAATTTGCGGGCTTCTTCGGCATTCCCGCGGAAAAGATCAAGGCGATGCTGGACCGATACGGCCTCAAGGTCTCCGGCACGCACACCGGCTGGCAGGAAATTGCCGACCACTATGAGGAGACGCTCACCTACCATAAGGCCATTGGCAACACGCGCATCATCATCCCCGGCGCGGATCTGAGCACCAAGGAAAAGCTGGACGCCTTCATTGAAATGCTCAACGAATACCAGCCCAAGCTCGCGGCCGAGGGCATCACCCTGGGCTATCACAACCATGACCACGAGTTTAAGCCCAATGACGATGGACAGATCATTTACGACGAGATCGTGTCCCGCACGGACGTTGCGCTGGAGATCGACACCTATTGGGCCTACGCAGCGGGCAAGGACCCGGTGGCGCTGATGGAATCCCTCAAGCAGCGCCTGCCCGTCATCCACATCAAGGACGGCCTGAGCAACCGCGAGGGCAAGCCCCTGGGCATGGGCACCGCGCCGGTTGCCGCCGTTTACAAGAAGGCTGTGGCGCTGGGCGTTCCCATGGTGGTGGAGAGCGAGACCCTTCAGCCCGACGGCCTGACCGAGGCCAGGATCTGCATCGAATACCTGAAGTCCCAGGAGTAAAAGCAAAATCCACGCGCGATGTCGTGCCTAATACGAATTTGCAAGCCAGATGAGGAAAGCTGCTCCAAAATCGGAGCAGCTTTTTCCATGCCAAATTTGTTTTACTTCTCCCTTTTCAGATTGGTGTTGCTGAAAGCGGCTTTGCCAAACCTTTCGTTAAAATATCCAAAGAGGGCAGCCATTCACTGGTGGATGACTGCCCAATCAACTGGAAGGTGTCAAACTATTTTCTCTTTGTCTAAAACAACAAACTGACATCCCCATAAATACAGATGCGAAGCACTCCGATGATTATCAAATGGATCGGATAATATAGATAGAAAAACCATTTCATCCATCTTGCTTTCCCCTTTTCGCCATTGTATAGCTTTAACACAGGATAGACCAGCAAAACGCCAATCTGCACCAAAGCATAAACCTTGCTCACGAAAAAGAACGATACTGCTGCATATAGCGCAACATACAGAAGTATTTCTTTCATCTGTGCATTTAAGTTTTCCCTCTTCTTATACATTGCCAATATTGCCAATACTGCGATGCAGCTCCAATCCGCTGGAAAAGCGCTCCAAATCAAGACAAAGATAATTGTATTTTTAACCCAATTCTTCATGGGCAAATCATTATTCTGCATCCACAGGACCAAAACCGCGATAAAAAGCGGATACATAACGCTTGTCTGATTAAAAATTCCCGAGCTGAACGGAATTGGATTTATCCCGAATGCAAAACAATATGCAAAATGTGAAATTACCGCAAAAACTCCCATTCGCAGCATATACCTTTTTACATTATGCGTGTAATAATACCCTTCGCACACGAAAAACCACATAATCGGGGCTGTTAAACGCCCGACGATATGCAATGCCATAGCTCTCGGTTCAGCCGGGAAACCGGGATAAATCAAATCACAAACATGGTCTATCGTCATGGCAATAATAGCAATCAGTTTTAAATGATTTGCATTTAATCGCAGTTGTAGTTTCATATTGCCCATCCTGCCCATCTCTCGAATCGTTCTTACAGACACCGATTTGTCGAGCCAATTATAACACGGGGCCTCTGTCATATCAATGCGCCCCTATAGAAATCGCCGGAGTTTATATTCCAACACCACTTATTTTAAGGAGGGACATTTATTCTGCGCGGGGTCTGACGGCTCTTTTTCCGCTTCCAAGAGGGCGTCCCAGCTCACTTCAGGTTCACCGTACTTCATGTAAAGCCAGTAGGCATCGTGGATTTTCACCACGATATTCTCGCCATATTGATATACTTCACAGCCGACAATGGGGTGATTTGCTTGGAAGTTTTCCTTTGGCACGCCGTCCGTGCCGTCGCCTTGATTTTGGGTGATATCCCTAAGAATCTGTCCAAGGTAAATGAACTCGTCCTTAAATTCCGGATAGCCCTGTTGATCGCTAGACTGGATAAAAAGCGTGTCGTTGACATAGACCATAGGAGCGACATCCGCAACGCCGGGCTCTGACGGGATTCTTCCGCCATGCTGCGAGCAAAGAAGGATAACCCCAAGGACGAGCGTAAGCGTGAGACAAGCCGCCATGGCTCCCCATATCTTCCAATGCGCTCTCTTTTTCATCGAGAATTTGGCTTCTTTCACTATGTCGTCGTCAAGTTCACCAAGGACTTCAAAGAGATCTTCTCTTGTCATAACGCAAAGCCCCTTTCTGTTAGAAATGACTTCAACTGTTTTCGCGTCCGCTCCAGCGTCTTGGACACGGTTCCCGGCAACATTTCGAAATCATTTGCGATGGAGGAGACGGAATCGGCATACCAGTAGCGGCGAACAAAAAGATTCCGTTTGTCAATTGGAAGGCTCCGCACGAATGACCGGATAGACCGGATCAACTCTTGCCGGTCAAGGGTTTGCTCCACCGGGTCAGCAGCGGATAGACAGTCGGCAAGCTCATCCAAAACAAGCGCGATCTCACCGCCGCCGCGCTTTTCCGTATGATTGCGCTTATACCGGTTAAAGGATAGATTCCGTGTGATTCTGCCGAGAAATGTCGCCAACGGCTCAGGCCAATGGGGAGGCATGGCGTTCCACGCGCTTAAGTAGGTATCGTTAACGCATTCCTCTGTATCTTCTTCGTCATGCAGTATGTTCCTTGCGATGGCCTTTAAGTAACGGCCGTATTTGTCTGCCGTTGCTTGAATGGCCCGGTCATTTCTATCCCAATAGAGCTGGATTATGCGATGATCATCCATATTAGACCTCCTTTCACCGATATACACAACTTCCGGGCGGGAATCTGACACGCATTTGAAAAAAATCTAATAGGTCATGCTGTTTTGTGGAAGGAATAAAAAGAGACTG
Organism: uncultured Christensenella sp.; assembly: GCA_948468595.1. Taxonomy (GTDB): domain Bacteria; phylum Bacillota; class Clostridia; order Christensenellales; family UBA1750; genus Spyradocola. The sequence continues at coordinate 45,335 of CAOKIU010000009.1, forward strand.
TCCACCAAAAGGTGAGCAATCTCTTTTTGCGACGATCGCACGAAGCTTATACTCCCGAAAAAACGACGGTTCACCAAAGATTCTATCTTTGCCCCTGCAATGCGGCCGAGATCAGCGCGATTTTTTCCTGATCGCGCCCCTCCTTCTTTGCCTGGCGGTAGCCGTCGGTGGCGGAGGCGGTGTAAACCTTCCAATAGTCCTCTAGGCTGAGCAGAAAAAACGCGCATCCTTGGTCCTGCACCATCGGGATGGCGGCGCATTCGACGCCGGCAAATGGCTCGAGGCTTTCCAGGCTGGCATAGGCCAAATGGACGCCCTCCCGCGCAAAGGCATGCTCGTGCAGGTCAATCAGGGCAAAGCCAAGGCGCTCCATCAGGGCCTGGAGGGAGGGCCACAGGTCCGCCAGATACGCTTCCGGCACAAGCACGTCAATATCGTCCGGCTGTAGGTCCACGTGCAGGCGAAGACTCAGGCCCAGCGAACCAAACAAGAGCGGCGTGACGCCGAGCTGCGACGCGAGCGCGCGCGCCACCGCGAGGAAGACATCGTATAGGTTCAGCATTGTGGAGCCTCCTTTGTAGGCCGCGGGGCGTCAGAACACCTGCAACACCATGAACTTTAGATACTGCGTCTCCGGCGCGGCGGGCAGGATGGGGTGGTCGCGCCCCTGGGTGCGCGACTCCACCAAGCGCAGCTGGCGGTGGGCGTCGCGGGCGGCGGAGAGCAGCATGTCGGTAAAGGCCTGCGGGGAGACGTGCTGGGAACAGGAGCAGGTGACCAGCATGCCGCCCTCGGGCAGCATCTTCATGGCGCGCAGGTTGATCTCCTTATAGCCGCGCAGCGCGCCGTCCACGGCCTGGCGCGTCTTGGTGAAGGCCGGCGGGTCCAGGATGATCACGTCGTAGCGCTTTTTCTCGTCGTAACTGCGGCGCAGCAGGTCAAAGGCATTCTCCGCGACAAAGTCCACGTTGTTCAGTTGGTTGAGCTCCGCGTTGCGGCGGGCGATGGCGCAGGCATCTTCGGAGATGTCCACCCCGGTCACATGCGCCGCGCCGTACTTGGCAGCGTGCAGCGCAAAGGAGCCGGTGTGCGTGAAGCAATCCAGCACCTCCTTGCCCTGGACAAGGGGCGCCAAGGAGGCGCGGTTCTCCTTTTGATCCAGGAAGAAGCCCGTCTTTTGGCCGTGCGCGACATCTACCAGGAAGCGGACGCCGTTTTCCCGCATTTCCACCGTGGTGGGGAATTGACCGCGCAGGAAGCCGGTCTCCTGCTTGAGCCCCTCCAATTCGCGCACAGGCACGTCGTCCCGCTGGTAAATGCCGCGGCAGCCCGTAATGTCCATGATCGCATCGCACAGAATGTCCTTGTAGCGGTCGATGCCCAGGGAAAGCGACTGCATCACGCAGATGTCGGCAAACTTATCCACAATCAGCGCCGGCAAAAAGTCGCTCTCGCCGTAGATCAGGCGGCAGGAATTGAGGTCGCAGAACGCGGCGCGATAGTCGTAGGCGCGCCGGACGCGCGCGTAGAAAAAGTCGCGGTCAATGGGCTCGTCCCGGCGCGTGAGCATCCTAAGGGTGATCATGGAGGCGGGATTATAGTAGGCGCGGCCCAGGAACTTGCCGCGCGCGGCGTGCAGGTCCACCACGTCGCCGGGAGCGGCGCTGGTCTCCACGCGGTCAATATCGCTGCGGAATACCCAGGGATGGCCGGTTTCCACGCGGCGCTCGCGGGTGGGCTTTAGATAGGCTTTGGGCATAATGCTGTTGTCCCTCCGGATTTCTTTTGAGTAGAAAATGGGCGCCGCAGGCGCGGCCCGCTTCCATTATACAACGCGCCCGCGCGCAGCGCACATGTTTTTTAAAGAAAAGGACGAAAGTTTTTCTCGGCCGGGCGTTGGATGTTGACAGGGACGGCCGCTTCCCTTATAATGTCTAGCAGACAATTGAAATAAGCGGGCGGCGCACGATTCGCTTCGGCACAAGAGGCGGATAGTGGGCTTGCTTGATTATTATTTTAGGAGGCAATTTCATGGCGAACAATGGCAACGACGTCAAGTTCTTCACCGCCGAAGGCATCAAGAAGATGGAGGAAGAGCTGGACTATTTAAGAAGCGTCAAGCGCGGCGAAGTGGCCGAGAAGATCAAGGTGGCCCGCTCCTTTGGCGACCTTTCGGAGAACGCCGAATACGATGAGGCGCGCAAGGAACAGGCATTTATGGAGGGCCGCATCCAGGAGCTGGAAAACATCCTGAGCAACGCGCAGGTCATCCGCGAGGAGGATCTTCCCAGCGATGTGGTGACCGTGGGCTCCACCGTCACCGTCTACAACGAGACGCGCAAAAAGGAGCAGGTCTATAGCCTTGTCGGCTCCTCGGAAGCCGATCCCTTTAAGGGCAAGATTTCGCAGGAATCCCCCATCGGCGCGGCGCTCGCGGGCAAGCGCGTGGGCGACAGCGTGCAGGTCACCGCGCCCAACGGCGTGCTCACCCTGCGCATCGAGCGCATTTCCAGATAGAAGACAGAAAGAGTGAAGATGACATGGCAGACAACACACAGTCCCGGCCGCAGGAGGAGCTGACCCAGGAGCAGCTCAGCGAGCAGTCCCGCATTCGCCGCGAAAAGCTCCAGGCCCTCAAGGACGCGGGCAGCGATCCCTACTGCATCACCAGCTATGACCGCACCCACTTTTCCGCCCAGATCGCGGAGAATTTCGATGAATTGGAAGGGCAGGAGGTCTCGATTGCCGGGCGCGTGATGTCCCGGCGCATCATGGGGAAGGCTTCCTTTGTTCATGTGCAGGACGGAGCGGGGCGCATCCAGGCTTATGTGCGCCGCGACGACGTGGGCGAGGCGCTCTACGCGGCCTTCAAGACCTGGGATATAGGAGATATCATCGGCGTTAAGGGCACAGCCTTCCGCACCAAGACGGGCGAGATCTCCGTGCACGCGACGCAAATCACGCTGCTCTCCAAGTCGCTGCTGCCCATGCCGGAAAAGTATCACGGACTCAAGGACAACGACCTGCGCTACCGCCAGCGGTACGTGGACCTGTTTATGAACCCGGAGGTCAAGGATGTCTTTGTCAAGCGCAGCCGCATCCTGAGCGAGATTCGCGCCTATTTGGACGGCAAGGGTTTCCTGGAGGTGGATACCCCCATCCTGCTGCCCATCGAGATCGGCGCCTCCGCGCGTCCGTTTGTGACGCACCACAATACGCTGGATATGGATATGTACCTGCGCATCGAGACGGAGCTGTGCTTAAAGCGCCTGGTGGTGGGCGGCATGGAGCGCGTCTACGAGGTGGGGCGTATTTTCCGCAACGAGGGAATGGATACGCGCCACAACCCGGAGTTCACCTCGGTGGAGCTTTACCAGGCGTATACCGATTACAAGGGCATGATGGACCTGGTGGAGGAGCTCTACACCCACCTGGCGAAGACGATCTGCGGCGGTACGCGCATCACCTATCAGGGCGTGGAGATCGATATGGGCTCGTGGGAGCGCCTGACCATGGCCGAGGCCGTCAAAAAATACGCGGGATGCGACTATTACGACTGGAAGACGGATGAAGACGCGCGCGCTGTGGCCAAGGAAAAGCACGTGGAGGTTCCCGCCGACGCCACCAAGGGCACGGTGCTCATCGAGCTGTTTGACGCCTTTGTGGAGGATAAGCTCGTGCAGCCCACGTTTATCTACGATTATCCGGTGGAAAACAGCCCGCTGGCCAAGCGCAAGGCCGATCAGCCTGCCTTTACCGAGCGGTTTGAGTTCTTTATTTGCGGCTGCGAATACGGCAACGCATTCAGCGAATTGAACGACCCCATCGACCAGAAGGAGCGGTTTGAGCGCCAGGTCGCCGCGAAAAAGGCGGAAAATCCCGCCTGCACGGCGCAGGTGGATGACGACTACATCACCGCCCTTGAGTACGGCCTGCCTCCCACGGGCGGATTGGGATTTGGCCTGGACCGCCTGGTGATGCTGCTGACCGATTCCGCTTCCATCCGCGACGTGCTTCTCTTCCCGACGATGAAGCCTCGCGCTTAAAAAGAAAAGAGGCGCGACGATGATCCGCACCCGATTAAAAAAGGAAAACGTTCTTCAGCACTTCACCTACAGCTGGTGGGCCTATGCGCTCCTGGTGGCGCTGATGCTCTTTGGCTGGCAGATGGCCTATAGCGCCACCCAGTATGTGCCGCCAAAGGATAAGACCATCCAGGTCACGCTGGCGGGGGACTACGTCTCCGAAACCGTGCTGGAGTATTACGAGCAAAAGGCTTACGAGCAGTTCCCGGAGATGGAACTGATCACCTTTGACAACATCCCCCTGAGCTTTGCCGGCGAGGGGGATTACAGCGGTTTTACCAAGCTCCAAGTGGTGATCGCGGTTGGCGAGGGAGATGTTTACCTGCTCAACAAAGAGCTGCTCAAGGGGTTTGCCTCCATTGAGGCCTTCAAGCCATTGGATGACGAGGTGGCCGAAGGCGGCGCGCTGCACGGCCTCTTTAGCGAGGAGGAGATCGCCGCAGGCACCTTTGTGGCCGAGGATACGGACGGGGAGGAGCATGTCTACGGAGTTTCCGCCGCGCGGCTTTACGGAATGCTGTCCCAGGGCGTGGATACCCGCGACCTCTACATCGCCTGCACTTCCTATTCGGAGAATACCGAGTATGCGCTGAAGATGATTGCCTGGCTCGGCCAGCAGACCAAGGAGGAGCGGCCGGCTTGGCTGGACGAATTGGAGCAGTTTACCGGAGAGAATACAGATTCTGCGGATGAGTTGCCGCAAATTGGATAACCTATGGGAGCGAGAATTTTCTCGCTCCCATTTTTTCCCGGATTTCGGGGTTTTTCGACGCGGGAAACAAAAAGAGAGCAAAAAGTTGAAAAAAGTTTCAAAAATACTATTGACAGCAGCGATAGGGTGTGTTATTATAACCTAGCTGTCAGCGAGCGGGAGCGCGAGAGCGTGGAAGCGAGCGAGGCAGCGGAGCGGACCTTGAAAACGATACATAAGGAAGAGAAGAACAGAAGAAGACGAAACG
>CAOKIU010000010.1 GCA_948468595.1 uncultured Christensenella sp.
ATTTCTGCCGATCGGGCCAAGGAGATTGCCTTGGAGGACGCCAGGATCAGCGCGAATGACGCGGTCTTCAAAAAGGCCAAATTAGACCGGGATGACGGCAGGTTGGAATACGAAGTGGAGTTTTATGCCGGTTCTTTGGAGTATGAGTATGAAATCAATGCCGAGACGGGGAGCATCATCAGCCGAGATATTGCGTCCACAGTTGCTTCCGGTGGCTCTGCCGGCAACGAAACAATTTCTGCCGATCGGGCCAAGGAGATTGCCTTGGAGGACGCCAGGATCAGCGCGAGTGACGCGGTCTTCAAAAAGGCCAAATTAGATCGGGATGACGGCAGGTTGGAATACGAAGTGGAGTTTTATGCCGGTTCTATGGAGTATGAATACGAAATCAATGCCGAGACAGGGAGCATCATCAGCCGAGATATAGAACCGTGTAATTGAACATCGACGTCTGGGGGCAGTGCTTTATGGGCACTGCTCCTTTTCGATAAAATCTCCCTTGATAAATGTCCTCTTGCAATTCTCTTTGATTGCGCTTGTGCTGTCCGTTTCTCAATGCTATAATCAAGCCGGTCCCACATCTTTCTTGCACAACCTATGAACATTTAGGGAGGGTCCATTTAATGACGCATCTCATTCAACAGGCCGCTTTCATCTCCGCGCCCCAGGACATCGGCACAGTGGTTCCCTGTTTTATCCGCCCCCTTTCCCTCAAGGGCCCGCTCCGCCGCGCGCTGCTGCACATCAGCGCGCTGGGGATGTACGCCGCGGCCATCGACGGCGCGCGCGTGGGCCGCTTTGTCTTCGCCCCCGGTTGGACCGAGTACGACAGCCGCCTGCAATTCCAAACCTATGACGTCACTGCCCAAGCGGCGGAGGGCAGCGTGCTGACCGTCATGGTGGGCGAGGGCTGGTGGGGCGGCCGCATGGGCTGGGACGGCCAGAAGGCGCGCCGGCGCACCGCGCTGATTGCCGCCCTGCAATTGGAGTACGAGGACGGCCGGTGTGAAAACATCCTCACCGACGCCTCCTGGCGCGCGGCCACCACGCCCATCCTCTCCTCCTCCCTCTACGACGGGGAAACGGTGGATCTCTGCGCGCCCAGCCGCGATCTCGGCCCCGCTAAGGTGCTGGACCTGGACCGCTCCATCCTCATCCCGCAGGAGGGCGAGGAGGTTCGTGAGATGCTCACGCTCTCTCCCGCCCAAGAATTGACCACGCCAAAGGGCGAGCGCGTTCTGGACTTTGGCCAGAACCTGACGGGCTATGTCCGCATGCGCGCGCGCGGAGCCAGGGGCGAACAAGTGCAGCTCTCCTTTGCCGAGGTGCTGGACCGCGAGGGCAACTTCTACACCGAAAACATGCGCTCGGCCAAGAACAGCATCCTTCTAACCCTAAACGGCGAGGGCGAGATAGAGTATGCGCCCACCTTCTCCTTCCAGGGCTTCCGCTACGTGCGCCTGGACCAGTGCCCCCAATGCATGTCTGCGCAGGACTTTACCGCGGTTGTGGTGCATTCCGCCATGGAGCAAACGGGCCGCTTTACCTGCGGCGTGGACCTGGTCAACCAGCTCTATCAAAACATCCTCTGGGGCCAGCGCGGCAACTTCCTGGACGTGCCCACCGATTGCCCGCAGCGCGATGAGCGCCTGGGCTGGACCGGAGACGCGCAGGTCTTTGCCCGCACCGCGTCCTACAACTTCCGCGTGGACCGGTTCTTCACCAAGTGGCTGCACGACCTGAACGCCGCCCAGGACGCGCAGGGGCGCATCCCCCACGTCATCCCCAACGTTTTGGGGCCGGAGGCCGTGGCCTCCGCCGCCTGGGCGGACGTTTGCACCATCGTGCCCTGGCAGCTGTACCTAACCTACGGCCAGCTGCACTTCCTCACCGATCAGTTCGATTCCGCCCGCAAATGGGTGGACTACATGCACCGCGCGGGCAGCAGCGAGTTCCTCTGGCTGGACGGAACCCACTTTGGCGACTGGCTGGGCCTGGACGCGCCCGAGTGCAGCTATAAGGGCTCCACGGACGAGAGCCTGATCGCGGGCGCGTTCTTCGCGCTGTCCACCGGCAATCTGATCAAGATGGGCCGCGCCCTGGGCAAGGACATGTCGGAATACGCTTCTCTGCTCTCGAGCGTCCGCGCCGCGTGGCAGGCCCGCTATGTCGCCGCCGACGGCCGCCTGACCAGCGACACCCAGACCGCTTATGCGCTTGCCCTCGCCTTTGACCTTGTGGAGGATAAGGCCCCCTTTGCCGCGCGCCTGGCCCAAAAGATCCGCGAAAACGGCGACCGCCTGCAAACGGGCTTTGTGGGCACGCCCTATCTGCTGCGCGCGCTTTCGGAAAACGGCTATACCGACCTAGCCTATACCCTTCTGCTGCAAAAGGAGTTCCCCTCCTGGCTCTTCCCGGTGACGCTGGGCGCCACCACCATGTGGGAGCATTGGGACGGCCTCAAGGCGGATGGCTCCATGTGGTCGCCGGATATGAACAGCTTCAACCACTACGCCTACGGCGCGGTGGGCGAGTGGCTGTTCAACGTCTGCGCCGGCATCCAGCCCGACCCTGAGAACCCCGGCTTCCGCCGCATTGTCTTTGCGCCCCAGCCCGACGTGCGGATGGGCCGCGTCTCCGCCTCCATTCAAACCGAGCGCGGATTGGTGGCATCCGCCTGGGCCTACGATGGGGACGGCAGCATCCGCTATACCTTCACCGTGCCCCAGGGCTGCACCGCCTGCGCGCGCATAGGCGGAAAGACCGTCGAGCTGGAACCCGGCACACATGTGCTCTAACCCCCTCTTTACACATAAAGCGAAGTCAACGCCCGCACAAAAGCAATTGCTTTTGTGCGGGCGTTGGCATATAATCGCTTTGTCGGCAAATCGGGACTCATGGAAGAAGGGCTGTTCAGATGATTGTCAGGGTCAATGAGGAAAATCTATTATCCGCTGCGCAGATCCATGCGGAATCATGGCAGGACTCGCACCGCGCATTTTGCAGCGAAGAATTTGTCAAGCAGCATACCGCCGCGCATCAAAAGAGCTTTCTGGAACAGGAACTGCGAGAGGGAAAACAGCTGTATATGCTCGTAAAGGAAATCCCCGTCGGAATCGTCTCGGTCCAAGATCGTATGATTGAACACCTATATGTTCTTCCGTCCCAACAAAACAAGGGATATGGCACTCAGTTACTTCTTTTTGCGATGGAAAAGTGCAACGGGAGACCTTGCTTGTGGGTGCTGGATAACAACAAAAGGGCGCAGGCGCTGTATGCCAGATACGGTTTTCACATGACGGGAAAAGCCAACGCGATTACGCCGCAGCTATCTGAATTGGAGATGGAGATCTAAAGGAGCTTTTCCGGCAGCCCAGGACAAGGCAAACCCGAAGGTTTGCCTTGTCCTTATCTTTGGGGGAAGCGCGCCTTTGCCGGCTCTGCGCCCCCTATCGCGCAAGGCTCACGGCTTTCTGGCCAGCTGCAAATCCATCGTGTCATAGAGGGTGATCTGCCCGCCCAGCGCTTCAATCGCCTCTTCGATCTGCGCAAAGAAGCGCTTGCGCGTCTCCTCCTCAATGGCGATGTGGTCCGAATACGTGCCCAGCAGCTGCACGTATTCCCCCGCGGTGAAGGTCCTGGTCCTGTGGTACAGCGCGCAGTCAATGTCGGTAAACCCGTACTTGCGGGCCAGGTCCGCGCGCCGCTGCGCATCTTCCCAGCCGTATTCCGCGTCCGGCGAGCTGCCGGGCATGTATACGGCGTAGATTCTTTGCAGCGCCTCGTGGATCTCCGGCCTGCCCTTGTCCTTATAAGGATGGTTGGCAAACCGCGCGAAGGCCCCGCCGGGCTTGAGCAGGTAGAACACCTTGCGGTAACCAATCTCCTCCGGAACCCAATGGAACGCCGACGCGGAGTACACCAAGTCGCACGTCTCAGCCCCGCCGTCCCAGTCCTCAAATTTCGCCGTAACCGCCGAGAAATTGGGATACGCCTGGAACTTGCGCCGGCAAAGATCCACAAAGTTGGCGCCGCGCTCCACGGCCGTGACCTTGCACCCGGTCTGCAAAATGGGGCGCGTGGCCTGGCCTCCCCCGATGCCCACCTCCACGGCGCGGCTGTCCTCCCCCAGGGGAATGTAGGCGAAGATGTCCCGGTACAGCTTCTGCGCGTACCCCGGCCGCCATTTTTCATACCGCTCGGCCTCTGTGTCAAACGTCCACTCCAGTCCCTTTACAATCGGCATCGGCTTGCCCATCCTTTCCGAAAATACGAAGGAGGGGCCAAGCCCCTCCTTTTTTTCACAGCCGGCAGCGGCCGCGCACGACGCGCATCACAGAATGACGTTGATCTGCCGCCCCGCCATGAACTGATCCAAGCTGTCAAAGACGATCTCCGCGCGCAGGGCCATGGACTCCTTGGAGGCAAAGGCCACGTGCGGCGTGACGATGGTATTGGGGGTGTGAAGCAGCGGATGCGCGGTATCCAGCGGCGGCTCGATCTCAAAGACGTCGATGCCCGCGCCCGCGATGCGCCCCTCGTTGAGGGCGTCGGCCAGGGCCTGGGAGTCCACCACGGGGCCGCGGGCCACGTTGATGAGCAGGGCGCTGCGCTTCATCATGGCGATGCGCTCCTTGCCGAACATGCCGCGGGTTTCCGGCGTCAGCGGGCAGTTCAGGGAGATGATATCCGCTTCCTTGGTCAGCGTATCCAGGTCCACAAACTCCATCAAGCCCTCCTCCACCTTCTTGGGCCGGTGGTTGTAGGCGATGACGCGGCAGCCGAAGGCCTTGGCCAGCCGCGCGGTGTTCTGCCCAATGGCGCCCGCGCCCACGATGCCCACGGTCTTGCCCTTGAGCTCAGAGCCCACCAGGCCGTCCTTGGTGCTTCCCTGGCGGCAGCGCGCCTCCACCTGGGGAACGTTGCGCAGCAGCGAGAGCATCATGCCCAGCGCCAGCTCCGCCACCGCCTGGGTGGAATATCCCGAGGCGTTGGAGACCTTCACGCCCATCTCCTTTGCGGCGTCCAGGTCCACATGGTCCACGCCCGTAAAGGCCACGTCGATGAACTTGAGGTTCTTGCAGGCGCGGATCACTTCGCCGCGCAGCGGCATATTGGCGATCATAATGACGTCCGCATCCTTGGCGCGGGCGATTTGCACCGCCGGGTCCATGTCGCGGTCATAGGCTTCAAATTCATGCCCCTGGGCGGTCAGCTTGTCCGCGTAGGAGGCGAGCAATTCCTTGGAAATGCCCAGCGATTCCAACAGCACGATCTTCATTGATAATCCATCTCCCTTTCTGTCACTTCGGTTATCCCGAATTCCGTTCTATTATATACCAAGCGCCGCACCGCGTCAAAGTCAAACGCCCGCGCCGGGCGAATCCGCGCTCCTCTCAAAAAAGACAGGGCTCCCGAAGGCAAATCCGCCCTCGGGAGCCCTGTCTATCCATCCCCAAGCCCCGTCCAAAGCAAGCTCTGCATGAGCTCGTCCAGGCGCGCCAGCCTTTCGCGGCACAGCGCGGCGGCGCGCTCCCCCTCCGGGGTCAGCTCGACCCTGCCGTATGGCGCCTTGAGGGTCCAGCCCTCCTGTGTCAGCACGCGCAGCATCCGCGCCACCGAGGGCCGGGAGACGCCCAGGCTCCTGGCCACATCCGCCGACCGCACTGCGCCGCCGGCCTGCGCGATGGACTGGATGGCGTTGAGATACCTCGCCTGCGCCAGCGTCAGCCGCCCGCTCACTTGGGGTGGCAGGCGCCGGCGTTCGGGCACCCGTCGCAGCCACAGGCACAGCCGCCCCTGTGCCGCCGGTGGTCGCGCACCAGCTTCACGCCGATGAGCGCCAGCACCGCCACCACAATTCCCGCGCCGATGATCGTGGGCAGGTTTTCCGCAAGGTACGCAAGCATAAGGCCAACCTCCTTTCCCCGTTCCCTATTCAAGCGAGGCCGCGCGCACAGATGTTGCGGCCCCGGCAGCACGGCCGTGCCTGTTTTTTCTGACCACCAGGTAAACCAGCGCGGCCAGCGCCAGCACCGCCGCCGCCGTGCCCACCGTAAAGCCGCCGCCATGCAACAGCATCCCCAGCTGATAGACGATCAACGAGGCGGCGTAGGCAAAGCCGCACATATACCCGATGGCGGTGAAGGTCCATTTAGCGCTGTTCATCTCGCGCTTGATCGCGCCCATGGCCGCAAAGCACGGCGCGCACAAGAGGTTGAAGATCATAAAGCTATAGGCCGTCAGCTGGGTGAAATCCTGCGCCAGCAGGCTCCAGATCTCCGCGCCGTCCTCAGCCACCTCGGCAAAGCCGTACAGAACGCCGAAGGTGCCCACTACATTCTCCTTGGCGATCAACCCGGTAAAGGTCGCCACGGCCGCCTTCCAGCTCCCAAAGCCGAGAGGGGCGAACAGGGGCGCCACCACATTGCCGATGGCCGCCAACAGGCTCGTGTTGTTGTCCTCCACCATTTGGAGCGCGCCGTCCACAACCCCAAAGCTCTGCAAGAACCACAGGATCACCGCTGAGGCCAAGATGACAGTTCCCGCCCGCTTGATAAAGCTCCATCCGCGCTCCCACGTAGAGCGCAGGACGTTGGCGGCCGCCGGCACGTGGTAGGCGGGCAGCTCCATGACAAAGGGCGCGGGGTCGCCCGCAAAGAGCTTGGTCTTCTTCAGCAGAATGCCCGAAAGGATGACCGCCGCCACGCCGATAAAGTAGGCGGAGGTCGCCACCAGCCCGCTGCCGCCAAAGAGCGCGCCGGCAAACAGGCCGATGATGGGCATCTTGGCGCCGCAGGGGATGAAGCAAGTGGTCATCACCGTCATCTTGCGGTCGCGGTCGTTTTCAATGGTGCGCGAGGCCATCACGCCGGGCACGCCGCAGCCCGAGGAGATCAGCATGGGGATAAAGCTCTTGCCCGAAAGGCCGAACTTGCGGAAGATCCGATCCATGATGAACGCCACGCGCGCCATGTACCCCACGTCCTCCAAGATGGAGAGCATCAAAAACAGGATCAGCATCTGGGGCACAAACCCGATCACTGAGCCGACGCCGCCCACGATGCCATCCGCCACCAAGCCCGTCAGCCAGGGCGCGCAGCCCGCGCCCTCCATAAAGGCCCTGAGGTTGCCGCAGATCATCTCCCCAAAGAGCACGTCGTTGGTCCATCCCGTCACCCAGTCGCCCACGGTGCTGATGGAAACCCAGTAGACAAAGGCCATCACCGCCGCGAAAATGGGCAGGGCGAGCAAGCGGTTGGTCACGACGCGGTCGATGCGGTCGGACGCGGTGAGCGCGTGCCCGGCAGCCCTCTTGCGCACGGCACGCTCCACCACCCTGCGGATATAGGCGTATCTTTGGTTGGTGATGATGCTCTCCGCATCGTCGTCCAGCTCCTCTTCGCATTTCGCGATGTGCGCTTCCAGGCGCTCCTTTAGGGCCGGGCTTAGATCCAGCGCCTCCCTCTCCTTCCTGTCGCGCTCAAAGAGCTTGACGGCGTGCCAGCGCAGGCTCCTCTTGTCCACCACCTCCGCGATGGACTCCTCAATGTGCGCTATCGCGCGTTCCACACTGCCGGTAAAGACGTTGGGCAGCGCCGCCTCCTTCTTCTCCTGCGCGGCCTTGACCGCCCGCAGCGCCGCCTCCACGCTGCCCTGGCCCTTGAGCGCGCTCATCGTCACGACCTCGCACCCCAGCATCTGCCCCAGCTTATCCAAGCTGATCGCGTCGCCGTTCTTTTGGACCAGGTCCATCATGTTCACCGCCACCACCACCGGGATGCCCAGCTCCATGAGCTGGGTAGTTAGGTAGAGGTTGCGCTCGATGTTGGTGCCGTCCACAATGTTGAGGATCGCGTCCGGGCGCTCCTTCACCAGGTATCCGCGCGCCACCACTTCCTCCAGGGTATAAGGCGAAAGGGAGTAGATGCCCGGTAAGTCCTCTATGACGACGTCCCTGCGCCCCTTCAGGCGCCCTTCCTTCCGCTCCACCGTCACGCCCGGCCAATTGCCCACGTATTGGGCGCTGCCCGTCAGGTCGTTAAACAGCGTGGTCTTGCCACAGTTGGGATTGCCCGCCAGGGCGATTCTGATGTCCATAGCTCCGCTCCTCCCACAAGGTTTGTCTAAGCTAACTCAAGTGCCAGAAAAAACTGCCCTCTTCAGCCAATCTCGATCATCGCGGCGTCCGCCTTGCGCACGCTCAGTTCGTATCCCCTCAGGTTGAGCTCCATGGGGTCGCCCAGCGGGGCCACCTTTCGCACCTGAATCTCTACGCCCTTTGTGATGCCCATGTCCATGATGCGGCGCTTGACGGGCCCCTCCCCGCCGATTCGCTTCACCACTACCGTCTGGCCAACCTTGGCCTCCTTCAAGGTCCTCATCCGCTCTTCCTCCTTTTTTCAAATCAGGATTCGCATCGCCATGTTCCGATCCAGCGCCACGCGGCTATCCTTCACCTTTAAGATCAGGTTTCCGGCGATTTGATTGACCACCGTCACCTTTCCGTCCACCGCAAACCCGAGCTCCGCCAAGTGCTGGCGCACTTCGTCCCGCCCCATAATTTTGCGGATCACCACGGTCTCTCCCGCCTTTGCCATGGTCAGGGGCATTCCCTCTTCACCTCCCGCCTAAGTTAGTTTTAACTAACCAACGATGGAAAACAACGGGTTAGCTTTGACTAACCCCGAGCAACCATAGTTTACCACTCGCCTTTCCCGCTGTCAACCCCTTCTTCGGTTGCAAAACCGCATAACTTATGTTACGCTTGAGTTCGTATCGTTTCCGCATGGAAAGAAAGGGGGGCGGCGCATGCAGATTCACGAATCCGCGGAGGACTATCTGGAGACCATTTTGATTCTCAGGGAGCGGCTAGGGCAGGTGCGCTCCATCGATATTGTCAACGAAATGGGCTATTCCAAGCCCAGCGTGAGCATCGCCATGAAGCGCCTGCGTGAAAACGGCTATATCGACGTAGACGCGGAGGGGTTCATCACCCTGAAGCCCTCGGGCCAGCGCATCGCGCAGCGCATCTATAACCGGCACGACCTGCTCACGCGCTTTCTGGTGGCGCTGGGCGTGAGCCGGGAAACGGCGGCAGCGGACGCCTGCAAGATCGAGCACGACTTGAGCGACGAAACCTTCGAAAAGATCAAAGCGCACGCCCTGCGGGGCAGCGCGCCGGCCGGGACCGAGGATGCAATCGACCCGTAAAAACCGAACCCCCGCAAGCCCTTTGGCTTGCGGGGGTTCGGTTTTTTGCTCATGCCTCGGGCCACTCTTCCGCCCAGGACTGCTCCACCAGCTCGAACGCCTCGCCGTTCCACCGAATGAGGGACGCGCCATATCCTTGGCCGTCGGAATGCCCGTCCATCCACAGGTATTGGTAAATGCGCAGCGCGCTGGCTCCGCGCCCCTGGGGCACGATCTCCATATGGCAAATGCCGTCCTGCGCGCTGGGCATATCCGATTTCGCCCGGCCATTGCGGTCAAAGACGCCGTATTCCACCGCCCAGCTCTTCTCCTCCTCACGCAGCGGCACGGTCACGTCCAGCTTGTCGCCGGTCACGCGCCGCGCAAAGCCGTCCACGTACCGCACTTGGAAGCGGTATCCCGTGCTCCAGGCGTCGCCATCCTCTTGTGTGCGAGGGAGGGGCAGGGGGACGAGCGCCCCGTCTTGCAGGCGAAGCACTCCCGCCTCATAGCAGCCCGCGCCGCCCACGCCGCCGGTATCCGCCATGTAGATCAGCTCCTGGCGGCCGTCCCCGGTCACGTCCGCCGCGGCGAGCAGGTAGGGGAATTGGGCCTCCACCGCAAAGACGCGCACCGCGCCGTCGCTTTCCACCATCAGGCTCAGGCCATAGCCATAGGACCCGGGCTTGTTTTCCCGCCAATAGGCCCGTTCCGCCTTGCCGTCGCCATCCATGTCCAGTTCTATGCTCTCCTCCGGGGCAAACAGCGCGGCAATCCGCGCGTACTCTCCCTCCGAAAGCGCGGTGCGGCGCCCGTCCTCGCCCCATTGGAGCTTTGCCTGCCCGCCTTCTCGGTACGCATAGCAGACGCGGGAATTGCCGTCCAGCCGCTTTTCCTGGAGCGCATAGCACTCCGCCAGCGCGTTCACGTCAACGCCCGCCTCCCGGGCGGCCTTAAGCTCGCTCGAGGCGATGATCTCCCGCACGAGCTCCCGCGCCTCGCCTTGCAGCGGGGAGAGCGCCGCCACCTGTGTCCCCGAGGACAACCGGACCGCGTTCCACACGCCGGGCCTCTCCTCCTCGCCCTTCCAGGAGTCCATCCAAGAGCACAGCATGGCCCAGTCCTCCTCCGGCAGGATGGTGTAGACCCCATGCTGCAACACCGCGATGCCCTCGGGCAGGAAATAGGCGTAGTGCTGCTGCGCCTCTTCTTCCCCGGCGTATCGAACGACGATGCGGAAGCACTCCTCCAGCCCGGCGATGTCCATGCCTTCCCACGCGGCGGAACTGGCCTGCGCGCGCAGCACCAACCCAAGGGCGTACTCCTGCCGCGCCGGGGAGAGGTGGATCTCCTCCTGCGTCACTCGGCCGTATTGCAGCCTGGCCACGCTCTCCACCACGGCAAATTCCCCGCCGCTGAGGATCTGCACGCGACTGGCGACGATCGTGTTGGTGGATGCTTCCTCCGCGCCATAGTCCATTGCGATCTCCTGCCCCGCGCTGAGCGCGCCAATGCCCATTGTGTACGCCGTATCCCCGTTCATCCACAGGATTTGGGCATTGTCCAGCGCCACGCGCGCGGTGCGCCCTTGCTCGTCCCGGTCCAAGAGCTGCACATTCAGGGCGTTGTTCTCCCCATCCACTTCCAGGATGCGCGCGTTCGCGCCCACCGCCTGGCGGGTGGTAAACGCCTCGTCCAAGCGCCCTCCCTGGGCGTCGTAGAAGGTAAACCGCGCCTCCTTGTATCCATTCTCCGGCACGTCCAGCACCGCAAGGTCGGGCGCGGCGCCCCCTGTATCCGCCGTGACCTTTTCGCCGTCC
The DNA here is from genome assembly GCA_948468595.1 of uncultured Christensenella sp. Classification (GTDB taxonomy): domain Bacteria; phylum Bacillota; class Clostridia; order Christensenellales; family UBA1750; genus Spyradocola. The sequence goes on from CAOKIU010000010.1 coordinate 11,013, forward strand.
GCCACGCGCTGGATGCGGTAAAGGTCCGCTCTGTTGCTGAGCACCACGTCGTAGCGCGCGCCAAAGGCGTTGAGGCTGCCCACGGCGACGCACTGCCCCTCACGGCCCACGCCCGGGCACAGCACCCGGTCCTGAAGGACCATCCGCCCGTTTTCCCATGCGATGGCGCACGCGCCCAGCTCGCTCGCGCCGTCCTCGCCGGCAAAGAATCCCACGAAATAGCGCCCACCCGCTCGTTCGCTGACGCAAAATACGCGCACGCCGTCCAGATTCAGCATTTGGGCAAGCTCCGCGTCCGTCATGGAAAAGCCGCCCGCGCCGTCCTCCGTGCGCGCAAAGGGGAGGTACGCGCCATCCTCCATCTCCAAATAAAGATGGTCCACGCCGTTTTCGTAGATCGTGCATCCCACATATCTCTCTTCCAGGTTCACGGCCTGCATATCGCGCTCCGGCGCGCCGTTTCCTGCCGGGACGACGCCTTGCAGCGCGCCCAGCGCCGTGCTGCCCGCCGGCAAATGGGCGACGCTCGTGCCCTGCTGGCGGTAGACCTGGCCGCCCACCCGCACCTGCGCCGTTCGCTCGGGCCGATTGAGCGCCAGCCCCAGGCACAGCGCCGCCACCACGGCAATCGCCGCGGCCGAGACCCACACGGCGGGCTTGCGGAAGCGCAAAACATTGCGAATGCGCCCCTTGGTATCCCCTTCGCCAAAGGCCAGCGGCGTGCCCGCCATGATGCGCCTCCCGGCGGCCAGATTGAGGAGCGAGACGGAATACGCCTTTTTCACCTCATTGCCCAATTGCCGGATCACCGCCTCGTCACAGGCCATCTCCATATCCCGCCCGCTGAGCAGGAACGCCGCCCAGACCAGCGGATTGAACCAATGAACGCACAGCGCCAGATACCCCGCCAGCTTAAACAGGTGGTCGCCCCGCCGGATGTGCGTGCGCTCATGCAGCAGAATGTACTCCTTCTCCCGCTCGTTGAGCTCCGCCGGCAGGTAGATGCGCGGCCGGACCGCGCCCAGCACAAAGGCCGTCTCCAGCCCCGGTACGCTCCAAACGCGGTCCTGCCCGCCCTGCGCCCCGCGCAGCCTGCGCTTTAGGCGTGCGAGCGAAAGGGCGCTGTGCGCCGCCATCCCCGCCATTCCCAGCACCCATATCAACGCTCCCGCCGCCGTCCAAATCTGCAAGGGGTTGACGCTTGCCTCGGGCCTGGGCACGGGCAGACCGGCGCTCACCGCATTGTCCACCAGCGGAAGCTCCGTATGCACCTGCGGCCTTGCCGCGTAGACGATCTCGCTTTTGATCGGCTGCGGGTTCGCGGGCAGCAGGCTCATCGCGCTCTCCAGCGTAAAGGGGCACACCAGCCGGAAGAGCACCACGCCCCAAAGCGCGAAGAGCGCCGCCCTGGGCGCGCGCCGCAGCAACAGCCGCGCCGCCATCACCACCAGCGCCGTCACTCCCGCTGTGAAGCTCATGTTGAGCACCTGCAAAAACACTGCTTCCAGCGTCATGCTCCGCCCTCCTCTCTGTGCGCCTCAATCAGGCGCTCAATCTCCGCAACCTCGGAATCCGTCAGCCGGTTGCGCCGCGTGAACGCCGCCAGGAACCGCGGCAGCGATCCGCCGAAGGTCTCGTTGATAAATTGCTCCCCCTGCGCCGCCTGGAACTCCTCCCGCTTCATCAGCACCGTCACCTGCCCGTCCCTGCGCTCGAACAGCCCTCGGCCGCACAGCCGCTTGAGCATTGTGTAGGTCGTGGTGCGCTTCCACCCAAAGGCCCGCTCGCATTGGTCGGTCAGCGCGCGCATGCTCACCGGCGCGCACGCCCAGATCAGATCCGCAAACTGCTGCTCCATCTCCCCCAGTTTATAGGGCTCCATTCTTCCCGCTCCCCCTTTGCCGCACATCTGTCTAATCGTTTTAGACAATCACAGTCTAACAGCATTAGACAGTTCTGTCAAGCCCTTCTTGCCAACGAGGGGAAACGCGGTTATAATGGGCGTAGTTTCCCCAAGAACACCGTTTAGGAGGAATGGAACATGGCCGGTTGGACGACGCTTCGGGAACTTTTGCGCATGGAGATCAAGCAGCGCGGCGAAGAGGGTTGTAAGATCAGCGGCTTTGCGGAAAAGCTGGAGCGCGCGCGGGACGACGCGGCGCTAAACGCACTCTATGACGAGCTGATGGCCCTGCCCATCGGGGCGGACTTTCCCTTTGCAGAGCCGGAGACGCTCGCGGACATCCGCGCAACGCGCCCCGCGCAGGCGCCGCTGCCAAGGCCCGCCGCGCCCATCGACTACGACCGCTTCCTCGGCGCGTGGCTGGGCCGCAGCTGCGGCTGCGCCCTGGGCAAGCCGGTGGAAAGCGGCTGCTTTATGGGCGGGCAGGACGGCGTGCGCGGCTGGGCGCTGGTCAAGCGCTGGTTTGAGGGCGCGGACGCCTATCCCATCGCGGGCTATACGCCGCACGCCTCCCGCGCCGCAGAGGAGCTGGGCATTGCGCTTTCCCCCTGGTGCGGCCAAAGCGAGCGGGAGCGCATCGCCTTTATGGAGTCGGACGACGACATCCGCTATACGGTGCTGGGTATTAAGCTCCTGGAAGAAAAGGGCATGGACTTTACCACCCTGGACGTGGCGAATCTTTGGCTGAACTGCCTGCCCTACAACATGGTCTGCACCGCCGAGCGGCAGGCGTATCTAAACCTCGCCCAAATGCCCGACCTATTGCCCGAAGGCGGCGATGCCGAGCGCTTTCTCTCCTTTGTGCGCACCCACCGCAATCCCTACCGGGAGTGGATTGGCGCGCAGATCCGCGTAGACGCCTACGCCTATGCCGCGGCGGGCGACCCGGAAAAGGCGGCGGAGCTGGCCTATCGTGACGCGGCGCTCTCCCACGTCAAAAACGGCGTGTACGGGGCGATGTTCTGCGCGGCGATGATCTCCGCGGCCTTTGTCCAGCGCGACGCCCGCTGCATTGTCGAAGCGGGCCTGGCGCAGATTCCGGAAAACTGCCGCTTGGCCGCGGATGTGCGGCAGGCGATCTCCATTGCCGAAGCCTCTGCTTCCCCCGAAGCGCTGGTGGACCGCCTCTGGGACGCCTTCGAGCACTACGATCCCGTTCACACCAACAACAACGCCGCCCTGTGCGCCGCGGTGCTGCTCTTCTCCGGCGACGATTACGAGCGGGCGATCACCACCGCCGTGTTGGGCGGTTGGGACACGGACTGCAACGGCGCGACGGTGGGCAGCGTCATGGGCGCGAAGTTGGGCGCTTCCGCGCTTCCCGATAAGTGGACCGCGCCCTTGCACGACACGCTGTATTCCGCGATTCCCGGGTTCCACCCCATCGCCATCTCCGAATGCGCGCGCCGCAGCAAGGTCCTGAGCGACCGCTATTTGGCAAATTGACCCATATGCTCCAAGGTTTGGTTTGACTCCCCGCCGTTGCGGGTATAAACAAGGCAGACGCGGCGCGCTTCTTGACAGCGGGCGCGCCGCGTGCTAGGATGATGTGTAAGATCGCTCACCCGCGGGCCGCGGCCTTCGGCAAAGCGTCTTGCCTGTACCATGATTTCTGACCGCAAAGCGCGCTGCGCGGGAAGAGCCGTCCAAATGCATTGAATGGAATCGGACACTCTTTTTTGGCGTGCGCGCAAAAAAGGAGTGTCCTTTTTTTCGTGCCGTCTGGCATTGGTTTGGGACACATTTGGGGGCAAATGACATGAGAAAAATCGCAATTTACGGCAAGGGTGGCATCGGCAAATCCACCACCTGTTCCAACCTCTCCGCCGCGCTGGCCCATCTTGGCAAGCGCGTGATGCAGATCGGCTGCGACCCCAAGGCGGATTCCACCATCAACTTGCTGGGCGGCAAGCCCGCCCTGCCGGTGCTCTCCGCCATGCGGGACCAGGACCGCGACCTCGCGCTGGAGGACATCGTCAGCGTGGGGTATCGCGGTGTGCTCTGCTTGGAGACGGGCGGCCCCACGCCGGGCATCGGCTGTGCGGGCAGGGGCATCATCGCCACGTTCAACCTGTTGGAGGACCTTGACGCCTTCGGCGCGCTGGCGCCCGACGTGGTGCTCTACGATGTGCTGGGGGACGTGGTTTGCGGCGGGTTTGCCGCGCCCATCCGCGAAGGGTATGCCCAGGACGTCTACATCGTCACCTCGGGCGAAAAAATGTCCCTTTACGCGGCGGAAAACATCCTACAGGCAGTGGCCAACTTTGAGGACCGGGGCTACGCGCGCGTGCGCGGACTCATCCTCAACCGGCGCGAGGTTGCGCGGGAGCGGGAGAAGGTGGAGGCGCTGGCCGCTAGGGCGGGCGTGCCCATTGTGGGCGACATTCCCCGCACGCAGGCCATTCAGGATTGGGAAGAGCAGGGCAAGACCGTGCTGGAGGGCGATCCCTCCTCGCCCATCAGCCGCATCTATCTCAACCTGGCCGAGGCGATATTGAAGGGAGGAGAGGCGCAATGACGCAACCGGCCCAGACAACGGTACAAGAACTCCTGGCGCGAGAGCCTCTGCGGGCGGGCGCGCGGACGCAGGGATGCCATCTGCATTTCAACGGCCCGGGCGCGGCGGGCTTTGGCGTCAAGCGCGCCGCCATGCTCCTGCCCGAGTCGGCCATGCTGCTGGTCGCTCCCTCCTGCTGCGGCAGGCACGGCACCATCACCGGCAACAAGACGGGCTTTGACGAGCGCATCTTTTACTTGCAGATGGACGAGCGCGACGTCGTGACGGGCGCTTACCTGCGCCGCATCCCGGAGGCGGCCGCCCTGGCGGCAAAGCGCGCGCACCCCAAGGCGCTGATCCTTTGCATGACGTGCGTGGACGCGCTGCTGGGCACGGACATCGACCGGGTGGCGCGGGAGGCGGAGCGCGCTTGCGGCGTGCCGGTAACGGGTTGCTTTATGGACCCCATCGCGCGGGAGAGCAAGAACGCGCCCATGGTTTCAGTGCAGCAGGCGGTGATGCGCTTCCTCCTGCCCGCCAAGACCGATCCCGGTCAGGTCAACCTGCTGGGCAATTTCGCGCCGTTGGAGGCGGAGAGCGAGCTGCCCCGGCTCCTAAAGCAGGCGGGAATCTCGAGAATTGGCCAGTTGAGCGCGTGCAGGAGCTTTGCCGAATACCAGGCCCTCGCCCGCGCGCGGCTGAACGTCGTGGTGCATCCACAGGCGGCGGCCAGCGCCAAGGATCTGGAGCGGCGGTTGGGCATTCCCTTTGTGGAAATCTCCCACACTCATGGCGTTGAACGGACCGCAGAGCAGATGGACGCGCTGGGGCGGTCGCTGGGGAAGGCGCTGGACTTTGCCGCCGACGCGGCGCGCGCCAAGGAAGCCCTATCCGCCTTTGCCGCGCGGCACGCGGGGCTGCGCATCGCCGTGGGCGAGGCGGTGAACGGGAACCCATTTGAGATCGCGGAGACCTTGCTGGAGGCGGGACTGGAAGTGCCCTTTGTCCTGCGCAACCTCCTCTCCCGACAGGACCTGCCCATCCTGCGCCGCTTGGCGGCGCTGCGCCCGGATCTGCCCGTCTATTCCGGCGTACATCCCTCCATGCAGGGCGCGCCGCTCCCCCCGGCGGATGTGGCGCTCGGCCTGGATGCGGGATACTTTCTGCCGAAGGCGTCCAGCGTGTGTTGGAACATGGAGCGGCAGCCCTTCGGTTTCAGCGGCCTGACCGCACTGCTAAGCGAGATCGAGGCGTGCATCGCGCATCCTCTCCCCCATCGGGAGCAGATGCATGGATCGTATCTGGTGGTATAGACCGGGAGGTGTATGGGTTCCGGCACGCCGGAACCCATACACCTCCCGGGAGCGCGGCGCTCACGCGCCGCGTGGCAAAGCGGAATCAACCTGCGGCCGGCCAAGCCGGCCACCGGTTTCTTGATGTCGGGGGCGCTCCGCCCCCCGACACCCCCAGGCCCCTCCTGGGGAAGAGCGAGACAGCGCGTAAAGAAGGTGGAACGATGAAGGGTTTCTTTCAATATTTGGCGCCGTTCGCGCCGGATTATTCGGGCGCGGCAGCCGTGCTGTATGAGATGGGCGGACTTGCCGTGCTGTGCGATCCGGGCGGATGCAGCGGTAACGTATGCGGGTATGATGAGCCGCGCTTCTACGGCGGATCGGGAGCGCTGCTGAGCGCGGCGCTGCGCGACCTGGACGCGATTCTGGGCAAAGACGGCGCGTTGCAGCGCAAGGTGCTCGGCGCCGCGGCGCAGGGCGGCTATGCGTTCACCGCGCTGATTGGCACGCCGGTTTCCTCGGTCATCGGCATGGACCTGCGCGCGCTGTGCCGCAGCATCGAGCGGGAGACCGGGCGAACCGCGTTTGAAGTGAATACCGACGGCATAGGCCTTTACGATCAGGGACAGCGCAAGGCGTATTTACAGCTCATACGGCGTCTGGGCGCGGTTGGAACGGATGCGCAGGACGCGGCCATAGGCGTGCTGGGCGCAACGCCCTTGGACACGCTCGGCCTGCTCCCTCCCGAGCAGGTGCGCGCGCATTACGGCCCCAGCGCCTTCCTCTACGGCGACCCCTGCACGGTTGAGCGCTTGGGCAACCTGGCCGGCGTGCGGGAAAACAGAGTCGTCTCCCCCTCGGGCCTTGCGGCGGCGCGGGAGATGGAGGCGCAGTTCGGCATCCGCTATCAGACGGACTTCCCCCGCTGCGCGGCCTTTGACCGCGCGGCGGAGCGGCTCTCCGGCCGCAAGGGCGCGCGCATCCTGATCCTTCACCAGCAGATGGCGGCGAACGCGCTGCGCGAACAGCTGGAAGCGGAAGGGCACGCGGACGTGACGGTGGGGACGTGGTTTTTGCTGGACAAGGACTGCGCGCGGGAAGGAGACCTCTCCTTTGCCGACGAGGACGCTTTCATCGACGCCGTTCAGGCGTTCGACGCGGTGGTGGCGGACCCGCTCTATGCCAGGGCGTTGGAGCGCTTCGCCGGGGCATTTGTGCTGTTGGAGCACTTTGCCGTATCGGGGGATCTGTACATATGAGGGACAAGGCAAAGAACGCAGGCAAGTCGCTCGCGGTGCTCGCGGCGCTGCTGGTCGTCTGGGCGCTGGTCAGCGGCGCGGGGCTCTTTTCCACCTATGTGTTGCCGGGACCCGAAAGGGTGTGGCGGGCGTTCCTGAGCATGGCGGCCAGCGGCGAGTTGGTCCGGAACATCATGGCCAGCCTCTCGCGCGTGCTCATCGGCTTTCTCCTCTCCTTTGCGCTGGCCTTTGCCCTGGGCGTGCTGACGGGACTGTTTCCGCGCGCAGATCCCTATTACCGGCACGTATTGGAGTTTTTGCGCCATGTGCCGCCCATGAGCCTCATTCCCCTGCTGATCCTCTGGTTCGGCATTGGGGAGACGAGCAAAATCATCATCATCGTGCTGACCGCCTTTTTCCCCATCTTTCTCAACACCAACTCGGGCCTGGCCGGATGCGATCCCAAGCTCATTGAGGTGGGAGAGACGCTGGGCATGGGAAGAGCGGAGCGGTTTTTCAAGATTCGGCTGCCCGCGGCCCTGCCCAGTATACTGGTGGGGATGCGCATCGGCCTGGGATACAGCTGGCGCGCCATCGTGGGGGCGGAGATGGTCGCGGCGGCCAGCGGCCTGGGATACATGATTCTGGACGCGCAGGCGCTGTCCCGCTCGGATAAGGTGATCGTGGGCATCCTGCTCATCGGCCTGATCGGCTTTGCCACCGACGCGCTGTTCGCGCTCGCGCTGCGCCGCCTGGCGCCGGAAGGGAGGGAGGCCCATGGGTGAGGCGCGCATTGAGCTCCTTCAATTGACCAAGACCTTCCGCATTGCGCAGGGCGAAGTGCCGGTGCTGCGGGGGCTGAACCTCGCGCTGGACCCCTCGGGCATCACGGTGCTGGTGGGGCGCAGCGGCTGCGGCAAGACGACGCTGCTGCGCCTGATGGCGGGATTGCTCGCGCCCACCTCCGGCCGCATCGCCATGCCCGAAGGGCTGAAGACCGGTATGGTGTTCCAGGAGGCGCGGCTGATGCCCTGGCTGACGTGCGAAAAGAACGTGACGCTGGGGCTAAAGCGCCCGCCGCCCGGCAAGGCGCGGGACATGCTGCGCCTGGTGGGCTTAGAGGGCTTTGCAGGGGCCTATCCCGCCCAGCTCTCCGGCGGGATGCAGCAGCGGGCGGCGCTGGCGCGCACGCTCATGCGCGACGCCGGCCTCCTGCTGATGGACGAGCCCTTTGCGGCGCTGGACTCCTTCACGCGCGAGACCATGCAGCAGGAGCTGCTGCGCATCCGCAGGGAACGCGGGTGCGGCGTGATCCTGGTGACGCACAGCATCGACGAGGCGTTGATCCTGGGCGAGCGCATCGTGCTGCTCTCGGGCGGAACAGCGGTGCGGGACTACGCCCTGCCAAGGCAGTCGGGCGCGCGCGACATCCTCTCCCCGCCCTTTCTGCGCGTCAAAAAAGACATCCTAACGACCATGAAAGAACTGGAAATTCAAGCTGAGAAAGAAGGTCCTTCGAAATGAAAAAAATCCTCTCGCTCCTCCTTTGCGCGGCGCTTACGCTGGCGCTGGCCGCCTGCGCCGCTCCCGGCGGGGTGTATACCGTGGACAAGGTCACCGTAACCTACGTGCAATCGCCGCTCAACGTCCCCTCCATCCTCGAAAAGGAACAGGGGAGCCTCAAGGCCAAGTACAAGGAGATGGGCCTGGACTTCGCCTATTCCGACCTGACCTCCGGCGCTGATCAGACCGCGGCGCTCGCCTCGGGCGACATACAGATTCTCAACGCGGTGGGCGGCACGTCGGTGATCCTGGCCAAGGCGGGCGGCGCGGACATCAAGATCATCTCCATGTACTCTCGCTCGCCCAAGGCGTTCATGCTCTTTTCCAACGATGAGAGCATCTCCTCCCCCGAGGACCTGCGCGGCAAGACCATCGCCGGCCCCAAGGGCACCAATCTGCACGAGCTGCTGGCCGCATACCTCAATACGGCGGGCATGAGCATGGACGAGGTCAACTTCGTCTCCATGGACATTCCCTCAGCGCTGGCGGCCCTGGAGGGCGGCAGCGTGGACGCGGCGCTACAGGCCGGCCCCAGCGCCTACAACTGCATGAAGGCGGGCAAGCACTTGGTCACCAACGGCGACGGCCTCATCGCCGCCACGATCCTGACGGCCACCAGCCAGAAGTTTTATGACGAGAACCCCGCCATCATCGACGCCTTTGTGGAGAACCAGCGTCAGATCCTTCGCTACATCGGCGACAACACCGACGAGGCCCTTGCGACCGTTGCCGCGGCCATCGACATGGAGCCCGAGGCGGTGCGCGAGATGTTCGCCATGTACGATTTCTCCATGGAGACCACGCAGGAGGACCTGGACGCCTTGCAGGACACGGCGCAATTCCTGCTGGACAGCGGCATGATCGAGAGCGCGGTGGATGTGCGCGCGCTGATGCTGGAAACCAAGTGAGGCCTCGGACGCCTTGCAAAGAGAGACCCCTCGGCTCTGTGGCCGGAGGGTCTCTCTTTGCGGGCATGGCTCCCGATCCTTGGCCATGCGCCCAGCGGTTGGCTCCCCCTTGCTAAGGGGCGAAGCGTTGACATTTAGGGCGGCAAAGACTAAAATGAAGGCAGACCCGCGCAAATAAATGGATCTGTACACAGGGGAGGCCGTATGAAAAGGATTGTCTTCAGCGACGTGGATGGGACACTGCTCAATTCGGAGCACAAAATCACCCCTTTGACGCGCCAGGCGATGGAGGCGCTGCGCCGGCGAGACATCCCGTTTGTCATTGTCTCCGCGCGCAGCCCGTCGGGCATCTATCCCATCCTGGAGGAGTATGGCTTCAACTGCCCCATCATCTCCTACAGCGGGGCGCTGATCCTGGATGAAAACAGAAGCGTTCTCTTCCAAAGGGGAATGGATCGATCGGGCGCGGAAAAAATCATCGCGTTTATAGAGGCGCGCCGGTTTGATTTAACCTGGTGCGTCTACTCCTTTGACGAATGGATTGTCAAAAAGAAGGACGATGCGCGCGTTATGCGCGAGGAAGCCATCGTCAAGGCCCAGGCGCGGGAGGGCTCTATACGCTCCTTGACCGCCCCCCAGGTGCACAAGATCCTGCTAATCTGCAATCCCGAGCAGACTTCCCAGATAGAAAGCGCTTTAAGGGAGGCCTTCCCGGAGTATTCCATCGCAAGATCCTCCGATATACTCTTGGAGGTGATGGCGCGCGGCATCACAAAGGCGGCCGCGGTTCAGACGCTCTGCTCCCTATGGGACGCGCCCGTATCGGAGGCCGTCGCGTTCGGCGATCAATACAACGACGTGGAGATGTTGGAAACCGTCGCCTACGGGTTCCTGATGGGAAACGCGCCGGCCGAGCTAAAGAAGAGGATTGAGCGGCTGACGGAGGACAACGACCACGACGGCATTTACCATGCTCTTTTGCGGATGGACCTCATTTAGTGCCGCCGCACGCCTAAGAATACGCCATCTAACACACGCGCTCCATTTCCCCATGGCCAACGGAGAAATGGAGCGCGTTTTTTCTTTCTATATTTGCAGCGGATGCCTTTAAGGCGGCTTTCCGACGCTTATTCTTCGGTATAGGGTCGCGCCCTGCGCAGGCGGAACGCCTTGTTGCGCAGCAGCATGAAGGTCCACATCAGGTCTCCAATCTTCAGGCGGTGTAGGCGCTCCAACAGTCTGCTCTCCTTTTGCGTCAGCCGGTAGGGCGTGCCCAGCGCGCTGACCGCCTCGCCGTCAAAGGCGCCCGTTTCCCGGTAGCCCTCGCCCAGCTTTCGGAGCACCGCAAACAGCGCCTCGCTCGCCTTTTCCGGCTGCATGCATACGCCCGCCGCGCCGCCGCGCACCGCGCATCCAAGGTCCACATAGCCAAGGCGCTTGGCCAACATGGCGAAGTATGCCTTGAGATAGTCCGATTGGGCGGCCTCCAGGAATCCCGATTGCACCACAAAGCCGATGCTCTGCCCCGCCCGCTGGGCGGGCTGCATCTGCTCGATAACCTCCATGACGATGCCCGGCATGGCGTGCACATAGAGCGGCATAAAGAAGAGGATGACATCGTAATTGGCGAAATCCCCGGCGAGCTCAGCGGGGTCCTCCTGGACAACATAGCGGACCGGGCACGGCTCCTTGGCCCCTTCCAGAAACTTGCGGATGAAGATCTCGGTATTGCCCTTCTTTCCATGGGGAGAACCGTTGAGAATTAGGGTTTTGCGCATTGGGCCGCCTCCTTTTCCGCAAAGCGCTCCATCGGCAGGATTTCGCATTGGGTATAGAACTGGTACATGGTTCTCTTGAGGTAGGAAAGGTAGACTTCCTCTTCTTCCGGGGAAACGAAGTCTCCCTCGTAATAGACCGTCACCTTTGGCAGCCGCTCATAGCGCGGCAGGTGCATCGATTCGCCCGTTCGGTAGGTGATATAGGGCAAGAACAGGGCGATCATGCGATCCAAGAGGTTCTTGAGCCGGGCGCTGACAAACCCCTTGACCGCCCGGGACAGAATGACGGCGCGGTCTGCGGCGACATACTGCCGGTAAAATACATCCAGATCCTTCTGCGCACACCGGCCCGGCGTGCGGGTCCAGCACGACCAGCAGCCCGTACAGGGGCGGGGCGGATTCTCCACAAGATCCAGCACATAATCAAAATTCTGAGAGACCTCCTGCCCCTCCTTGATTAAAATCGTCTTCATACATCCTCCTTTATGGATTCTCTTTCCCCGCACCGCTCTCCCGCGCGCTTGTCAAGCCGCGCCGCCGATTCAGGGCCTAGAGTTTCGACCCCCTGTTCAGGCGAGCCGGATGCCGCGCGTGAACGGAGTGCGCCCTCATAAATCCTCCTCCACGGATTCCCCTTTCCCTTCGCCGCATGTTCGGGGCGCTTGGGCTTTGCCCTCCTGTTCAGGCGGAGCCAAGCGCCGCGCGCGAACGGAGTGCACCCTCATAAATCCTCCTCCACGGATTCCCCTTTCACTTCGCCGCCGCGGCAAGCAGACGGAACGCCTGCTCGGCAGCGCCGGCAAGGTTCGCGCGTGCGTTTTCCGGACGCATGGCGTTTTTGAGGTTGGTAACGCCGCGCACGATGGGGAAAAAGGCGTCAATGCCCGCTTTGTTGCAGGCGGAGGCATCGGGCGTCACCGCGCCCGCCAGCGCCACGACCAGGCAGCCGTGCTTCTTGGCCAGCTGGGCAACGCCGATGGGCGCCTTGCCCATGGCCGTCTGCCCGTCCAGCCGCCCTTCGCCTGTGATGACCACATCCGCGTCGGCCAGCTCGCTTTCCAAGCGCGTTTCCTCCAGCACGATGCGCACGCCCGATTGCAGCTCCGCTCCTAAAAAGGCATGGAATGCAAAGCCCAGGCCCCCCGCCGCGCCCGTTCCGGGCAGGAGGGCGTCGGCCCGCGGAAAGGTTTGGGCGGCCAAGCGCGCGTAGGCGGCCAACCAGCCGTCCATCAGGGGAATGGTCTCCCGCGTGGCGCCCTTTTGCGGCCCATAGACCGCGCTCGCGCCGTTGGGGCCGCACAGGGGGTTGGTCACGTCACAGGCCACGCGGAAGCGGCACTGCGCAAGCTCCGGCAGCGCGCCCGTCCCATCCACTTGACGCAGGCGCTCCAAACCCTTGGCGCCTCTGGGGATGGGCGCTCCCTGCGCATCCAGGAGCGAGAACCCCAGCGCCTGGAGCATGCCCGCGCCGCCGTCGTTGGTGGCGCTGCCGCCGATGCCCACGATAAAGCGCCGGCATCCCTGCGCAATGGCGTCGGCGATCACCTGCCCCACGCCAAAGGTGCTGGTCTTCATCGGATCTCTGTGGCCATCGGGCACCAAGGGCAGCCCTGCGGCGCCCGCCATCTCGATGACGGCGGTCTCGCCGTCGGGCAGGATGCCGTAGGGGCACTCCACCTCCGCGCCCAGCGGACCCTCCACGCGCACAACGCGCAGGCTGCCGCCCAGGCCCCTGCAAAGCGCCTCCACCGTGCCCTCCCCGCCGTCCGCCAGCGGCCGCACGCGGACCTGCGCCTCCGGAATGGCGCGCCGCACCCCGACGGCCGCGGCCTCGCCCGCATCGAGCGAGGTCAGGCTCCCTTTAAACGAATCCAATGCGATGACAACCTTCATTCTCCATTCTCCTCCTTGTTCGTGCTTGTAAAACCCGCGCTTTGCCCGGCCTTATTTCTCTCCTTGTTTCATTCCACGCTTCCCCGCGCATACAGCGCCAATATTCCCATGGGTTTGCGTCTGCCCAGCTTCTCCTTAATCCGTTTCTCCCGCGCTCAGCGCGCCGGCGCGAATTTCAGGACGCTGCCGGCCAGGATGCATGATCTTTTCCCATCCATTGGGCCAACGTCGCCACCATCAACTGCGGGTCCACCGGCTTGGCCAGGTGCGCATCCATGCCCGCCTCCAGGGACCGGCGCACATCCTCGTCAAAGGCGTTCGCGGTCATGGCGATGATGGGGATGGCGCGCGCGTCCGGGCGGTCCAGGGCGCGGATCGCCGCGGCAGCCTGAATTCCGTCCATCTCGGGCATGCGTATATCCATCAAAACGGCGTCGTACTCGCCTATGGGGGATGCGGTGAACATCTCCACCGCGCGCCGGCCGTTCTCCGCGTGCTTGCAGAGCACGCCCTTTTTTTCCAGGATGCGCTGGGCGATGTGCGCGTTGACCGGATGATCCTCGCACAGCAACACGCACCGGCCCGCAAGATTCCCTTCCCCTGCGAAAGCGGGTTGCGGCCGGTCCTCCTCCGCTTGGGCGCAGACAAAGCTCATCTCCAGGGTGAACAGCGTGCCCTCTCCCGGCGCGCTCTCCACCTGGATGCTCCCTTGCATCAAGGTAACCAGAGCATGGACGATGGCCATGCCAAGGCCCGTGCCCTCCCGGTTGTCGTCCAGGCCCCGCGCCTCCTGCTCAAAGGGTTCGTATAGGTGGGGCAAAAACGCGGCGCTCATGCCTATGCCGTTATCCTTGACAAGGGTTTTGACCCCGAGCTTGCCATCCTTACGGTACTTTAACTCCGCCCGAAACTCCACTTGCCCGCCGGGAGGCGTGAACTTAATCGCGTTTGACAGCAGATTGATGTAAATCTGCTTGAGCCGCATGCGGTCCAGGAGCGTCCAAGCGCCTTGCGGGCCCGTGACCGCAAGGACGAGCCGCACGCCGCGCGCCTTGGCCATGGGGCGGATATAGGCCTCCAGGTCCTGGATGATCTCCGCGAACTGGACGGGTTCCAGGTGCAGGACGACCTTGTCGCTCTCCATTTTGCTCATCTCCAGCGTGTCGTTGAGCAGGCTGAGCAGGTAGGCTCCCGAGCGCTGAATCTCGCACAGGTTCTTTCGCGCCTCGCTGGGCAGGCCCTCCACCTCCATGGTCAGGCTCGTTAGCCCCAAAATGCCGTTCATGGGCGTGCGGATATCGTGGCTCATGCGGGAGAGGAAGTCGGATTTGGCGTGAACCGCACGCTCCAGCTCGGCGCTGCGCTTTTTGCGCGAGCGCGCCACGAAGAACAGCGCCAGCGCCGCAAACAGGCCGCAGGCGCACACCGCGATATAGCAGGCGGCCTGCATGGGATTGGTGCGGATAAACCGCTCCAACGCGCTGACCTCCGTGTGCGCGGACGCATCGGAGGCAAAGGCGTAGATGTCTTCGTCCGTCAGGGTCTTTAGGTATCGGTTGACGAGCATGAGCAGCCGGGGGTCTGCCTCGCCGGAGATCGCGATGGTCATCTCCTGGTTCCGACCGTCCAGCGGCACAACGCTGAGGTTGCAAAAATTCTCATAGGCATAGTACTCCACGCAGCGGCGGTTCCCAAAGCCGCAGTCCGCCTCGCCGCTGGCCACAGCGCGCAGGCAGGCGGCGGTATTTTCATAATAGCGCGTCTGGCGAACAGCGCTCTCCATCGCCGGGGCGGCGTGGCGAATGACGGCGGCGACGCGCTCGGCCGCCGGTTTTTTCAGCGACGCGGCGTTGTTGAAGATCACCGTGTCCACCTGCATATAGGGCCGGGAGGCGATCATGCCCAATTGCGTGTAGAGCGCGTCATCCAGCGGTATTCCCAGCACGCAATCAAAATCGCCCGAGGCAATGCGTTCCATCCCATTGGGTTCCCCAGGGGCGAGCATTTCAAATTCCAGCTTCAGGCCGGTCTTGGCGGCCAGGCTCTCCAATATGCTCACGGCGATGCCGCACGGCTCCCCCTGCGCGCCGGCAAAGGCGAAGGGCGCGCAGTCGGGAATGCACAAAACGCGCAGGCTTTTCTCCTTCCGAACATAGTGCTGCTCCGCGTCGGTCATGTAAAACCGCGCGCGGGCGTTGCTAAAGTGCCGGTCGTAGAGCGTTTCAGCCATATCGGGAAACACGGCGGTCATTTGGGCGATGCCCTCATCCAGCTCCCGGGCGACCGCCCCGTTGCCTTGGCCGGTGACAAAGTAAAACGGCCGGGGCGCAAAACGCACGATCTCCTTGACGCCGGCTAAGTCGTTGACGGAGACGCGCAGCATCACGTCCGCGCGCCCTTGCTCAAGGGCGGCGATCTGTTCCTCCACCCCTTTTAAGGGGATGGTCTCGTAGGGAACTTCAAGCGCGGTCAGAAACGCCGCCAGCTCTTGATTGCGGTCATCGTCGCCCTCCAGCACCGCCACGCGCAGCGGACAGAAGAGCGAATCATTGCTCCTGCTGATCTCTGTGTTGCTCTCCAGCGCGGAGAGCACGGTATAGGCCATGCCGCTGTTGTGCCTTGGAAAGGCGAAGCGCTCCTCCAGCGCCTCGGTGCGCACGACGGAGCCCAGCAGATCGGCCTCCCCCGTCTCCACCAGGCGCATGCACTCTTGCAGCGCTTGGCCGATGTCCTCCCCGCCGCAGACGACGTACTCCACCTTCCAGCCCGTAAACTGCGCAAGGCGGCTCAGATACTCGCGGTTATAGGCGTCCATCGCGCTCAGGTTATCCCAGTCCGTGTCGACGGCCGCCTCGGCAACCGCGACCTTCACCGTTCTGTGCTGGGCCGCCGCAGCGCGCGGCAGCACACAGTTCAGCACGAGCAGCGCCATGCTGGCCGCCAGCGCGCAGCGCCAGCGTCGTTTGATCGACATTTCGCTATCCCCTTCTCCATGCCATAATCCCGGGCCATGACCTCAATAGCATAAGAGCGGTTGCCTTGCCTCCCCGCAAAAGGGAGTATCCCGGCGGCCTCAGTCCATTTTCAGCGGAACGCCGTCGATGAAGACCTGGATTACCTGGCCGCTGATGTCCATCACGTCCCCGCGGGCGATGACCAGATCCGCGTCCTTGCCCACCCGGATGGAGCCCACCCGGTCCGCAACGCCGATGTGCTTTGCGGGGTTGATGGTGATGGCGCGCAGGGCGTCATAGGGGTCCATGCCGCTCTTTACCGCAAGGCCCGCGCACAGGGGCAGATACTGCTGGGGAATGACGGGCGAATCCGTGATGATGGAAACGCTCGCCCCCGCCGCGGCGAGAATGCCCGGGGTGGAGAAGGTCTTGTTGCGCAGTTCGAACTTGGTGGCGTGGCCAAAGGAGGGGCCCACGGCCATGGGGTAGCCCTCGGCGGCGAGCTTTTCCGCCGCGCGGTGCCCCTCGGTGCAGTGTTCCAGCGTCAGGCCCACATGGAACTCCTTGGCGATGCGGATGGCGGTAAACAGGTCGTTGAGCTGGTGCGCGTGCGCCTTGAGGGGCATTTCGCCCTCTACCACAGGCAGCAGGGCCTCTAGCTTCATATCAAAGGCCACGTCCTTGCCCGCCCGCTTCTTCTGAGCGTAGTCCCTTGCCCGCATCAGCATCTCGCGGAGCTTCGCCGCGGTGGACATGCGCGTGGAAATGCCCTTTTCCCGGTAGCAGCGCTTGGGGTTCTCGCCAAAGGCGCACTTCATGGCCGCGCCGTCCTTGAGCAGCATCTCGTCCACGCGGTCGCCCACGGTCTTGATCACCGCAAAGGCGCCGCCCAGCACGTTGGCCGAGCCCGGGCCGGTGCATACCGTTGTCACGCCCGCGCGGGCAGCCTGCGCCAGGGTGGGATCGGCAGGCTCAATGCCGTCGATGGCGCGCAGCTGCGGCGTGATGGAATCCCCGTATTCATTGTAGTCCGCGCCCTCGTACCCAATGCCGTAGCCGTCCAGGCCGATGTGGCAGTGCGCCTCCACAAAGCCGGGGTAGACGCATAGCCCTGTGGCGTCCAAAACCTGCTCGCCCTCCGGCGCAAGGTCCTTGCCCAGGGCGGCGATCTTTCCCCCCTTGATCAAAAGATCCCCCAAGACGGGTTCCCGCTGCTCCGCGGTATAGATCGTTGCATTGCGAATGAGCATATCGAGCCCTCCTCCATCTGTATTTTCCCCCATTGTAACACGCGCGCAAGCGCGGGGCAAGCCGCGTTTGCGCGCCAATGCGGACGGTGCGATTCTGCGCGGCGAGCCATCCGCCGCCTCGCGCCCGATATCCGCTCTTCTGTTGTTCAATTCAGGCAAAAACCGCCCTGAGCGCCGCGCGCTGGAGCTTGCGGCCGATGACGTTGAGGCCGCTGGGCACCTCCGGCGGCGCGGGCGTCACGTCCACGCGCCCCGGCGTGCCGCTGACCTGCCACATGCCGCCGCCCGCGGCGCGCACAAAGCCCTTGACGCGCAGCACCTCCCCGCAGGAGCCGTCCACACAGCGTCGGGCCGCGGCCGCGATCTCCTCCGGGGCAAAGGCGCGCCGCGGCCGGACCGCGGTGGCGTTGAACAGCGCGGCGTGGTCGAGGCGCACCCGCTCATGGGGCAGGCGCGCGGCACGGCGGCCGGCGATCTCCTCGGTCAAAAAGGCATCGGGCATTTGCGACCAGGGCAGAGCGGTGACGCGCGGCGCATGCGCGCTCCCCCCTTCGCGCAGAACGCGCCGGATGCGCGCGTCAAACGCCTCCGGCGCGGTCAATTTGCTGATGAGCACATCGGTGGCGCTGCAAAGCTGGGCAAAGAGCATGCGGCGCAGGGTCTCCTCCCGCGCGTCGAGAAAGTCGGGGTCCACGACGCAGACTAGAGCGCCGGTCCGCGCGCGCTCGCGCACGTCCGGGCTCTCCACCACGTCAAAGTAGTCGTCCGGATCGAAGATGCCCGAGGGCTCCACCACGATGCGGTCCACGCCTCCCGAAGCGGCCAGGTCCCGGAGCAAATCGTGAAACCCCACCTTGAGCCCGCAGCAGATGCAGCCGCCGGTCAGCTCCCGCACGCTCCGCCCCGCGCCCTTGAGCAGCGCGCCGTCCGTACCCGCGGCGCCGAATTCGTTTTCCACAACAACGCACCGCGCGCCCGCGCGCTCCAAGGCCGAGACATACCGCTTAATGAAGGTGGTCTTGCCCGCGCCCAGAAAGCCGGTGACCAGGTCAATCACGGCGCTCACTTGCGGTACCTGCCGTGCGTCTTGGCGATGTCGATCATGCGCCTAGCGCGGTCAAAGGCGGCGCTTGCGGGGTATTCGCACCCTGTGGCGAGCATAAACCCGCCGCCCGCGGCCATGGCGTCGATCTGGTCCATGCATTGGCGGTCCCACTCCTCATCCGTGCCGATGACGGCGTTGGCCGGTGTGACGCAGCCGATGAGCATCATGTCCTTGCCGTACTTCTCCTTGCATTGCGCAAAGGACGCGCAATCGTCCGGCGGATAGAGAAAGGAGAAGGCGCAGGGCGCGGCCCGCCGGATCTGCACGTCGAAATAGGGCCTCTGCCCGCAGTTGTGCAGCATCACCTGGCAGCCGCGGCTGTGGACGACCGCGGCCAGCTCCTCCAGCAGCACGCCCTCCATCTCGTCCCACATGTCCTTGCGCATGATGGACCCGGAGGCAAACAGCGTGTCAAACATCACCGCGTCCACGCCGGTATCGCACAGGGCGGCGACGTATTCCTTCAACGTCTCGTTGACCTGGCGCGCGGCATGGCGCACGGCGTCCGGGTCGTCGTAGAGGTCCATGTACATCTCCTGCTGGCCGCGCAGCATGGATAGCACGCCCAGCGGGCCGAAGACAAAGGCCACCACGGGCTTTTCGCCCTTGAGCTTGGCAACCAGGCGGCGGCAGACCTCCTGGTGCATGCGCATGCGGTCCGACGCGCGCCAGTCCGCCTTTTTGAGGCTGCCGTAATCCTCGATCTCCTTGATCACGCAGTCGGAATAATCGGGATGCGCGGCCTCGTTCTGGGGGAAGATGAGCTTCTGTCCCCAGGCGTCGCACTCCACGGATAGGTCAATCAGCGTCACCACGCAGTCAATATCGAACTGCTCCGCGCTCTTTAGGAAACCCGCGGCGCAGGTTTCGGCGTCCTGGGACCAGGTCCTGTAATCCGCGCCCACCAGCTTGCGCGTCACGCCCGCCAGGATGGGGTAAACCGGCACGCGGTCCGGTTCCTCATGCCGCATCGCCATCGCCACTCGTTCCATGGAATTCATGCTCAACGCACCGCCTTTTTTCGTTTATCTACCCGATATTATACAGATTTGGAGCGCAAAAATCTTACGCATTCTTGCCTTTCTTGGGAAAATGCTGTCCTGTTTGGGGTCAATCGGCCCGCATGACCTCCTCCATGTCGTATGTGGGTTGGATGCGCTTGCCCGGCGGCACGACTAGGAACGCATCCGGGTCCCACTCCCCGTCGATGAGCCGCTTTAAGCACCCGTCGCTGCCCTCCACCACGCGCAGGGCCTTGCCCTCCTCCCGCGCGCGCTTGGAAACGGCCTCCATCGCGCCGATGGGCTCGTATCCCTCAATGCGGATGTAGACGGCCTCCTTCTCCTGGGGCTCGGGGTGCAGCGTCTCCCACACATAGTCCGCGTTGTCTTCCCCGAATTGCTCCACCAGTTTCATGTACTCGGCGCTCGTCTTGTACTGACTGTCCCCCGCGCCGCCCGGCTCCAGGTCGCACCGCTCAAAATAGCCGCTTGTCCGCCATTGGGTGGAGAGCGCATGGCCAAAATGCCGCAGGAACGCCTCCTTGGAGCCCAGAAAGACGGTGCAGCAGTCGTGCGCGCGCGGAATGACGAGGGGCAGGCTGCTATATAGCCCCGCAGTGGCGTTGCCGCAGATGCCGAACCCGAGCAGAATCGCGTCATACCGCCCCTCCTCCTCGCTGCGCCGGATGCGCGCTTCCAGCTCCCGGCGCAGCTTTTCCGGCTCGTTGTGGGCGAGCATGTGCACAAATTCCACATCCACGGTGTTGGGGGACTGGGAGAGCAGGCGGCACGCGATGCGGGCAAACACATCGCAGCAAATCAATTTCAGCCTCATTCTATACAATCTCTCCTTTCTCTGGTATCCTGTTCTCAACCATTATATCGCAAAAAGAGGAGGCTGCAAGCATGATCATCCGCAGGTACGACGATCGGGCGGCGGAACCGGCGCACGCGGGCACCATCCGCGCGCACGAAGTGCTACCCTTTGGGGGCGCATTGGGCACGCCTTTCCATTCGGCATGGGGATACCTCCCGGGGCCCGGCGCGCTGGAGCCGCACGCCCATGCGCACGACGAAATCTACATCGTCTTTGCGGGCCGGGGCAAGGTGACGGTGGGCGACGAGAGCGCCGAGGTGGGCAACGGCGACATCGTGGAGATTCCCTCCGGCCTTGCCCACAACATTGAAAACCTCACCCAAGGGGAGCTGAAGTGGCTGGCCTTCTGGTGGGACCACCAGCCCGCCTGACGCGCCGGCGTTCACTTCCAACCCACGCAAAAAAGAAGAGGCTGCGGCCTCTTCTTTTTTGCGTGCCCGATCAATGGCGGATGAGGAAGTATCGCTCCTGCCCGCCCTTTTGCTTGCCCTTGTCGTCGGTGAGCACGGCGCAGATTCTCAGGTAGCGCGCGCTGCTGCGCGGGTCCTGGGGCTTAAAGACCTCCCGCCCCTCGATGACCTCCTGGGAGCGGGTGACGTCGTCGCCATTGCTCAGGCGCACGGGCGCGCCGCCGCCGGCCGCGGCGTTTTGAACGGGAAAGAGCAGTTCCTGCGGCTCGTGCCAGCCCTCGGGGCCGTAGGCGATTAGGTGCAGGCTCTCCCCTTCCTCCCGGCCCCATACCTCGTCCTGCTGGTTGGGCATTCGTGCGTAGCTGTGCGCGAGCAGTTCCTTTTCCGCCTCCGCATGCGGGAGGCGGTTGAGCTCCTTGGGACGGCTCAAATTCACTTTTCTCCCTCCTTAAAGTCGACTTTCCCCCTTAGTATGTGGCACTTCGCGGGAAATCATCGGCCGTGGGGGCATCAATAGGTGACCTTGATGGACTTGATTTCAAAGGGCCGGAAGGTCAGGCGCACCGTCCGCTCCCGCGGCAGCTCGCGCTCCACATCCTCCAGCAGGTTGGTCTCCTCCACCTTTATGGGGTCCAGGCCCAGGCGCATCTGCGCGTGCACGGTGGCGCCCTCGCACTCGTAGAGGCGGATGAGGAAGGCGCGGCCGCCGTCCTCCATGGGCTTAATCGCCTCGACCAGAACGTTGTCCTGCGCAAGGGTCAGGAGCGGCTCCACCGGCCTTGCGCCGCGCGCGGCCAGCGGGGGAACGTTAAAGGCGTAGGCGGGCTGAACGACCGCCTCCGCGCCAAAGCCGCCCATGTGCGGATGGAACGCATAGGCGCAATCGTGAACGCCCTTGTCTCCGCGCCAGTCGGGGCGGCGTCCGCCCTTGTGCAGCGATAGGCGCATGCTGCCGCCCTCCAGGCTGATGCCGTACTTGCAGTCGTTGAGCAGCGCCGCGCCGTAGCGCGTTTCGGAAAGGTCGGTGTACTTGTGGTTGCACACCTCGAACCTGGCCTTCTCCTCGGCGGAGGAACGGGCGGTGGAGCGCTGGATGCAGCCAAACTGAATCTCCTGCCGCGCCTGGCTCACCGCAAGGGAGGTGTCAAAGGCGGCCTTTAGGAAGCGATGGTCGTCCTGCCAGTTCATGCGGGTGAAGAAGGCGACATCCGGCGAGTCGGCGTAGATCACCATGTCCTGACAGAGCGTGGACTTCTCCGTGAGCCGGTAGGTGGAGCGGATGCGGCACTCCACCTGCCCCAGGGAGACGACCCGCCGCTCCAGCAGGGCGGCGGTGGGCCGCAGCTTGGCCTCCAGGTCCGCGTCCACGTCCCAATTGTCCCAGGCGGCGGGCACGTCCTCGGCGATGAGGAACGTATTGAGCGGCAGGCCCCCTTCCCCGCGCAATTCGCGCCCGGCCAGTTTGTCCCAGTAGGAGGCAATACCGCCCATGGGGTCCAGCACAAGGCGCAGGCGGCCGGTCTCCACGGTGTTCCCGTCCACGGCAAAGGGACAGGGCGCCTCCTCCGTCTCGCCTTCCTCAAGGCAAAGGGTCACGCTGCCCAAGGCGGGCAGGCGCACGCCTGCAACCGCCAGGCGCTCGCCGCCGTAAAGGTCGGTCACGCGCTGCTGGGGGTAGCCGCCCGCCACGCGCCAGCCCGCGGGCACATCCAGATAAAGCACGTCCTCCCGGTCAAAGGAGAGGGTGTTGACCACGGTGACCGACGCGCCCCCCTCGCCGCCCAGCAGCGCGGCAGAGGCGGCTTGGGCTTTGGCGATGATGCCGCTGACCTCCGCCCGCGCCTCGTCGTGGGCGCGAGGCGCGCAGGTGCCGGGCAGGATGTCGTGAAACTGGTTGATGAGCAGACCCTCGGTCAGCTCCCGAATGCCCTCCGGCGAGGCCGCCGCGCCCCGGCGCACGGCGTCGGCCACCGTCAGGATCTCCAGATCCCGCAGGGCGAACTCCGCCTTGCGGTTGTTGCGCTTGATCTCATGCTGGTTGGTCAGCGTTCCGCGATGCAGCTCCAAATAGAGCTCGCCCACGTATACGGTGGGGTCGGTGATGCGCGCCTCCAGGTCGCGCATAAAGCGGCTGACGGTGGTGTGGCCGGTGGTGGGCAGGCCCTCGACATCCCCTTCGCGCCGGGCCATTTCGATCATCTCAAACTCCGGCCCGCCGCCGCCATCGCCAAAGCCGTAGGAGATCAGGCGGCTGTCGCTCACCGCGCGCTCCTGAATGCCCGCCTCCTTGCTGCAAACGATGTCCAGCAGGTTCTTGGGCGAGGGCCATACGTGCGTGCGGTTGCGGTGGGTGAGCACGCGGCTGCCGTCGATGCCCTGCCAAACAAAGGTATCGTAGGGAAATACGTTGGTATCGTTCCAGTCCATCTTGGTGGTCAGGAAGTAGCGCACCTTGCTGCCCTTCATAATCTGCGGCAGGGATGCGGAGTAGCCGAAGGTATCCGGCAGCCAGAAGGCGTCCGCCGTATAGCCGAAGTTCTCCCGCGTGAAGCGCTGGCCCCACAGGAACTGGCGCACCATGTACTCGCCCGAGGGCACGTTGCCGTCGCACTCGATGAATACGCCGCCGTTGGGCTCATACCTGCCCTCCCTCACGCGCTCCCGGATGCGCGCGAACAGGCGGGGATACAGGCGCTTGATGATCGCGCTGTGGTAGGCGGAGGACTGGATAAAGGTGTATTCAGGGTACTGATCCATCAGGCTCATCTGGTTGGCGTAGGTGCGGGCGCACTTCTTCTCCGTCTCGCCGCGGTGCCACAGCCAGGCCGTGTCCATGTGGGAATGGCCGATGAGGCCTGCGCGCGGCGCGGAGGGGCCGTTGCGATCGCTCAGCGCCTCCTTTAGGTACGGCGCGGCCATTTGAATGCGCGCCCAATAGGTTTCCTCCTCCACGCTTGTTGGATCGTAGAATACGGTTTCATGCACCTTTTTGAGCGCGCGCACCAGCTTTGCGCGCACAAAGTCGGTCTGGGGCAGGCTGGCGGCCAGGTCGTTGACGACCTTCAGGTCGAAATAGAAGTCCCATGCGCGCTCATTGCGCACGCAGAGATCCGCCGGGTGATAGGTGATGGCGAAGGCGTCGCGCGGCTTGTCGTCATAGGGCTGGGTGCCGATGACGTAATGCCCCGCGTAAGCCTCTATGGCGATCTCCACCGTGCGGCCGGCCGCGGCGTCCGCAAGGAGCAAGTCGCAGTAGTGGTTGCCGTGCGAGCCCGCCAGGATCTTGGCGGCGAAGTTGCCATAGGGCTCGCCGTCCACAAAGAGCAGCGCCTCGTAGCTCTGCATGCGCGGCCAGATATACAGCGCGCGACCGGCGAGGCGCTCGGGCACGGTATACCTCCCGCGGAACCAGCAGTAGGTCCCCTCGCCCTCAAAGACCTGGCCATCCGGAACGAGGGCAAAGTTCTCCTCCGGCGGCACGTCGTGCCACCTGCCGTCGGTTGGGAAGGCGCGCAGGGCCACCTCATCCACCCTTAGGAAGAGCTGGGTCTCCAGCGTCCGTTCAAAGTCGCGCAGCTTGACGAGCATCCGCTCGATCTGTCGATCCGTATACATGGACACGACTCCTTCCGTTGTTTCGTCTTCGCGTCCCATTATAGCATGCCCGCGGGGCGCGCGCCAGTAAAGGGCGCTGAATCGGCGGATTTGAAACGCCCAGCGCAGGCAATCGGGCGGCGGGCCTTGCCGGCCGGCTGAAAATGCGGTATCCTAGTAGCGATCAAGCGAAGGAGGAATCGCCATGAAAAGCATCAAACCGGGCAGAGGCCCTTCCATGATGGGCGGCGTCGGCTCCGTCTTCTGCGCGGTATTCGGCATAATATGGACCATCGCCGCCGCCAGCATGGGCGCGCCCGCTTTCTTCCCCCTCTTTGGCGTCTGCTTTGTGATCCTGGGGATCGCCCAGGCCGTGTACCAATTCTCCAACGCGGGGCGCAAGAACCGCTATTCCATCTTTGACATCACGGACGACGTGGAGGAACCGGACCCCTTGAACCAGCGCTTTGGCGCCGGCAGCCAGGATGAGCACGCGCGCAGCGCAACGGCCGGCGCGAGTTTTTGCCCCTACTGCGGGGCACGGGCGGAGGAGGGCTACGTCTTTTGCCGGGGCTGCGGCAAAAAGCTGCCCGGTTGATTCTCCTCAAGCGCAGGAGAGCGCTTAAAAGGAGGTCTTCTCACTGCCCATTTGGTGAATGCCGCATGTCGCCGAAGGCTAGCGAACGCAGCGGCTTTGTTGACATGCGCAAAAGGGGACTGCCTCTACTCGAAGCAGTCCCCCCTCTTCGTTCATAGGGATTTTTGACGCTTTTTATTGAAGATCCAAGCCAAAAGCCCGCAGATCATAATTCCGGTCCCATAAGGGATACAGTATACAAACGCAACGCTCGGCGGGGCGCTGTAACCCGCATAGCGCCCGCCCCAAAGAAGGTTGCAGTAGTTGTACGCAACGACCGCGCACATGACGTTTGAAAGCAAAAACGCAAGCGCGGCAAATAGCCAGGTCAAGCCCTTATATTTTTTCATCGCACATACCTCCTGAATTTATTTCTTTTTGAGAATCAGGATGATTCCCAGCACCATGAACAGCACGAACAAAACAATGAGGATTCCCGTTCCGTTTAAAGTGATCGTTGATGATTCGTTGATTTGGCTAACAGACGATGGGTGCATGACGGTTAAAACGCCAAACAGGATGAGGCAAACTGCGCCTATGCAACAAATGAGAATGCCGATTTTGCTCTCTCCCGCTCTATGGAGCGCTTGATTTTCCTCTTTTGGTTCTGCATGATCAGATTCGCTTGTAGTCTGGTTCCCGGTAAGTTCGTCGATTGTGACGTGAAAGCATTCGCTCAAGGCCTTGAGCTTGTCCAATTCCGGAGTCGACAGCCCTCCTTCCCATTTTGATACCGCTTGTCTTGAAACGCCGATTTTCTCAGCAAGCTGTTCCTGTGACAGCCCATTTTTTCGCCTGAGCGCATATATTTTTTCAGACAACATCTGCTTTACCTCCTTGTCAAAACCATACCGCAATTCGCCGTGGCACTCTATCAACTGCACTTGAAACTTCCGCAACCAGCGGTTGCAATGCAAAAAATACTATAATAATCATACTTTACTCCCCTGCTGATTACAAGAGCTGGTAAAATCGCCGAGGTGATCCGTAAACAGCACAAGGGGCGGACGGGACTTAAAAAACCAAGGCCTTTCTTGGGCCGCCTAATGGAACGCCACGATTTGCCCTTTCAGCCGATTAAGCGCGCCCACATCGCATGGCTTTGGCAGCTCCTGCGCAGCGGGGGCCGTTCGCCGTTGACCGGCAACGCATAATGCCGGCAAGCGGTTTGCGCGTCGTCCTGGCTTTTAACCCCTTGACGCGGTTCAAGAACTGTACCCGCGCATGGCGCTTCATATCCAGTCTCCCCTTCCATTCCGTTTTTTATCTGGGCTGGGCCGTGGGCGCGCCTTTCACAATCGCGCGGTTGACAGCGCGGCTTTGCCCGGCTATACTGATTAGCAGTAAAACTAATCCGTGCGAGGTGCGCCATGGAACGCAGCAAGGTACTGCTCATCCTAAACCCGGTGGCGGGGCACAGGGCGGCCCGCAAAGCCCTCTACCCCATCGTGCAGATGCTCTGCGCCAAGGAGAGCATGGTGACGGTCTACTCCACGCGGGCGCAGGGAGAGGCGCGGCGCATCGCGCGGGAGGAGGGGCCGAGGTACGACCGGGTAATCTGCTGCGGGGGAGACGGCACGCTCAGCGAGGTGCTCAGCGGCCTGGTGCTCTCGGGCGCGCGCGTGCCGGTGGGCTATGTCCCACCGGCACCACCAATGATTTGGCGCATGCGCTGGGCCTGCCCACCGAGCTTTCACGTGCCATCGATCTTGCGGTGACGGGCGGCTCAAGGACGCACGATGTGGGACTGATCAACGAAGAGCGGCATTTCGATTATATCGCCTCCTTCGGCGCGTTCGCCAGCACCGCCTATGCCACGCCGCAGCGGCTGAAAAACTGGCTGGGGCGCGCGGCTTACTTCCTTTGCGGCATCCGGCAGGTCTTCGAACTCAAGCCCCAGGCCCTCACGGTCTGCGCCGACGGACAGCGCGTCGTGGGTGAATTCTATTATGGCAGCGTTTCCAACACCACGCGCATTGCGGGCGGCATCATCGATTTACAGGGCGCGGGGGTGGCCTATGACGACGGCCTCTTTGAGGTGCTGCTCATCCGGCAGCCGCCCACGATGCAGGCCCTGCGCGATTTCAAGCGTCAAAAGTACGACCCAGACTACTTTTATCTGTTCCGTGCGCGGGAGGTGCGCTTTCACTTCTCCCAGCCCACCGAGTGGACGGCGGACGGCGAGTGCGCCGGGCGCTACCAAGACGTGACGGTGCGGTGCCTCAACAACGCCGTGGAACTGATCTCGCGCCCCTAAGTGCGGGCAGCCTAAGTACGAGCGAAAAGGAGCGTTGATCCATGAATATTCTCATCATCGACGGCCAGGGCGGCGGCATTGGCCGCCAACTGGTGGCGGCGGTCAAGGCGGCGTGCCCCCGGGCGACGGTCACGGCCGTGGGCACGAACGTCTCCGCCACCACTGCTATGCTCAAGGCGGGCGCGGACCAGGCCGCCACCGGAGAAAACGCGGTGGCGGTGGGCGCGCGGCGGGCGGATGTCATTGCGGGGCCCATCGGCATCGTCATTGCGGACGCGCTGTTGGGGGAAATCACGCCCGTCATGGCCGCGGCGGTGGGGCAAAGCGCGGCCAAGCGCGTGCTCATCCCCGTCAACCATTGCGATAACATCATCGTCGGCATGCCCGACCAGCCGCTCTCCCAGTTGGCGCAGGAGGCCGCCCGCAGGATTGCGGAATGGGCCGACTGACGCAGGCGCAGAAAAGCTCTCCCGCACATGGTGGTTGCGGGAGAGCTTTTCTGCGCCTAGCGGATCTCCTTATTCTTGGAGCGGCCGACCAGGTAATCCAGACTCACCTTGTAATAATTTGCCAACGTAATCAGATGATGGACCGGGATTTCGCGCGTGCCATTTTCATACTTACAGTACTGTTGCTGTGTTGTGCCCAACAATTTGGCTATATCCGCTTGTTTTTGATCTGCGTCTTCTCTCAAATCGCGGAGTCTCGGATAATACGACATTCGCAACACCTCTGCGACAAGAATAGTTTACATCTGATTGGGCATGTTGCGTGCACGTCCAAACGAGCGTATACTATTAGGAGAGGTGATTGGGGATGGAAAATACTGTTTGTGAACATTGCGTTCACTCTCGTTCGTATTATGTCCAGCTTAGGGGCAAGTTTATTCCCTAGGGCCATGGTTTGCCGCCTCTTGTAGCGCCTGCGCTGGGAGAGACCTTTTCCGCGCCCGCGCTCACTACTGCAAGGAGCTTCCCGCGCAAACGCCACAAGAAGCTCCTTGCAGCCCGAATATCACAAAAAAAGCCCGCCCCTTATTCAGGGGCGGACGTCTTTTTATGCGAGTGCGATTCTCTGCCCTGTGCTTGCGCACCAGGCCGGCGCACGATTTCCTTACAGCGCGTATTTCTCCTTCACGACCGCCGCGGCGCGCTCGCCCTCGCTGGCGGCGACCACAAGGCCGATCTT
Source organism: uncultured Christensenella sp. (assembly GCA_948468595.1). Classification (GTDB taxonomy): domain Bacteria; phylum Bacillota; class Clostridia; order Christensenellales; family UBA1750; genus Spyradocola. Next base: position 39,418 of record CAOKIU010000010.1, read on the forward strand.
GGTCTCCGACGTGGAGATGAGCCGGGGATAGATGCCGCACGCAGCCAGCGCGCCCAGAACGCCCGCGGCAATGCCGGGCTGGCGCTCCATGCCGCTGCCCTCGATGACGACCTTGCTCACGCCCTCGTCCATCTCAGCGCTTAGGTGCATCTCCTCCAGCACCGCGCGCACGCGCGCAAGATCCGCCTTCAGCACCGTCAGCGACAAATCCACGCTGCCCGATGCCGGGGAGGTCTGGGAGATCATGTCCACGTTGATCCGCCGGTCGGCCAGCTTTTCAAACACGCGGGCGGGAAGCTCGCCAACGGGCAGGCCGCGCAGGGTGAGCATCGCCTGCGTCCCATCCAAATAGAGGCTGGTCACGCCCGACTCCTCCAACAGCACGTCCTGCATGTCGTACAGGCCGGGCTTGCGGCCCCGCAAAAAGCGCGCGGCCTTTAGGGCGCCAATGGCGAAGATGCGACGGGAAGCGGCCTGGTGCGCGATGGTGACGGTTTCATCCCCGCCGAAGAAGTAGACCTCGTGCTCGCCGGTGACCGTGCCGCCGCGCAGGGCGTGGATGCCGATCTCCTCCCTGCTGCGGCGCTGGGACTTGGTGTGGCGGCCAAAGACATACTCCTTGTCCGTCAGGCAGACTTCCTTCATGGCGTCGGCCAGCAAGAGCGCCGTGCCGGAGGGCGCGTCCACCTTTAAATTGTGGTGCTTTTCGACGATCTCGATGTCGAACTCCGGCAACGCGGCGGCAGCCTTGCGCACCAGGTCCAGCATGACGTTGACGCCCACGGACATATTGGCGGTTTTAAAGACGGGAATGACCTTGGCCGCCTGGACGATGGCCTCCAAATCGTCGGGGCCATAGCCCGTGGTGGCCAGCACGATGCCCATGCCGCGCTGCACGCAGTAGCTCAGCAGGTCATGGAGCGCGTCGGGCCGGGAAAAGTCCACGACCACATCCGCGCTGAGCTTGCAATCGTTGATGTTTTCATAGAGGGGGTAGTAGGCCTTTGCACCCGCCACGTAGCGGTCCACCCCCGCCACAACGTCGATGCCCTGTTGGGCGGCGGTTTCGGCGAGCATGTGCCCCATCTTGCCGCAGGCGCCGTTGATGATGATCGAAGTCATTGCTTCACTCCTCCTGTCCGAGCCCTCTTAAAGGAGGCCCATGTTGTGCATCTCCGCGCGCAAGCGGGCGTGGTTTTCCTCCTGCATCTCAATCAGCGGCAGGCGCAGCGGGCCGCAGTCAAAGCCCATGTCGTTGAGCGCGGTCTTGACGGGGATGGGGTTGACCTCGCAAAACAGCGCCTTGATCAGCGGCAGCAGCTCGAATTGCAGCGCGCGGCTGCCCTCCAGGTCCCCCTGCAAAAACCGCGCCACCATGTCGTGCGTCTTTTGGGGCAGAATATTGGATACGACCGAAATGACGCCCTTGCCGCCCAGGGAGAGGATGGGCACGACCTGGTCGTCGTTGCCGGAATACAGGGCGAGCTCCGGGCAGGTGCAGGCGACCTCGACAATGTGCTCGATGTTGCCGGAGGCCTCCTTAAGGCCGACGATGTTTTCATGCGTGGCGAGCTTGCGAAGGGTCGCAGGCGCGATGCCCAAGCCGGTGCGGCCCGGGATGTTGTACAGGATAATGGGCAGGTCGGTGGCGTCGGCAATGGTCATAAAGTGCCGGATGAGGCCCTGCTGGGTGGTTTTGTTGTAGTAGGGCGTCACCATCAGCAGCGCGTCGGCGCCCAGGTTCTTGGCCTGCTTGGCCGATTGAACGGCAAAGGCGGTGTCGTTGCTGCCCGCGCCCACAATCACCGGGATGCGGCCCGCCACGCGCTCCACCGTGCGGCTGATGATCACCGCTTCCTCAGAAATGTCCATGGTCGAGGGCTCGCCCGTTGTGCCGCAGACCACCAGCGCGTCCGTGCCGCCCGCCAGCTGAAAGTCCACTAGCCGGTCCAGCGTCTTTAGATTGAGTCCCTCCTCGGAAAACGGCGTGACCATGGCCGTCGCGCTTCCGGTAAATACCAATCTCTTTTGCGTCATACTTTTAAAATCCCCTTTCCTTGTCCACACAGATTGATTTTGCCCGTTTTTCTCTCTACTCATCAATACGATAGAGGACCCGAAAACGATACAAAAAAAGCACTCTTACGAGCGCCCATGCAGCAAGAAGCCTAAGTTCGGGGTACACAAAGCTAGGTTCTTGCCCTCAAACAGCGCCCCACCGGGAAAGTTTTCTCGGTGACAGTCGCGCGAATGTGCTCCGCGCGCCCAAGCCCGTCCGCCCGCGCCGGCGAACCGCTTTCGGCGATGCTCTCCTTCCCCTGCCGCTTTTTCGGGATGTGCGCCATCCAATGCGGTCGGGTACGCATAGCATCGCAACCTCTGCAAGGTCATGGGATTATTATGAGGCAGAAAAAGGCAGTTGTCAAGTTAAAAAAGTCCGCGCCAACGCGCGGGACGGCGCAGCCATTGTTTGACTTGAAAACGGATTTACTATATAATGTATGAAAAGGGGATCGCTGCACACCATACCTTTGTATTGCGTGCGCTTTTAGGCGGGCACGCGCTTTTCGCGCGCCCGGCAGCGATTTTCTTTCGAAATCTATCTACAAGGAAGTGAATGTATGGCCAAGACCGGACTGTTCGGGTTCGGCTACATCAACGAGGGCATTTTTTACGGCAAGCTCGGCGATCTACTGGGTCGTGATGTAACCGCCCAGGACAAGCAGCTCATCCACCGCTGCGTACAAGACGAGTTGGATAAGGGCTTAATCGAGTACTTCACATGCGACCGGCAGGGGACGATCTCCGCAAGCAAGGTCGCGCCCAAGGCCGCCAAGGAGATTCTGGCCAAAGCGGTATCCATCGGCATGACCGACCGGCAGAATCAGGAAATTCTGGCCTATGTCTGCCAGCAACCCGGCCAAAGGTGGTCCACGGTTTATGTCGGCGCGCGCCCCGCCGTCCTGAGCATCCTCTCCGCGTATCACATCGGCTACCTCAATTTCCGCTCCTTTCGGGAGGCAAATGAGTTCATTTGCGGCATCCACGACATTCTGCTCCCCGGCGAGCAGTGGGGCTTTGCCAAGAGCGAGGAGAATCCCGCCCTCATTCGGCGCACCACCCGCTACCAGATCCTGGAATCCTATTTGCGGCACACCTTTTCCAAGCTGATGCTGGAATACAACAAACCGGATTCCGATAACTATGGAAAAATCGTTTTTTCGCAGGACAAGAAGTATTGCTATTTCAATACCCGACTGCTGACCAAGTACGCGCAGGATCTCTACCTCACCGGCGAGGTTTACGCCATGAAGGAGGGCGGCATCTTCACTTGCAACAACCCCCGCTTTGTGGACAGCAAGATTGAGCTGGTCAAAATTTACGGCTTTGCGCAGCGCGACATCGATCCCGGCCCGGGCGTGGCCGCGTTTTTCCGCAATATCTCCGACATCGTCTACGATCCTTCCATCACCATCGACTTTACCGAGAGCAAGCTGGAGCACATCATCGACGACGGCATCCGGCGCAACCGCTTTCCCCGCAAGTACACCGTCACCCAATCGGGAAAGCCCATTCCCCCGTGGTCTTTGGCGCAGATGCTCAACAACAGCATCAAAATCGCCTGCATGATGGCGCAGCGCAATTACAAGTACGTCATCCCGCAATATCGGCCCGCGGGCGTGGAATACGTCGGCGGCAAAAGGGTGCAGTACGAGGGGCAGATTCAGTTCCTGATGCCCATCTATCTATCGGCCGATTACTTCTCTCCGCCGGACTTTGCGCTGGTGCTCTCCAAGAGAGACGGGTTCTACGTGCCCGAAACCATCCTCCTGCTGCCCTGGGCCTACAACAACGCGCGCATCCTGTGCAAGCCCGACAACAGCTGGCTCAACCCCAACACCATCGACCCGGAGGACCTGCTGCACGAGGAGGAACCCGAAGAGGGGGAGTTTGAGGAGAGCGCCATTCCCGCCGTTCGGGAACCGATCCAAGACGCTGCGGAACCCGCTACAGCGCGCGCTGAGGAAGAAAAACCCGCCGCAAAGCCGCCGGTCGAGCGCCGCGCCGAGGAACAGAGGAGCGCAAAGCCCGCCCCGGAAAAGAAGCCCGAAGCGCCGGCGGAAAAGCCGACAGGCGAGGCCCTGAAAGGGCCGGCTCCCGTGCGCAAGGCGCCGGAATCAGCCCTTGATCAGCGCAATGCCGATCTTAGCCCGCGCGAGCAGGCGGAGAATGCGGGCCAAGCGGGCGAGATTTCCCGGAACAAGCCGGGAGAGCGCCGTCTAAAGGACATGCTGGGCAAGCCCATGACGGTGCGCGTGGAATCCCGCGCCCGCACCGAAGACGCCTGCCCGCCCGCACCGGTCCATGCGCCGGCGACCGAATCGCCCGCAAAACCCGCTGGCCCGGTCGATGACAAAATCAATCAGGTGGTGACCATGACCTTTACCGGCACCACGGCGGCCAAGGCGCTCAAGGGCGAGGGCGAGGGCGTGCAGGGAACCATCTCCCTAAAGCGCCTCTCCGGGCACAAGGCCCTGGAGTTCCACGGCCTCACGGCAAAGGTGCGCATCCTATCGCAGAACACCTGCGGCGGCTCCTATCAGTGCGAATTGGTGGAGACCGTGGACGACGTTCTGGCGCGCCGCAAAGCCCCCGCCGCAAAGCCGGCGGCGCAAAACGCGCAAAAGCCTGCCAAGCCAAAGAGCGGATGGGCCTGGGCCGACCCTACGAACATTTTTTCGCAGCGCCCCACGGTCGTGGAGAGTTTCCGGGACCTTGCGGTGGGACAGCGGTATAACGCCACCGTTCGCGATCTGGTGCCCTACGGCGCGTTTGTGGACATCGGCTATGCCGAGGGCAACATCCTGCTGCACAAATCGCAGTATGCCGAAGGCGCGCTCCTTTCGGTGGGCGATGTGCTCACCGTGTGGATTCATGCGCTGGACACGCAAAACAAAAAGGTGCAGGCGACCATGCACCGTCCCGCGTAAACGCTCCAAGTCGCCTTATCGCCCAGCCAACGGGATTCCCTGTAAAAAGAGGAAGGCGGAATGCCTTCCTCTTTTTACATCAGCGCTCAGCCGCCCGTCTTTTGACGGTACTCCTCGCAGATGGAGACGCTGGCCGTGGAGCCGATGCGCCCAACGCCCATCTCAATGAGGCGCAGCGCCGTCTCCAGCGTGCGCACGCCGCCGGCGGCCTTTACCCGCACGCGCGGGCCGACGTTTTGAATCATCAGTTCCACATCCTCCAAGGTCGCGCCGCCCGTGCCAAATCCGGTGGAGGTCTTGATAAAGTCCGGCTCCACCTCTCTGGCCACGGCGCATAGGTTGCGCTTCTCCCGATCGGTCAGGTAGCAATTTTCAAAGATCACCTTGGACAGCGCGCCGTATTCGCGGCAGACCGAGACGACGGCCTCCATCTCGCGGCGAATGTAGTCCAGGTCCCCGTCCTTGACCTTGGTGATGTTGATCACGTAGTCGATCTCATCGGCGCCGTTTTGCAAGGCGTCCAGGGTCTCGAATTTCTTTACGGCAATGGTCGTCTGCCCCAGCGGAAAGCCGATGGCCGCGCCCACATGCACCGTCGTATTGCTCAGCAGCCCTTTGACCAGGGAAACCGGGGCGGAATTGATCGCGGCCATGGCAAAGTCATACTTGGCGCAGTCCGCGCAGAAGGCGCGGAAGTCCTCCGTCGTTGCATAGGCCTTGAGCAGTGTGTGATCAAAGTACTTGGCAAGCTCCTTAGCCGTCATGAAAAAAACCTCCTTTGGGGGATGAAATGGATGGGAAGCTCAGCGGTAGAGCTCCACCGTAAATACATTGCGGTCGCCGCGATAGCGCGCCAGGGAAAACTCCACCGGCGTTTCCCGCGAATAGGCCAGGGTCTGCACGCGGCAGACGGCGCGGCCGGCCTCCATGCCCAGCAGCCTTGCGTCCTCCGGGGTGACGCCGGCAGCCTCAAAGCGGCGCGTGGCGCGATCCACGCACACGCCGTACTTCTGTTCCAGCAGCGCATAGAGGCTCTTTTGGGCAAAGTCCTCCTCCATCAGCGCGCGAAAGGGCGCCCAGGGCAGCCAGGTCTCCACCACGACCAGCGGCTGGCCGTTGGCGCTGCGCAGGCGGTTGAGATAGATCAACCGCCTGTCGCCCTCGAGCCGCAGGGCGTCGGCAATGTCGGACCGGTCGTCGACCACCTCCAGCCCCAGAACCTTGGTCGAGGGAACCAGCCCCTTTTGGAGCATCTCCTCGTTAAAGTTCTGTAGGCCCTGAAAGAAGCGCGCATCCACCGGGCGCACCGCAGGCGCGGCCACAAACGTGCCCTTGCCCTTGCAGCGGGTCAGGTGTCCCTCGCTGACCAGCTCGCTCATCGCCTGCCGCACGGTGGGGCGGCTCACACCCAGACGCTTGCACAGCTCGCACTCCGGCGGCAGCATGTCGCCCACGCGCAGCTTTCCCTCTTTCAGATCGGCCAGCAATTGCAGCTTGAGTTGGTAATACAGCGGCACGGGAATGTCCTTGTGCAAAGTGTAATCCATCATGGTTCGGTAAGCTCCCTTGCCGTCAATTCATCTTCTCCATGGTTTCCATCACGTAATCCGCGAACTGCTCGCCGGTGCAGCCCGTTTCCCTGCCGGTGATGACGAGCCTGCGCTCGGTGACGGTGCAGGTCTCCAGCGCGCGCGTGAGGCGCTTCGCCTTGTCCGGGTAGCCGATGTGGTTCAGCAGCAGCGCGGCCGCTCTGAGCATGCTACAAGGGTCTGCGTACTGCGCGCGCCCCTCGCGGACCATGCGGGGCGCCGAGCCGTGGATGGCCTCGAACATGGCGTAGCGCTTGCCCAGGTTGGCGCTGCCGGCGGTGCCCACGCCTCCCTGAAACTCGGCCGCCTCGTCGGTGAGAATGTCGCCGTAGAGGTTGGGCAGCACCAGCACCTGAAAGTCCCTGCGCCGCTTCTCATCCACCAGCTTGGCGGTCATAATGTCGATATACCAATCGTCGGCGGCAATATCGGGGTAGTCCTTGGCAATGCGGTAGAAGGCATCCAGGAACTTGCCGTCGGTGGTCTTGACGATGTTGGCCTTGGTCACGGCCGAAACGCGCGTTTTTCCGTTGTTTTTCGCGTATTCAAACGCCGCGCGGATGATGCGGTCGCACCCCTGCGCCGTGACGATGGTGAAATCCACGCACAGGTCTTCGCTCACGGCGATGCCTTCCTTGCCCGCCGCGTAACCGCCCTCGGTGTTTTCGCGGAAGAAGGTCCAGTCGATGCCCTGATCGGGCACTGAAACCGGCCTCACGTTGGCAAAGAGGTCCAGCTCCTTGCGCATGGCGACGTTTGCGGACTCGATGTTAGGATATCCGTCCCCCGCGCGCGGCGTCGTGGTGGGGCCCTTGAGGATGGCATGGCATTCCTTGAGCTGTGCCAGCACCTGCGCCGGGATGGCCGCGCCCTCCTGCGCGCGCCGTTCAATGGTCAGCCCGTCGATGACGCGGAACTCCACTTTGCCCGCACGGATCTCGTCCTTGAGCAGGAATTCCAGCACGCGCTGCGCCTGCCCCGTGATGCTGGGGCCAATCCCATCCCCGCCGCAGACGCCGATGACGATGCGGTCCAGCGCGGCGTAGTCCAGGAACGCCTCCTGGGCCTTCATCGCCTCCACGCGCTTGAGCTGGCGCTCCAACAGCGCGCCAAAGAGCTGCTTGGCTCGTTCGATTTGTTCTGTGTACATGGTTTTCTCCTCCTTATTTCTATATCTAAACCGGGCGAAAGCCCCTTGGTTTAAGTCTCCGTCATGCGCCAAAACACGGGTTTTAGCGCTTCATATGCCTCGTCAAACCGCGCAAACGCCCGCTCGTAGGCCGCCGCATTTGCCGGGTCTGGGGTGATAATCTCCTCATCGGGGTTCATCTTTTCCACCACGGCGTAATTGTCGTACAGGCCGATGCCCACGCCGCCGCACACCGCGGCGCCCATGCTGGTGGCCTCCTCCCGGTAGCGGGGCAGGGTCAGCTCGGTCTGCCAGATGTCGGCCAGGATGCGCAGCCACGTCCGCCCCTTGGCGCCGCCGCCGATCATGATCAGCTTCTCCATTGGGAACTCGCGCCCCAGGATGTCGCGGATGATCTTGAGGTTATAGCCCACGCCCTCCAGAACCGCGCGCGCCAGATCGCCCTTGGTGGTGGAGACGCCCATGCCGATGAACGCCCCGCGCGCGCTGTGATCCCAGCGCGGCGAGCGCTCGCCCAGCAGATAGGGCAAGTAGATCACGCCACCCGCGCCCGGGGAGGACGCCTCCGCCAAGGCGTCGAGCAGGCTGTAGGCGCTCACGCCCTGCTGCGCGGCCTTTTGAATCTCCTCCTGGCCCAGCGCGTCGCGGAACCAGCTATAGGAGTAGCCCGCCGCCTGCATCGTGCCGCAGGGCGTATAAAGGCTTTCGTCCAGATGCACCCAGTTGAAGGTGCGCATCTGCCCGTCAAAGAGCGGCTGGCGCGAGGCCAGCGAGATCCAGGAGGAAGAGCCCATCACATTATAGGCCCTGCCCGGCCGCGCCACGCCCGCGCCCACGCAGGCGCAGGAGCCGTCTCCCCCGCCGATGACCACCGGCGTGCCCGCCAATAGCCCCGTCGCCTCCGCCGCCTCCCGCGTCACCCCGCCCGCTATATCGCAGGACCGATGCAGGTCGGGCAGCATGGCGCGCGGGATCTCCAGCGCGTCCAGCATCTCCTGCGACCACTGTTTTTTCTCGATGTCCATCAGGTTTGTTCCGGAGGCGTCGCTGTATTCGGTGACAAACTCCCCCGTCAAGCAATGAATGATGTATTCCTTGGCGTGCAGCATCTTCGCAGTTCTGGAAAAGACCTCCGGCTCGTGATCGCGAACCCACATCAGCTTTGCCGCCGAGTAGGACGCGCTGAGGCGATGCCCGGTGATGCGGTAGCCGCGCTCCATGCCCACCCGGGCGATCATGCGCCTCTCCTGTGCCTGCGCGCGGGTATCCGCCCAAAGAATCATCCGGCGCAGCGGCGCCCCTTGGCCGTCCACCGGCAGGCAGCCCATCATCTGGGCGCTGAAGCAGACGCAAAGGATGGCCTCCGGACCGATCCCCGCCTTCTCCATCAGGCCCTTGGTGCTGTCGCAGACCGCCCGCCACCAATCCAGCGGGTCCTGCTCCACAAATCGGTCGTGCGGATAATAGGTTGGGTATTCGCACAATACGCTGGAGCACAGCGCGCCCGCCTCGTCGTAAAGCGTGGCCTTGTTGCCGCTGGTGCCCAGATCGTGCGCCAAAATGTACCGCTTTTGCCCTCTCATATTCAGCCCCCGTTGTCCATATGTCATTACAATGGAGTATACCGGAAACGCCTAAAAAGCGCAAGCGCAACCTGGCGCAGGGCCGTCCGTCCAGAAAAACCGTGATTCCTTGAGCGGACATAGCTCCGCCTCGCGCAAAGCGCGCGATATGAAGCCCGCATCAGCCCGTTCCCCGCCGCTTTTTTGGGGGTGAACGCCTTGCGAAGTACGACCGCTATTTAACAAGGCCGGGGAAGAGGCTTCCCTGGCCTTGTCCTTCCGCGATCACCAATCCGCACGCGGGCAAAATCGAGGGCGATTTTCCATCGGCAACCAGCTCGGAGGGCTGGTATGTCCCCAAGTCGTCCTGCATCTGTTCCCTGGGCGAAGATGGCGCCACGGTCCTTCTGCGCGCCGGTTGTACCGCACGCGCGCAAACCGGAGGCAATCTTCCATGCGCTAAGGAGCCTGGACGGCCGAAACACGCGCCGCCGCCCGGGATGCAAAAGGTTCCTCGCACCGCAAGGAACCTTTGGGAATGCTGGCACGCGGGCAAAACCGAGGGCGATTTTCCATCGGCAACCAGCTCGGAGGGCTGATATGTTTTCAATTCGCCCCGCATCTGTTCCCTGGGCGA
>CAOKIU010000011.1 GCA_948468595.1 uncultured Christensenella sp.
GTGAGATTTTTTCAAAAGGAATCTGGGCTTTTCCGGCAGAGGCTTCTACCTGCGCTCGCTCCAGGTAACTGAACTCGGCGCGGGGGTTTGCAGCGATAGGACCGCTTCCCCGCAATATATCTCTAAATCGCTTGCTGGATTCTGCGGCTGGGCGGTCTCTACCTGCGCCGCACGAGGAAACCGATCCCGGCGCGGCATTTCGCGGCGGCCGAAGGGATTTAGGCCCTTAGGACCGCCTCCTCGTGAAATTGGTTGCACAGGGTCTCCATCTCCCCGCGGCCGGGCAGCAGGATGCGCCAGCGGGCGGGGATGCCGCTTGCGCCGTAATAAAGCCCGGCCAGGGCGCAGGCCGCGGAGGCCACGGCGCAGGTTTGGCCGCCGAGGTTGACGGCCATGAGCGCGCAGGCCTCAAAGGAGTGGGTGTTGATCAGGCAGTAAAGCGCCGCCTCCAGCGTCTGCACCGCGTCGGGCCCGGAGCAAACGTCCGCTTGCTTGAGGTTGCGGAAGGCGGGCACGTCCATCAGGCGGCGAAAGTGGGAAAGCTCCCCCGCCTGGGGGGATTGGCGGTAATAGGCCGCCACAGTGGTCAGCGCGTCCTGCAAGGCCTCGGGAATGTCCATGCCGGAGATGAGCGCGCAGGCCACGCCCACATACAGGCCGCAGGCCACCACGGTGCGCGGGTGGCCGTTGGTGATGGCGGAAGCCAGGCGGATCATCTCCATGGCGTGGGGGCTCTTGGCGATGGATGTCCCCGCCATGGGGTAGAGGTAAAAGGCCATGGGCAGCATGCGCCGCAGCGCGCCGTTTGCCGGGACCCTGTCGTCGCCGCACTGCGCGGCGGGCAGGCCCTGCGCGCGCCGCTCCACCGCCCGGCAAAGGTAGGGGTCCATGCCAATCGGCTCGCCAAAGGCCCAGTAGCGCCCTTGCATGCACCGCGAGAGGCAGAGAAGCATGTCCTCCGGATCGAAGCCGCCCTTTAAACTGTCGAGCATGGCCATGGTCTGCGTCGTGGAGATCGACCAGCTTCCCGCCGGCCAGATGCGCGATCCACAGCCGCGCATGGAGCGCACGGGGTGATCATCAAGCTCCGCGCGTGCCACGCCCTCCACCGGCAGGGCGAGCGCGTCCCCTGCCGCAAGGCCCAACACGCCGCTCTTCATCCGTTTCAACAGCATGGCGCGTCCTCCTTTATCCATTGTTGCAATGATGGAATCCCGTTGTTTTTTACATCCTTTTCGGTGTTATGCGCCTTAAAAACAGGCAGATCCTCTATAATGATTCCGATCCTTCGGGATTTGAGGCGTTGCGAAATGACAAAGGAATTGTATCTTCAGGGGTTTTGGTCCTTTAGGCGTGGATTTCCCCGTCCTTGCGCATGTCTTGACAGAAAGGGCGCGCGGTCTGTATAGTGAAGAAGAGGTTAGACACGCAAACGCCCGTGGGGCATGGGGAAAGGAAGGAAAGGCATGGAGATAAAGGATCGCATCATTTCCTGGGCGCAGGCGCACCAGGAGGAATTTTTTGAGGATTTAAAGCTGCTGGTGAGCGTTGATTCCTCCAAGGGCGAGGCGACGGAGGGCAAGCCCTTTGGCCAGGGCTGCGCGCAGGCGCTCAAGGTTGCCCAGGACATCCTGAGCAAGGCGGGCTTTGCGTCGGAAAACCACGAAAATTACGTGGTGACCACCGATCTTAACGACGGGGAGACGGTGCTTGGCGTGCTGGCGCATCTTGACATCGTGCCCACCGGGGACGGCTGGTCCTTCCCGCCGCTGGACATGCGCCAGGACGAGGAAAAGGTCTACGGCCGCGGCACGGCGGACGACAAGGGCCCGGCGCTCGCGGCGTTCTACGCCATGCGGGCGGTGCGCGAGCTGGGGCTGGAAGTCAAGAAAAACTGTCGGCTCATCCTGGGCGCGGACGAGGAATGCGGCTCCAGCGATATCCGCCACTACTTCAGCACCCATCCGGTGCCGCGCTACACCCTCTCTCCCGATGCGGACTATCCCGTCATCAACATTGAAAAGGGCGGCCTGCACGCGGACGCCGCGGCCCAGTGGGAGAAGGAGGACGTGCTGCCGCGCATCGCGCGCATCGAGGCGGGCATCAAGGTCAACGTCGTACCCGCCACGGCCCAGGCGCTTATTTTGGGCATGGAAAAGGCGGAGGTGGAGCGCTACCTCTCCAGCGCCAGGGAAAAGACGGGCGCCGCGTTTACGGCCGAGGACGCGCCGGGGGGCGTGCGCATCGCCTGCAAGGGGGAAAACGCCCATGCCTCCACCCCCGAAAAGGGAGTAAACGCGCTCACGGCGCTGCTGACGCTGCTGGCCGCGCTGCCCTTGAAGGGCAAGGGCGCGGACATCGCGCGGGGCCTTACGCACATTTTCCCGCACGGGGACTTCTACGGCGCGGGCGCGGGCATCGCGCAGGAGGATCGGGAGTCCGGCAAGCTCACCATCGCGCTGACGGTCCTTAAGATGGATGAGGGCGGCGTGCGCGCGCAGGCGGACTGCCGCGCGCCCCTTTGCGCCACGGACGAGAACCTGACGGACGTGATGCGGGCAAAATATGCCTCCATCGGCCTTGCGATGGACGACAACAAGATGTACCCGCCCCACCACGTGCCAAAGGATTCCCCGCTGGTGCTGACCCTTCTCTCGGTTTACGAGGATTATACCGGGGAAAAGGGCCGCTGCATCGCCATCGGTGGAGGCACCTACGTCCACAATCTCGAGGGCGGGGTTTCGTTCGGCGCGGCGTTTGAAGGGGTGAACAACAACATGCACGGCCCGGACGAATTCGCCTATAAGCGCCACTTACTGCTTACCATCATGATGTACGCACAGGTCATTTGGGAACTGTGCAAATCATAACATATAAACGGGAACATGTCAAAAAGCGTTGCATTCTTAACAATAATCGAAGAATGCAGCGCTTTTTCATGCAAAATCTATATCTTTTCGACAAATAGATGCGTTTTTTCTGAAAAACCGCGCGCGTTAACGCGGGGCCGGGCAGCTCACTGCCTGCTGAGGAAGTCAAGGTCGCGCTCAATCAGGGCGTCCTCGGGGTGTTAAAGGTGTAATCGACGAGCTTTTCCGTTGGAAACATCGCCCACGCGCCCGTCCTGCCGGGGGACGCTGAAGACGCCGCTGGGCTGGGCGATGACCTTGGAGGGGTCGTTGAGATCCGTGTCAAAGCGGATGGAGATCATCTTTTCCTCGACAATGACGGAATGGAGGATCTCCCGGCACAGGCCAAAGCCGATGCCCGAGCCGTTCTTGATGAAACCATCCATGGGGCGGGTGTTGAAGGCGTACTTGCCGTCAATTGCGCTGCTGGGGCGACCGGAGGGTGACCAGGTTGGGCAGGCGCTCCCAGGTATTTAGGTCCTTGGTGCGCACATTGCCCGCAGCGGAGAGGCCGGTATCCGACGCAGCCCCGGCAAAGAAGGGCTTGCGGTCCCCGCCCTCGACGCGCACGACGAGGCAAAGTTTTCCATCCGGGTAGATGACGCCGCCGTGGCGCACGGCGTTGACGCCCAGCCGCTCCAATAAGAGAGCGGGGGCGTCAACCAGCCACACTCTTGCGCATCTCCTCCTGTTTTTCCATATACACCACCGCGTGTAATTTTAAAAAATTGCAGAGCAGCCTTTGCGGCGCGTTTTTTTGCGTGGCGCCGCGCCGCAAAGGAATCAATCAAAACAAAACACTTTAATCAATTGGGAACAAACAAAATCGCGCCGGTTTTGATGAAATGGACGTTCTTGATCTCGTTGATGCGCGCCAGGGCGGAGACGGTGGTGCCGTAGCGCCGCGCCAGGCGGGTGAGGGTATCTCCCCTTTGCACCACATGGGTTTTGATGCCGGGAAGGAAGATCGCCTGTCCCGGGTAAATCCGGTTGGGGTTTTGCAGGTTGTTTTCGCGCGCCAAACGGTCAACCGTGATGCCGAAACGGCGGGCGATGGCGGAAAGGGTATCCCCCTTGCGCACGATATAGGCGTATCTTTCCGGCGCGGGGCCGTCGTTGCCAAGGAAGGCCGCCTCGGTAAAGACGTTCAAGTCCACATTTCCCGTTATGCCGTCCACGCGCCCGGTATCGCTGTACTGCCAGCCCGCCCAACCCGTCCACTTGCCGTTATCCGGGGGTTGGGAGGCCGGGCGATAGTCCGCCACCCACAGCGGATAGGCGGAGAGCGACGCGGGCCAGAAGTCCCGCGCGCCGGAGGAATCGGTATAAAGCATGGGCGTAAAGCCCGTGGCTTCCTCTAAAGCGGAAAAATAGGCAAGGGCGACGCGCTCCGCCTGAGCTGGGTCCAAGCCGCGGACGTCAAACTCAGCGGCAGGGCGCATGTCCAGGGAAACGCCTTGAAGCAGCGCGGCAAAGCGGCGGGCCTGCGCGCGGGCTTCGTCCGGGGTGCGGGCGGTGACAAAGGCATAGGCCCCTATGGAAAGCCCCGCCGCCTTTGCCTTTTCCGCGTTGGACGCAAAGCGCGCGTCGGTCTCGCCGGCGCCCACGCTGCCGCGGATATACACCGCCTCCACGCCCGCGGCGCGCACCTTATCAAAGTCGATCTCTCCCTGATAAACGCTGACATCGATTCCCGCAATATGGTCATCGCCATCCGGCTCCAGGGCGGACGCGCCCACGCACATGGCCAGGAGCAAGACAGCGCACAAGACGAAGGAAAAAAGTCTCTTCAATGGCAAACACCTCCTCCCCTCAGTCTATGCAAAACGCGCTTCCGCCGTCACAAAAGGGCTGCATAGCGCCGGTTGCCTTCCCCCTTCCATCGCGGCGTAAGTTATCCACACATCTTGCACAGTTTGGGGATAACTCGCCCTTACGTTCGCCTCACGCTCACCGCCCAGGAAAAAATTCCCCGCCGCAGGCGGCGAAAACCTCTTCCCCGAGGATGTGGATAAAACCTGTGAAACTTTTTCCACATCCGGTGAATTCTGTGGATTTTTCCTCTGCATACGCCTGTATGCCCTGCATAAATATGCAAATAGGCGAATAAACGCGGCCCGCAAGCGCGCACCGAGCCTTCACGACGATTTTTTTCCACACAAGCGCACGCCATGGCCAAGCATGGGCGCGGGCCGCGGTGGAAAACGCGCCCATTTTGTGGATCAATGGGCGCGGCATCCACAGGGCAAGGGGAGAAAAAAACGCGGCGCCTTTGCGACAAAACGCGATTTTCCACAGTATCCACCGCTCTACTGCGACTACGTCTACTTCTTATTTTCCTACTCCTCCTGATCTATCCCGTTTCAGCCATTTTGTCGCGTCCCTCCGGCAAAGAAAAGGACCACGCCGGCCGGGCGTGGTCGCACAAAGCGTGAGATGGAAAAGCGCTGCATGCTGCGCATCAAGCGCGGGAATCGTCGATGGCTCCGCCTTTGATGAAGAACTTGCGCGCGCTGGGCCAGGATTGCGCAAAGGAGGTGGAGGTCACCAGCGTCTGCACGGGGAGGATGCGCTCCAAAAGGTAGGTCTGCCGCCGCTCGTCCAATTCGCTCATCACGTCGTCGAGCATGAGAATGGGCCACTCTCCCGTTTCCTCCCGGATGAGGTCCAGCTCGGAGAGCTTGATGGCGAGCGCCGCGGTGCGCTGCTGCCCCTGCGAGCCAAAGGCGCGGATCTCCCGGCCGTCCAGGGTGAGCGCCATTTCGTCGCGGTGCGCGCCGCGCGTGGTGGTCATGCGGCGCAGGTCCTCCGCCTGCGTCGATTCCAGGATTTTGAAGAGCTCATCCTGGTCAAAGGCGGGGCAGTCGGGGCGGTAGGAGACGAGGAGGTCTTCCCGGCCGCCGCTGATCTCCCGGTGGTTTTGGGAGGCCAGGCGGGAAAGCCGCGCGCAGAAGGCCTCGCGATAGCGCATCAGCTTGCTGCCAAGGGAGGCGAGCTGTTCGTTCCAAACCGGCAGCGTCGCCTTCATTTCAGGGTGTTCGCGGATGGACTTGAGCAAAATGTTGCGCTGGCGAAGCGCGCGCATGTACTGTTGCAGCAGGAAAAAGTAAGCGGGATGGGTCTGCGAGAGCTCCATATCCAAGAACCTGCGGCGCTCGGCCGGGCCGTCCTTGACGATGGAAAGGTGTTCCGGCGCAAAGAGCACGCAGTTGATCAGGCCCATCAGCTCGCCGATGCGCGGCAGGGGCTGTCCGTCGCACTTGATGCGCCGGCCCTCAACATGGCTCAGGCGCAAAAAGAGATCGTGCGCGGTTTCGGTGCGCTCGCAGGAGAGGCGCACCAGCGCGTTGGGCGCGTCATAGGCGATCATCTCCTTTTCCCTGCTGGTGCGGTGGGACCGGCCAAAGCAGCAGAAAAAGACCGCCTCCAATAGGTTGGTCTTGCCCTGCGCGTTCTCCCCGACGATGAGATTGATGCCCTTTTCCGGCAAAAAGACGCAGTGCGCGTAATTGCGGAAGTTGGTAAGTTCCAGCTTTTTGATGAGCATGTATTCCCCCTGATCTCAGAAAACCATGATGATTTCAGTGAAATCGTCATGGTTTTCTGTAAGGACACAAATTGTGTCTTTTCGTTATCCCGCCGTGCGCACGGGAAGGACGAGGTACAAAAAGTCGTCTCCGCTGGTGGGCACCAGAACGCAGGGGGAGATGTTGGAGTTGAGCTTGATGAGGAACTGCTCGTCGCTGATGGACTTGACCGCCTCGGCGATGTAGCGGACGTTAAAGGCGATGTCGATGCCCTTGCCCTCGGTCAAAACGTCCATCTCCTCATACACGTCGCCCATTTCGGAGTTGGAGGTGATGTGGAGCTTATCCTCGGCAATGGAGAACTTGAGCAGGTTGCTCTTGCCCTCCCGGGCCATGAGGGAGGCGCGGTCGATGCAATCGGCGAGCTGGGCGCGATCCAGGCGGACGGAGATGGCGTAGCTGGGCGGCAGGAGCTGGCGGTACTTGATGTACTCCCCCTCCAGCAGCCGCACCACAATCGTGGCCGAGCCGATGTTCAGCTTTAGATGCGTCTTGGAAAGGGTGAGGGTGACGGGCGTTTCCTCGTCGGAGAGGATCTTGGCAATCTCCACAAAGTTGCGGCCGGATACCACGCAGGAAAGGGTGGGGGCGGGGGAGAGCAGCTTGCCCACGCGGCGGGCCAGGCGGAAGCCGTCCAGCGCCACAAGCGTGAGGGATTCCTCCGCAATCTCCATGAAAATACCCATCAGAATCGGGCGCGCATCCTCGGTGGCCACCGCAAAGCCGGTGCTTAAAATCATGTCGCGCAGCACGTTTTGCGCCACGTGGATGGGCTGGTCGTCGTCCACATGGGGGAGCCTGGGGAAGTCCAGCGCGGATAAGCCTTGCAGCGTGGTCTTGGACCCGCCCGAGGAAATGACCGCGCGGTTGGATTCGCTCACCGTCAGGCGCACCTCGCCATCGGGCAGCTTGCGCACGATCTCGGAAAACAAGCGGGCGTTCAGGAGCACGCGGCCCTCCTGGGCGACGGCGGCGGGGACGTTGGTCTCAATGCCCATTTGCAGGTCCGTACACATCAGGTGAACGCCGGTTGAGTCCGCGGTGATGGAGACGCACTCGAGCACCGCCTGGGGAGAGCGCGTGGCGCTGGCCTTGGCGGCGATGGAAAGCCCTTGAATCAAATCCTCTTTTTGACAAATGAATTTCATGCTCTAACCTCCCAGGGTTCAAAAATGGGACGCCTGTGCGGCGCTACGCGCCCTGAATGCGCTTTTTGAGGGTTTCCACCGCGCCCCTGAGCTGCGCGTCGCGGCGCAGGTCTTCGGCCACTTTATCGCAGGCGTGAATGACGGTGGTGTGGTCCCGGCCCCCGAACTCCAGGCCGATGCGCGGCAGGGACGCGCCGTTGAGCTCCCTGACTAAGTACATGGCGATTTGGCGCGGAACCGTGATCTCCCGGTTGCGGCGCTTGGACTTTAAGTCCTCCACGGTCACGGCGTAATACTCCGCAACAATGGCCATGATTAAGTCGGTGGTGATGCGGCGGGGGTCCTTTACGGGCAGCATGTCGCGCAGCGCCTCGGCGGCCAGCGCCTCGGAAACCTGCGCGCCCGTTAGGTTGGCATAGGCCAGCACCCGGGTTAAACACCCCTCCAGCTCGCGGATGTTGCTCTCCACCTTGGTGGCGATATAGGTATTGACCTCGTCGGGCACGTTGAGATGTTCCATCTCGGCCTTTTTGCGCAAAATGGCGATGCGGGTCTCGAGATCGGGCTTGGAAATGTCGGCAATCAGGCCCCATTCAAAGCGGGAGCGCAGGCGCTCTTCCAGGGTGGGGATGTCCTTAGGCGGTTTATCCGAGGAGATGACGATTTGCTTGCGGGCCTCGTACAGGGCGTTGAAGGTGTGAAAAAACTCCTCCTGGGTCTGTTCTTTTCCCGCGATGAATTGAATATCATCCACCATCAGCACGTCCACGTTGCGGTAGCGGTTGCGAAACTCGATGTTGGTGTTGGTGGAGATAGCCTTGATCAAATCGTTGGTAAAGGTTTCCGATGTGATGTAGAGGATGTTGGCCGCGGGATTCTTTTCTAATATAGTGTGGCCGATGGCGTGCATCAGGTGCGTCTTGCCAAGCCCCACGCCGGAATACAAAAACAGCGGATTGTAGGTGTTTCCCGGGCTTTGGGACACGGCGTAGGCCGCCGCGTGCGCAAAGTTGTTGGACTTGCCGATGACATAGGTGGAAAAGGTGTACTTCGGATTGAGCATGCTCGCGGAGGGATTTTCCCTTGGGGTCTGCTCCTTGACCGCGGGCGCGCTGTATTCGGAGGGAATGTTGATCGCGTAATCGATGGGCCGCCCCGCCGACTGCGCTAGCGCCGCGCGGATGAGCTGGTCGTAATTGTTTCTGAGCATATTGCGGATGAACTCAATATTGACTAGGAGCTTTAGCGACTCGCCGTCAAAATCCACGGGTTTAATGTCCTTGAACCAGGATTCGTAGGATACGCCGTTGATCTGCGACTTGATCATCTGGGAAGCCCTTTCCCAAAGCGCGGCCGCGTCCTGTTTATCCACAAGCATTCCTCCTATTGTTTTGCATAAAACGGAAAACATCCGCTCAAGCGGGTTCATGTGGGGATAACCCGCATCGATATGCACATTATTTTTGGACATATCCACAAAGTTATCCACAGTTTGTGGATAATAAAGGGTCGTTTTGATCCACCCCTTGGGGACACACAAGTCATCATAACAAAAAAAAACGCCCGTTGCAATGCTTTTTCACAAAGTTATCCACAGTTTTTTGGGTATCCTACACTTTGATTCTTTTTTTCGGTTTTGTGTCTATATTTCATTCAAATTGACGATTTCCCTGCAAGGCGGGGCCGCGGCGATGTAAAAAGTTCAGACTTTGCTTGACAGAAAAGCCGAGAAAGCCTTATAATACAATCGCTGTTTTATAGGTAGAGCAGTGTTTTCATTTTACGAGACAAGGGGTGTGAATACCGATGTGGATGACGTACCAGCCCAAGACGCGCCAGCGCGCTAAGGTGCATGGCTTCCGCGCGCGCATGAAGACGAAGAACGGTCGCAAGGTGCTCGCCAGACGCCGCGCCAAGGGCCGCAAGGTTCTTTCCGCGTAAATTTGTTTTCCGTAAGGCAAACGCTTGGATTGCGGCGTGCTCTCAGGGCTTTTCATGGGGGCGCGCCGCAGGCTTGGCGCCGGGAAAGGGAGCCAAAGAATTGAAAAGGGTTTACTCTCTTAAGGAGAATTCGGCGTTTCAATACGTCTACCGGCGCGGCAAGTCCCAGGCCAATCGCGAGCTTGTGCTGCTCTTTGTCCGTCAGGGAAAGCTGCGCATCGGGTTTTCGGTGAGCAAAAAGCTGGGCGGCGCCGTGACGCGCAACCACATCAAGCGCCTGCTGCGCGAGAGCATTCGGCCCAGAATTCCCAAATTGAAATGTGGTTATTACGTCTTTATCGCAAGGAACGGGGCCGTGGGCGCCGACTTTAGCCGCATGGCGCGCAGCGTGGACAACCTCTTGACCAGGCAGCGCCTCTACAAAGCGGAAGAGCAAAAGGCAAAAAATGAGTAAGAAAATGCTTCTCCTCCTCATCAGGGGATACAGGCGGTTTCTCTCCCCGCTGTTTCCGCCCTGCTGTAGGTTTTATCCCACCTGTTCGTCCTACGCGATGGAGGCGATTTCGAAATATGGCGCCGCAAAGGGCGGGTGGCTCGCCCTAAAGCGCATAT
The DNA here is from genome assembly GCA_948468595.1 of uncultured Christensenella sp. Classification (GTDB taxonomy): domain Bacteria; phylum Bacillota; class Clostridia; order Christensenellales; family UBA1750; genus Spyradocola. The sequence continues at coordinate 10,198 of CAOKIU010000011.1, forward strand.
GCAAATGCCACCCCTTCCACGACGGGGGTTACGATCCCGTTCCCTGACGGAAAGGGGCCCTTGAGCGCGGCCATGCCGCGTCACTTCAACAATTTGGAGGAAAACGCAAAAGTGGAGTTCATCATCACACCGCTTCGCTGGATTCTGGACATGATTTACAGCGTGGTCGGCTCCTATGGCCTCACCGTCATTCTCTTTACGCTGGTCATCAAGCTCTTGATTTTGCCGCTGGATATCAAGCAGCGCCATTCCATGCGCAAGATGCAGGAAATTCAGCCCAAGATTGACGAGATCAACAAAAAATACGAAAAAGATCCCGAGAAAAAGTCGGTCAAGACCATGGAGCTGTATAAGAAGGAGAGGATCAACCCCATGGGGGGCTGCCTTCCCCTGCTCATTCAGATGCCCATCCTCTTTGCGATGTTCGCCGTCATGCGCCACATCGCCGGCGAGGAAGCGGTCAAAATGGTGCAGGCGGTCACCAGCGGCGCTGCCTTCCAGCCGGAGAGCTTCCTGTGGATCAGCAACATTTGGCAGCCGGATAACATCATGGCAAACATCATCCCCACGCTCAATGAAATGGCGGGAAACCTCGTTGCGGTCAGGGGCAACGCGCTGCTCTCCACCGAGGTGCTGGATGTGGTTAGAGCCAATTATTCCATCGTCATGCAGCCGGTGATGGAGCAGTTTAACGTCGGCGCGGCAAACGGCTGGGCCATCCTGCCCATTTTGGCGGGCGCCTCGCAGTATTTTACCACCTGGCTGATGAACGGCAAGCAGACCGAGGCCCAGAAGAACAACCCCCAGAACCAGAGCCAGAAGATGATGAACTACATCTTCCCGCTGATGTCGGTGTTCTTCTGCTGGCAGTACAACGCGGCGTTCTCCCTCTACTGGGTGACCAGCAACGTATATACGATCCTGACGTATGTGGGCTTTAACTACATTGCGGACCGCAAGGCGAAGCAGAAAGAGCTGGAGGCAAAATAACAACCCGCGACACAGGAGGTCTTGAACCATGAAATCATTCGAGGCAACCGGAAAGACATATGAAGAAGCGCTGTTGAACGGATTGACGCAGATGGGCCTGCCGTCCGACCGGGTGGAGGCGGAGGTGCTCGAAGAAGGGACCAAGGGCTTTTTGGGCATTGGCGCCAAGCCCTACCGCCTGCTGCTTCGCAAAAAGGATACCCCCGCCATTCGCGCCGAGGAATTCCTCAAAAATGTGACGCTGCTGATGGGCTGCGACGTGGAGATTGAGACCGAGGAACAGGAGGAAGCGCTCAGGGTCGAGATGAAGGGCGACAACCAGGGCATCCTCATCGGCCACAGGGGAGAGACGCTCGACGCGCTGCAATACCTGGTCTCCTTAAAGGTCAACAAGAACGGCAAGGAGTATCGCCGCGTGACGCTGGATACCGAAGGATATCGCGCCAAGCGGGAGCAGACGCTGGTGAACCTGGCCGCTCGCATGGCCGCAAAGGTGCAAAAGACCGGCCGCCGCATGATGCTGGAGCCGATGAACCCCTACGAGCGCCGCATCCTGCACGCTTCCTTGCAGGACAATCCCTATGTCACCACGCATTCCGAGGGGGACGAGCCGAACCGCCGCGTGGTCATTGCGCCCAAGCGCGCGTCGGAAGCGGCAAAGTAACCAAGAGAAGAAATGAGAAACAACGGGCGGCGCCGAGCATCGGCGCCGCTTTTGTTGAGCGGGAAACGCTACATGGGTTGCGCCACGTTCGGCGCGGAAGGAGGAGGCTACATGGAGACCATTGCTTCCATTGCGACCGCCGTGGGGATGGGCGGCATTGCCATTGTGCGCATTTCCGGGCCGGAGGCAAGGAACATATTGACGCGCGTTTTCGCCCCGAAGAATACAAAACGTGGGATGCGCTCCCATCAGCTCACCTATGGCTGGGTGGTGGAGGGGGAAGAGCGCGTGGATGAGTGCATGGCGGTGTTCATGAGGGCGCCGCATACCTATACCACCGAGGACGTGGCGGAGATCCAGTGCCACGGCGGGCGCGTCGCGGCGGACCGAGTGCTGGAGGCGGTGCTGCACAACGGCGCGCGGCTGGCCGAGCCAGGGGAGTTCACCAAGCGCGCGTTCCTGGGCGGGCGCATCGACCTTGCGCAGGCGGAGAGCGTGATGGACCTCATCGGCGCCAAGACCGCGCGCGCGGCCAAGCGCAGCATGCAGCAGATGGACGGCGACCTATCCCGGCGCATTCATCAATTGCAGGACCAATTGCTGGACACCGTGGCGTATCTGGAGGCGTATCTGGACTACCCCGATGAGGACATTGAGGAGATGACGGCGGAACAGGCCGCGCTGCGCGTGCGCGCGGTGCAGCAGGAGCTCGGCCGCGCGGCCGGCAACGCAAGGGCGGGGCGCATGCTCAGTGCGGGCGCGCGCATCGTGCTGGCGGGCAGCCCCAACACGGGAAAGTCCTCCCTGCTCAATGGCTTGCTGCGCGAGCAGCGCGCCATCGTCACCGCCGCGCCCGGCACCACGCGGGACCTGCTGCGCGAGGAGTTGGACCTCAACGGCCTGCCGGTGGTGCTGGTGGATACGGCGGGTCTGCGCAAGGCCCAGGACGAGGTGGAGAGCATCGGCATCGGCCGGGCGCGGGAGGAGATCGACCGCGCGGACGTGACGCTGATGGTGTTGGACGCGGCAAGGGAGATGGACGAGGAAGAGCGCGCGCTGCTAAAAAAGGTGGAGACCCCGCTGGTGGTGGCGATGAACAAGTCCGACCTTGAAAGGAGACTTGAGAAGGAGCAGGTGCTGGCGCTCGCGCCCGGCGCCTGGACCGTTGAAACCAGCGCCAAGACCGGGCAAGGCCTGGACGCGCTGCGGCGCGCCCTGTTTCAGGCGGCCTTGCAGGGCGCCTCGCCCGAGGAGGCGTACCTGACCCGGGAGCGGCACGTCCAGGCCGCCCTGCGCGCGCTGGAAGCCCTGCAAAGGGCCCAGGAGGCGTTGGCCAGCGCCACGCTGGATTGTGCCGCGCTGGACCTGCGCGCGGCCTGGGAGGCCCTTGGGGCCATTACAGGCGCCAATGCCACGGAGGATGTGGTGGACCGCATCTTTGAGAAGTTCTGCTTGGGCAAGTGAGCGGGCGGCCGCGCCCGGCTTTGGAGGAGGAAGGGGAGAGAGTATGCCGTTTTTTGCGGAGAGCTATGAGATTGTGGTGGTGGGCGCCGGGCACGCGGGGTGCGAGGCGGCCCTGGCCTGCGCGCGCATGGGTTGCCGGACCCTGCTTTTGACGCTGAACATGGACGGCGTGGCGCTGATGCCCTGCAATCCATCCATCGGCGGCACGGCGAAGGGCCACTTGGTGCGGGAGGTGGACGCGCTGGGCGGCGAGATGGGGCGCGCCATTGACGATACCTTTATTCAATCCAGAATGCTCAACACGGGCAAGGGCCCGGCGGTGCACTCCCTGCGCGCGCAGGCGGATAAGAAGCAGTATCAACGGCGCATGCTCCATGCGTTGCAGCATCAGCAAGGTCTGACCCTCAAGCAGGGCGAAGTGGCGGACATCCACACCGAGAACGGGCGCGTGACCGGCGTGACCACCACCACCGGCGCCCTGTATCCGTGCAGAGCCGTCATCGTGGCAACGGGGGTCTACTTAAAGAGCCGCGTCATCATCGGGGAGACGCACGCGGACGCCGGCCCCTCGGGACTGGGCAACGCCAAGAGCCTCTCCCAGGCGCTGACGGGACTGGGGTTTGCCCTCAGGCGGTTTAAGACGGGTACCCCCGCCAGGGTGGACAGCCGCACCGTGGACTTTTCCAAGTTCATCCCCCAGCCCGGCGACGAGCGCATTGTGCCCTTCTCCTTCTTGAGTCCGCGCTTGGAGCGGGAACAGGTGCCCTGCTACCTGGGCTACACCACGCAGGAAACCCACCGCATCATTCGGGAGAACCTCCACCGCGCGCCGCTCTTTTCCGGCGACATCAACGGCGTGGGGCCGCGCTACTGCCCTTCCATTGAGGACAAGGTGGTGCGCTTTGCCGACCGGGAGCGCCATCCCCTCTTCTTGGAACCGGAGGGGTTGGATACCTTGGAATGGTATGTGCAGGGCATGTCCTCCTCCATGCCCGAGGACGTGCAGTACAGGATCTACCGCTCCATTCCCGGCATGGAGCGGGTGCAGCTGACCCGCCTGGCCTACGCCATCGAATACGACTGCATCGATCCCACGCGCCTGCGCCCCACCCTGGAGGCCAAGGAGGTGGGCGGCCTGTATTTCGCCGGGCAGATCAACGGCTCCTCCGGCTATGAGGAGGCCGCCGCGCAGGGGCTGTACGCCGGCATCAACGCGGCCTTGGCGCTGGCCGGCAGGGAGCCCATGATCCTCTCCCGCGCGGATGCGTACATCGGCGTGCTGGTGGACGACTTGACGGGCAAGGGCACCAACGAGCCCTACCGCATGATGACCAGCCGCGCCGAGTACCGCCTGCTGCTCAGGCAGGACAACGCCGATCTGCGCCTGACCGAGACCGGCTATCGCATCGGCCTCGCCTCTTCAGAAAGATACGAACGTATGTGCGATAAAAGGCAAGGCGCGCAGGACCTGATCCAGCGCCTGCGCTCGACGAGCCTGCGCGCGGCGCAGGTGGAGAGCGTCCTGGGGGAGGAATCCGCAGCGGGCATACTGGCCGCGGACCTGCTCAAGCGCGCAAACGTGCGCTATACAGACCTGGCGGCGGCCTGCCCTGAACTGCCTCAGGTGCGGCAGGAGATTGCGGAGCAGGCGGAAATCACCTTGCGTTACGAGGGATACCTGCTGAGGCAGGAGAGGCAGGTTGAGGAGTTTAAACGCACCGAAAACGTGAGAATTCCCAATAATATTGATTATAATAATATAACTGGATTGCGGATTGAGGCGCGGCAGAAGCTGGATCGCCTGCGACCGGAGACATTGGGCGCGGCGCAACGGATCTCCGGTGTATCGCCGGGGGATCTGGCGGTGCTGATGATCAAGTTGGAGCAGATGAGAAGGGAGGGAAAGAAATGATCGCGCAGAGAGTGCGGGAGGGCGCGGCGGCCATGGGCCTTGCGCTGGGGGAAGAGGCGGCCGGCCGGTTCGCGCGGTACTATGACCTATTGGTGGAGGGCAACGCGCGCATGAACCTGACCACGGTGCTGGAACCCGAAGAGGCGGTGGACCGGCATTTCCTGGATAGCCTTGCGCCGGTGGCGCTGGGCATGATCCCCGAGGGGGCGACCGTGGTGGACGTGGGCACGGGAGCGGGCTTTCCGGGCCTGCCGCTGCTGATCTCGCGGCCCGATCTGCGTCTGACGCTGGTGGATGCCCTGGCTAAGCGGCTGAACTTCCTGCGCGGCGTGCTGGATGCATTGGGGCTGGAGGCGGAGATCGTACACATGCGGGCGGAGGACTTCTCCCGCCGCGTGGAATACCGCGAGGCGTTTGATTTGGCTGTGGCGCGCGCGGTGGCCCCGGTATCCCCGCTGATGGAATACCTGTTGCCCTGCGTGCGCAAGGGCGGAGTGGCCTTGTGCTGGAAGGGCCCGGAAGGGGAGCGCGAGGCGCAGGATGCGCGCAAGGCCATTTTCCTGCTGGGCGGCAAGGCGCGACCGGCCGTGGAGTACGCCGTGCCCAACCGCGATTGGAGGCACACGCTGTTGGCGGTCGATAAGGTGGCATCAACCCCCAAAAGCTACCCGCGCAAGGCGGGCACTCCTTCTAAAAGCCCTCTATAGTTCATTTCCCGGATTTTAGTACTGGATTTCCCGACAAAGCAAGACATTCTCTCGGTGAAAATCTCACGTTACGATGAGTTTTCAACATAAATAACACACTTCGTGTTTTTATGTGTCGATTTCTCGCGGACGATTGGTGATTTACACCGGGAGATTTTTTAGTATAATGAGAGCATAAACCTTCCCGATCGCTGTGTGTTTCACGTGAAACATGAGGAAATGGAGTGAATGATATGCAAGCACAGAGCAGCATGAACCGACGCAACCTCCGTATGCGCGAAAGAGAGGTCGCCCGCATCCCCATCGATGCCATTCGTCCGAACCCCTATCAGCCGCGCCGCGTGTTTGCGCAGGAAGCGCTGGAGGAGCTGTGCGCATCCATCAAGCAATATGGTTTGCTTCAGCCCATCAGCGTGCGCAAATCGGGGAATGACGTATTTGAGTTGATCGCCGGAGAGCGGAGACTGCGCGCCTGCCGCATGGCGGGGTTGACGTATATCGACGCCATCATCTTCACCACCTATGAGCAGGATAGCGCAGTCATTGCCATGATGGAGAACTTGCAGCGAGAGAACCTGCATTACATGGAAGAGGCGGAGGGATACCAAAACCTCATCCGCGACCACGGGCTTTCGCAGGATGAGCTCGCGCGGCGACTGGGGAAGAATCAATCCACCATCGCCAACAAGATGCGCATCCTCAAGCTGCCGCTGGCGGTCAAGCGGATGCTGTTGCAGTACAACCTCACCGAGAGGCACGCGCGGGCGCTGCTGCGCTTGCACGATGAGGAGATGCAGATCAAGATTGTCAATGTGATTGTGCAGCAGAGCCTGAATGTCAAGGCGACGGAGGATTTGGTGGAGCGCACGATTTCGCGCATGTACGGCATAGAGAGCGAAGATGCGCCAAAATCCAGCAAAATCAGCGGTTTTGTGCGCGATACGCGGCTTTTCGTCAACTCCATCCGCACCATTGTCAGGCAGATGTCCGACGCGGGCCTTGCCCCCAAGTTCGATACTAACGAGAATGAAGGCGGCGTGGAGATCCGCGTATGGATTCCCAACATGCACGCAAAATAGTTCTTCCAATACTTGGAAAGCCTTGCAAGGTTAAACGCTAGGCAACCCTGTGAATGTGATTTAATCCACTGTACCGGCAGTTTTTGCAAAGGATTTTTAAAATCCCCGACCGGAATTGAGCCATCCCCCTTCTCTTTCCCGCCCAAATCCGTTATAATAAGCTTGTGTCCATCGCGGACGAGCTTGTTGTAATGGAAAGAAGGCGGGTCTTTTTTGTCTAAAGTGATTGCAGTTGCAAACCAGAAGGGCGGCGTGGGCAAAACCACCACAACGGTCAACCTGGCGGCGTTCATCGCGGAGAAGGGTTGGCGCGTGCTGTTGGTTGACCTGGACCCGCAGGGCAACGCCACCAGCGGCGTGGGCGTGGACCATGACAAGGTGGAAAAGTCCGTCTATGACGTGCTGATGGACGACCTTTCGGTGCAGGATGCTGTGCAGGCGACCTGCGTTAAAAACCTCTACATTCTACCTTCCAATATCCAGCTCGCCGGGGCGGAGATTGAATTGGTCTCGGCGCTGGCGCGCGAGCACATCATGAGTCGCCAACTTGAGGTGGTCAAACCGCTTTATGATTACATCTTCATCGACTGCCCGCCGTCGCTGGGGCTGTTGACGCTCAACGCGCTCACCGCTTCGGACTCGGTGCTGGTGCCCATTCAGTGCGAGTATTACGCCCTGGAGGGGCTTACCCAGCTCATGAATACGGTGCGGCTGGTCAAGAAGCGCCTGAATCCCGCACTGGATATTGAGGGCGTGGTGCTGACCATGCTCGATGGACGCACCAAGCTGGGCGTACAGGTGGTAGAAGAGGTAAAGAAGTTCTTCGCGCAAAAGGTCTACACCACCATCATCCCGCGCAATGTGCGTCTGGGCGAGGCCCCGAGCTTTGGGCAGCCCATCAATCTATACGATGCAAAGTCCGCCGGAGCGCTGGCCTATGAGAGCCTGGCGGAGGAGTTTTTGAAATGGAACGGAGGTAAGTGAGATGGCGAAAACGAGCGGCGGCCTGGGAAAGGGCATTGGCGCGCTATTTGGGGATATGGCCCCAGCGGAGGAGGAGAGGGAAAACGTCATACAGATGGTGCCCATTGGATTGATTGATCCAAACAAGAACCAGCCGCGCAAACAATTTGATATGGACGCGCTGGACCAGCTTGCTTCGTCCATCCGTGCGGTGGGCTTTATTCAGCCCATTGTCCTCTCGCCAAATGGCAAGCGCTTCACCATTGTCGCGGGCGAGCGGCGCTGGCGCGCGGCGCGCATGGCGGAGCTGACGGAGGTTCCCGCGATGGTGCGCGACGTGGAAGAGGTCCAGCGCATGGAAATGACGTTGATTGAAAACATTCAGCGCACGGACCTGAATCCCATGGAAGAGGCGCAGGCAATCGGCAGCCTGATGCAGCAGTGCGGCTTGACGCAAGAGCAGGTCGCCCAGCGGCTGGGCAAGAGCCGCTCGGCAGTGGCCAACCTGCTGCGCATGCTCAACCTGCCCAAGCAGGTCTCCGATTTGGTCGCCTCCGGGGAGCTGAGCGAAGGCCACGCGCGCGCGCTGCTGGGCGCGGAAAACGAGCGCGATATGATCAACCTATCCAACCAGGTGGTGCAGCGCGGCCTCAACGTGCGCCAGACCGAGGCGCTGGTCAAGTTCATGAAGGAGGAGCGCAAGCCCAAACAGGAGCGGCCCCGCTGCGCGGAGCTCGGCATTGTGGAGGAGGCCGCCCGCATGCGCTTTGGCACGAAGGTGACCATCACCGGCAACGAGAAGCGCGGAAAGCTGATTCTCCACTACAACACGCCGGAGGACTTGGAGCGCATCTACGAATTCATTCGCCTGCAAGAGGATTGATTGTTAAAGGAGTGTTTCACGTGAAACACTCCTTTCCTTTTTTCAAGGGAAAATCGGGTGTGCGCGGCGCAATAGGCATGGGCGGTAAGATCTTAACATAAAATGAAATTGACAAAAGGTTAGCCTTCGCTTATCATGTAAGCAGGGGCTAACTCAGCCGTTTTCTTCACAAATATAGTTAGCCTATGCTAACAAACGGGAGAGGATCGGAATGACGCTGAATAAACTGAGTCCGGGAGCATATGGTAAAATAGTGGCTGTGGGCGGGGAAGGCGCGCTGCGCCGGCGCCTGTTGGACATGGGACTGACGCCGCGCACGCGGGTGATGGTGCGCAAGGTGGCGCCCATGGGCGACCCCATTGAGCTGCACCTGCGCGGTTACGAGCTGACCATCCGCCTGGAGGACGCGCAGAAAATCGAGATTACGGAGGAGAGGGCATGATCATCGCATTGCTAGGCAATCCGAACTCGGGGAAGACGACGCTGTTCAACCAGCTCACGGGCAGCAACCAGCACGTAGGCAACTTCCCGGGCGTGACGGTGGAAAAGAAGGAGGGCATGATCAAGGGCCAGAAAAACATGACCCTGGTGGACCTGCCGGGCATCTACTCCCTCTCGCCTTATACCGCCGAAGAGGTGGTCACGCGGGATTTCCTTCTCAAGGACAAGCCCGAGGCGGTCATCAACATCGTGGATGCGACCAACATCGAGCGCAACCTGTACCTCACCCTGCAATTGATGGAGGTGGGCGTGCCGGTGGTGGTGGCGCTGAACATGATGGACGAGGTGCGCGCCAACGGCGATTCCATCGACGTGCAGATGCTCAGCGGCAACTTGGGGCTGCCCATCGTGCCCATCTCGGCGGCCAAGAACGAGGGGTGCGCGGAGCTTGTGCTCAAAACCCTGGAGGTGGCCAGGGAAAAGGACAGGCCGCGCGGGCTGGACCTTTGCCAAGGAGAGGTGCACAGGGCGGTGCACGCCATAGCGCATATCATTGAAAAGGAGCTCAAGGCCACCGGCCTGCCCTCGCGCTACGCCGCCACAAAGGTGGTCGAAGGCGACCCCATCACGCTGAGCAAGCTCAACCTATCCAAGAGCGAGATGGAGATTGTCGAAACCATCGTCAGCGACATGGAGCGCAACCTGGATACCGACCGGGAAGCCGCCCTGGCGGACATGCGCTATGACTTCATCGCCAACGCCTGCAAGGACGCGGTGAAGAAAAATGGCAATTCCCGCGAGTTGCAGCGGTCCATCCGCATTGACGAGGTGCTCACCCACAAGGTCTTTGGCATCCCCATCTTCCTGTGCGTGATGCTGTTGGTGTTCTTCCTCACCTTTAACGTCATCGGCAAGTTCCTGTCCGACGGTTTTTCCATGGGCATTGATTGGGTCACCTCCATGATCGACGTGGGGCTATCCAATCTGGGCATCAATGAGGCGGTGCATTCGCTGATTGTGGAGGGCGTGTGCGTGGGCGTAGGGTCGGTGCTCTCCTTCCTGCCCACCATTGTGACGCTGTTTTTCTTCCTCTCCATTTTGGAGGACAGCGGGTACATGGCGCGCGTGGCCTTTGTCATGGACAAGCTGCTGCGCAAGATCGGCCTGTCCGGGCGTTCCTTCGTGCCCATGCTCATCGGGTTTGGATGCTCTGTGCCGGCCATCATGGCGACCCGCACGCTCGCCAGTCAGCGCGATCGCCGCATGACCATTTTGTTGACGCCCTTTATGTCCTGCTCGGCCAAGCTGCCCATCTATGCCACGTTTTCCGCGGCCTTCTTTCCGGACCACGCGCCGCTGGTGCTCATCGGCCTGTATGTGGGTGGCATGGTGATGGGCGTGCTCTACGGCTTGCTGCTCAAGAGCACGCTCTTCCGGGGCAATCCCGTGCCCTTTGTCATGGAGCTGCCCGCCTACCGGCTGCCCAGCGCCAAGTCCGTCGTCATTCACATGTGGGAAAAGGCAAAGGACTTCCTGGTCAAGGCGTTTACCATCATCTTTGTGGCGTCCATCGTCATTTGGGCGTTGCAGAGCTTTGACGCCCGCCTCATGATGGTCTCCGACGGAGGGGATAGCCTGCTGGCCGCCATCGGCCGCTTCATCGCCCCCATCTTTGTGCCGCTGGGATTTGGCAACTGGATCTCCTCCACGGCGCTGATCACCGGCCTTTCCGCCAAGGAGGCGGTGGTTTCCACCCTGGCGGTGCTTACCAATGCGGAGGTCTCCATGCTGCCCCAGGTGCTGGGCGCCTACTTTACCCCGCTGACCGCGCTCTCCTTCCTCACCTTTACGCTGTTGTACATGCCCTGCTTTGCCGCCGTGGCCGCGATCAAGCGCGAGCTGGGCGGGATGAAGTACGCCGCGGCCGCCATGATCGCGCAATGCGGCGTGGCGTGGATCGCCGCCTTTGCCGTCTATCAAATCGGCAGACTGATTGTGGGAGGTTGAATTATGGGATTTTGGGATTACGCGATACTGACGATACTGGCCGGCGCCGTGGCTCTGGCGCTCTGGCGCAAGTGGAAGAAGATCGACCCCTGTTGCAGCGGCGACTGCGCCGGGTGCAATAAATGCGGACGGGAATAGTTGAATTCCCCAAAAACGAAGCCCAGGAAAGGCGCGCGCCTTTCCTGGGCTTCGTTATGATCGCTTTTCCTTGCGAAAGGGAGCACAACGCGGCCGTCTACCTTTCAGAACATCAAGGTTTATGATTCTATCAACAAGATTCTTGTGCAGGCAATCACCTGAGCGCGGCTATGCCATGGATAAGGGGTTTTAGTGCGCCTCATCCACGCGGAAGCGAAAGACGTTCTCCAGGGCCACGGCGGTGCCCGTTTCGGGATCGAAGTCCATGGTCATGACATCGCGCATGTAGTCGTTCCACCGGTCCACCACGGGGCTTTCGGCCTGCACCTTGGCGGCGTAAGCGGCGCCCTTTTCACACTCGTAGTAGCCGAAAAGCACGTCCCCACAGCGCCAAATGGTGTAGTTGCGGATGCCGGCGGCCGCTAAGGTTTCGGCCATCTCAGGCCAGAGGGCGTCGTGCCGGCGGATGTATTCCTCCCGCATGCCGGGCTTGAGCGTGGCTTTCCAAGTGCATTTTTCCATCATCTGGGGCCTCCTTGCGCATGATCTTCCCTCAAATGGTAGCACCATCCGCGCCAAAACGCAACCCGTGCGCGAGCCTGCGCCCGCAAAAGCGGTTGCCAAGCGGCGTGGAATGCGCTATGCTGTAAGGCAGAAGGGAGGCGGTCCGGACGGAGCTGATTTGGGACTTTGACGGCACGCTGTTTGACACCTATCCACTGATGGCGCGCAGCTTGCAGCGGGCGTTGGCGGACGAGGGAAAGCATGCGCCTCTTTGGGAGATCCGCGCGCAAATGGCGGTGACGCTGGGCCACGCCCTGGACCACTACCGCGCGCGGTTGGGCCTGACGGAGGAGACGGTGGCCAGGTATCACGCCTATTGCCGGCAGGAGGGGCCGCAGGCCGCGGCGCCCTTTCCCCACGTCAAGGAGATCTGTGCGCGCGTCTGCGCGCAGGGCGGGCACAACCACCTGTGCACCCATCGCGGGGCGTCGGCAAAAGCGCTGCTGGATGCGCACGGCCTCAACCCGTACTTTAGCCGCATCGTCACGGCGGCGGATGGATTCGCCCGAAAGCCCGCGCCGGACAGCGTCCTCCACATCGTGCGGACGAGCGGGGCGGACAAGCGGCTTTTTTGGATGATCGGCGATCGGGAGCTGGACGTCAAGGCGGCGCACAACGCGGGCGTTCGGGCCTGTCTCTATACGAACGGGGAGCGGGGAATCGCCACGGAGGCGGAGCGGGTGCTGCCCGACTTTGCGGATTTTTTCGCCCTGTTCGGGGAGGAAGCGCTCGGGGAAGGATGATGCCGATCATCACGACCAGAATGAAGGAGGAAGAGAGATGAAGGAGATTTTTCAGCGCGTGAGCGTGCGCAAGTTCACTGCCCAGGAAGTGGAGGCGGATAAGGTGGAGCTGCTGCTGCGCGCCGCCATGGCCGCGCCCTCGGCGGGCAATCAGCAGCCCTGGACCTTTTGCGTGGTGCGCGACCGCGCCCTGCTGGACCGCCTGTCGGAGGCGAGCCCCTATGCCAAGCCCCTGCTTGGAGCGCCGCTTTGCATCGCGGTGACGGGGCTGGGGCATGGCCTCCGGTTTCCGGAGTACTGGCAGCAGGACTTGGGCGCCTGCACGCAGAACCTGCTGCTGGAGGCGGAGCACTTGGGCCTGGGCGCGGTGTGGATGGGCATTGCGCCGCTGGAGGAGCGCATGCAGGCGGTGCGCGGCGTCTTGGGCCTTGAGGAGGAGAGCAAGCCCTTCTGCCTGATCGCCGTGGGCTATCCCGCCGAGCGCGCCGCCGGCCACGACCGGTATGACCCCTCCCGCGTCAAAATGATGTAGGATAAGCTGCCGCAAGATGCGAAAAAAGGAGTGCCCGCAGGGAAATCCCTGGGGGCACTCCGGCTGTGTGGGCCTTAACCGATGAGATTGTTCTGGGAAAGGTAATCGTAGAGCTTCTTGCCGTGCTCCTGCTCTTCCTTCTGGATGTGGTTGAGCGCGTTGCGCTGGCCTTCGTTCGTGAACTCGAAGATGCCGGTATCGTATACAGAGGAGACGTGCTTTTCCATGGAGAGCGCGTCCTGGCACAAAAAGGCGTCCTGCTGCTTCTGCTGGGCGGAGACGGAGTTGGAGCCCACGCTGGGTGCGGAGCCCACGTTGGGCTTGGAGGACTGCTGTTGGGCCGCGCCTGGCACCGGCACGACGCCCTGGCCGATCTCCTCCAGGGTATTTAGGTGCCGCCGCTCGTTGGACTCCAGGGTGGAAAAGAGCTGCTGAAGCGCATGGTCGTTCGCCCTTTGGGCATAGAGAGCGTATTTCTCGATGCACAGCTGTTCCTGGGTCTTCATGTCCTTGAGGAGCATGGTTTCCTTCTGCGATAGATTCATATTCAATCACCTCGCCGTTAGCCTGTGCGGCGGGGCGACTTTTTATACGATCTCTGTTTCGTCCGTCAGCGGATGGCACACAACGGCGCGGCCGTCGTCCAGGCGCAGGATGCGCGCGCCGGTTTGGCGCTCGTAGTCCGCGGCCCGCTCCTCAAAGCGGTCAAAACGGGCGAGGAATTTCGTGTAGTGGGGCAGGACCAAGGCGTCCGTCAGGCACAGGCCGCTCAGGTCCGCAAGGCCCACCTCCGCGTTCATCTCCGGGGTGTAGAGCTGGGCCATGGCCAGGGAAGGCCCCAGCACCATGGAGCCCGCGCTCACGCCGATGAGGACGCGGTCGCGCGCCAATTCTTCCATCACCGGGGCGCAGCCCGCCCGCCGCATGGAGGACAGGAGGTAAAAGGGATTGCCGCCGTTGAGGAGCACGGCGCCGTAGCGAAGCAGGTCCTGGGCGCTTTGGCAGTCGAAGTCAAAGAAATCGACGTGGGCAAGGCCGCAGGCGCGGAGCTCCTCCATCAGGCGCGGGATGTGCCGGTCCCTCTCCTTATAGCCCACGGACGCGGTGGTGACGATGGCCGCGCGGCCGCCGCAGCCCTCCAGCATGGCCCCGGCCCGGGAGAGGAGCGGCGGGGAGGAGAGGCCGTTGGAGGTGAGCAGCAGCATGCAGGGCGCCTCCTTTCTCAGTAGCGGTTGTCGTAGATGCGGGTGGATTTCTTCTCCGAGCGGGGGAGCTCGCCCATGGAGACGGCCTTGGGCACGATCTGGATGCCGATCTTGGCCTTGCAGTGGTCGCGCACGGCGTTTTCCAGGCCGCGGCGCGCGTCGTCAGCAAGGGGCGTCTCGAAAAAGACCGTCATGATGTCCTTGCCGTTTAGGTGATCGATCATCACTTGGTACTCGCTGGAGGTGCCCTCCACGCCGCGGAGCATCTCCTCGATCTGGGCGGGGAAGATGTTGACGCCCTTGACCTTGATCATGTCGTCGGTGCGGCCCAGGATCGCGTCGATGCGCGGATAGGCGCAGCCACAGGGGCAGGAGCCGGTGAGGATGCGCGTCAAGTCGTGCGTGCGGTAGCGGATCAGCGGCGCGCCCTGCTTGCGCAGCGTGGTGATGACCAGCTCGCCCAGGGCGCCATCGGGCAGGTTTTTGCCCGTCTTGGGGTCGATGACCTCAAAATAGAGGTAGTCGTCCCAATAGTGCATGCCGTTTTCCTCGTCGCAGGAGACGGCGATGCCGGGGCCGTAGATCTCGGTCAGGCCGTAAATATCGTAGAGCTGAACCCCCAGCTCGGCGGCGATGCGGCGGCGCATCTTCTCGCCCCAGCGCTCGGAGCCGATGATGCCCTTCTTGAGCCGGATTTTGTCCTTGATGCCGCGCCTTTCGATCTCCTCGGCCAGCAGCAGCGCGTAGGAGGAGGTGGCGCAAAGCACCGTGGAGCCCAGGTCCATCATCATGCGCAGCTGCTTATCCGTGTTGCCGGGGCCCATGGGAATGACCATCGCGCCCAGGCGCTCCGCGCCGTTTTGGAAGCCGATGCCCGCCGTCCACAGGCCGTAGCCGGGGGTGACGTGCACGCGGTCCAGCGCCGTGACGCCCGCCACGCGGTAGCAGCGCTCAAACATGACCGCCCAATCCTCCACGTCCTGCGCGGTATAGGGGATGATGACCGGCGTGCCCGTCGTGCCGGAGGAGGAGTGGATGCGCACGACCTTATCCTCTGGCACGGCTTGCAGCCCCAGGGGGTATGCCTGGCGAAGGTCGCCCTTGTCCGTAAAGGGCAGGGCGCGGAAGTCCTCAAGGGTGCGGATGGCGTCGGGGTCCACGCCGGCAAAGCGGTCCCTGTAAAACGCGCCGTTGGTCATGGCGCTCCGGATGCTCTGGCGGATCTTGTTCAGCTGCATTTCGTTCATCGCTCTTATTCCTCCTCTTTGCGCGCCGCGTCCAGCCCGGCCAGCAGGGCCTTGCGGTTGATCTCCACATATTGGGGCCGCACGGCCCCCTCGATGGTCTTTTCCATGACTTCCTCGGGGATGGAAAGCGCGCGCAGCGCCGCGCCCACCAGGGCGACGTTCAGGGCCCTGGTGGAGCCCGCCGCCGCGCAGACGGCCTCGCCGTCGATGAGAATGAGGCCCGGCACGTTGGCCTTGAGATAGGCGAGCATGTCCTCGCCGTCGTAGGCCGAGCCGGTCAGCGACGCGGTGACGGGGCGCACGGCGCGGCGGCTCACCACCGCCGTGCCGCCCTCCTTCAAATAGGGCAGGCAGCGCACCGCCTCGGCGGGCTCAAACCCGATCAGAACGTCCGCGCTGTGGAGCGGCACCATGGGGGAGGCGCAGTCCGCGCCCGCCCGCACATGGCTCACCACGCAGCCCCCGCGCTGCGCCATGCCGATGGTCTCCGCCGTGCGAACCTGATGCCCCAGCGCCATGAGCGCCTGTGCGATCAGCTTGGAGGCCAGCACCGTTCCCTGGCCGCCCACGCCCGCTAAAATGCAGTTCATATGCAAATCCTCCTTGCGATGTCTTTTGTGGGATGAAGGCCCGGGGGTTTAGCCCTGGGCGCGCGGCGGGGCGGAGATGGCGCCCACGGGACAGACCTGGCTGCACAGCGCGCAGCCGGTGCACAGGCTGGGATCGATCAGGGCCTTGCCGCCCTCCATGGTCAGCGCCGGGCAGCCCAGCTTGGAGATGCACTGCTTGCACCCTACGCAGGTCTCCGCCCGCACGGTGAGGGCGGGCGCGGGCTTGGTCACGGCAATGCAGGGGGACTCGAAGATCACCGCGGAGACGCCGGAAACCTGCGCGGCGCGGCGCACGGCCGATACGGCCTGGTCTAGGTTTAGCGGGTCCGCCTTTTCCACGGAGGCGACGCCCAGGGCGCGCAGCACCGCCTCAATGCTGATGCGCTGGCTGATCTCGCCCATCATGGTCTTGCCCGTGCCGGGGTGGGGCTGGTGGCCCGTCATGGCGGTGGTGGCGTTATCCAGCACGATGAGCACGATGTCGTGTTGATTGTAGACCGCGTTGACCACGCCCGCAATGCCGGTGTGGAAGAAGGTGGAGTCGCCGATAAAGGCGAAATTGACCGCATCCGGCTCCACGCGGTGCAGGCCCTGGGCGATGGTGACGCCCGCGCCCATGCACAGGCAGGTATCCACCATGTCCAGCGGCTGGGCGTTGCCCAGCGTGTAGCACCCGATGTCGCCGGAGAACACCGCCTTGCGCCCCTTCATGGCCTCCTTGACCGCGAAAAAGGAGGCGCGGTGCGGACAGCCCGCGCACAGCACCGGCGGGCGAACGGGGAGCTGCGGCGGAGGGGGCAGGGCGGGCGCCGCGGACGGCGTCAGGGAGAGGAAGCCCGCCAGCGCCGCTTTCACCGCGTCAACGGAGTTTTCTCCCGCCGAGGGGATGTGGCCGGTTTGCTTGCCCAGGATGCGCGTGGGCAGGTGATGCTTGCCGCAAAGGTAGGTCAGCTCCCGCTCGATGACCGGGTCCAGCTCCTCCACGCAGAGCACCTCGTCCACGGAGCGCAGGAAGTTAAGGGCGAGGTCCTCCGGGAAGGGGAAGGGCGTGCCCACCTTGAGCAGGGGCGGGCGGACGCCCAGCAGGGACAGCGCCTCGGCCGTATAGGCGTAGCTGATGCCGTGGGTGGCCACGCCCCTGCGGCCCGCAGCCGCGTTTTGGATGAAGTTGAAGGGGGAGGAACACAGCTCCTTGCCGATGGCGGGATTGCGCGTTTCAATCTTTTGATGGTTGAGGAAGGAGGTGCGCGGGAAGATCACCCAGCGCTGCGTGTCCCTTTGAAAGCCCTGCGCCGGCTTGACCGCGCGGCGTTCCTGGACGGCTACCGTGGCGCAGCCGTGGCAGACGCGCGTGGTGGCGCGCACGATGACGGGCGTGGCATACTTTTCCGATAGGTCAAAGGCCTGGGCCATCATGCGGTACGCCTCCTCGGGCGAGGAGGGGTCAAAGACGGGCAGCTTGGCAAAGGAAGCGAAGGTGCGGGTGTCCTGCTCGGTCTGGGAGGAGATGGGGCCGGGGTCGTCCGCCACCAGCACCACCATGCCGCCCTTGACGCCCACGTAGGCAAGGCTCATCAGCGGGTCGGAGGCCACGTTGAGCCCCACCTGCTTCATCGTCACCATGGAGCGGCAGCCCGCGTAGGCCGCGCCCGCGGCCACCTCCATGGCGGATTTTTCGTTGACCGACCACTCGACGTAAACCGAGCCGTCGTTGTACTTTTTCACCGTCTCCAGCACCTCGGTCGAGGGCGTGCCCGGATAGCCCGAGACAAAGCCCACGCCCGCGTCCAGGGCGCCCAGCGCGATGGCCTCGTTGCCCATTAAGAATTTTTCCTGCATGTTGTTCCCCTCCGTCTGTCATCTTGTCTAAGGCTAGCCGGCGCTACAGCGCAATCCAATACCGCTGCACAACGCGCCCGCCCTCTTCTTGTTCGTTTTCCAGCACGCCGCCGTTGCGGACAATGGATTTTGCCGAGCCGACGTTGTCCTTGCCGCAGCACATCAAAACCCTGTCCATGCCCATCTTCCGGCATTCCTCCAGCGCCAGGGCGATCATGGCCGTGGCATAGCCCTTCCTTCTCTCGCTCGGCCGAATCCCATCGCCGATGTGGCCGCCGGTCTTGCGCAGCTGCGCATTGAGGCGGTGGCGAATGTTGACCGCGCCCACGAAAATGTTTCGATCCTTGTCCAGGCAAAAGAGCGTGGTATCGGGCACCCACCCCTCCTGCGCCGGTTCCTCCGCGCCAAGATACGCGGCATAGGCGTCAAAGTCATGGAAGTCCCTTGCCCATATTTTCCATGGCGACTGATCGGTTTGGTTTGCGATGAGGTCGTCCTTCCATTCGGTCAGCATATCAACGAGCTGTTCTCTGTATTCACGGGTCAATCGCACCAGCTCTAGGTTCATTTTTTCGCCCCCGTTCCATTGGCCAAATAAAAAAACCGCCCATGCCCGGCAAAGCCGCGCAAGGACAGATTTGCAATCAATCTGCGGTACCACCTTACTTGATTCCTTTTGAAAATAAGGGAACCCCCTCTGGCATCCGGTAACGGGGATGAAGCGTCGCCAGCTAATCGGCCGCAGCCTTTCACCGCACCCTCGGAAGCCCATTTATCCGCGCCGCATCCACGGGGCTTGCACCCTTCCCCGCTCGCTTGGGGACCGAACACGCGGTTTTACCTCTTCCTCAAAGGTTTAGGTGCATTATACACCCCGCACCGTCGGATTGCAAGAGATAAAATCCGCCAAAAGATGCGTGCCGCGCCGGATAGCCGCAGCCTCTCAAGCGTTTCCTTTTAAGCCTTCCTCCGGTTTGGGGGCCGTGCCAAGGGCACGGAAGTTTTGCTCTTGACATACTGTGTATCGCACACTATAATGGATTCAACAGTAATGTGAGAGGGGGCGGCGCGATGGAACAGGAGGAGTTGCTCGGGCAAATGGAGCAGGAGCTGCGGCGCGGCACGCTGGTGCTGTGCGTGCTGACGGAGCTAAAAAGGCCGATGTACGGCTACAGCCTGGTGGGGGTGCTCTCGAACAAAGGGCTAAAGGTGGAGGCCAACACGCTCTACCCGCTGCTGCGCCGCCTGGAGGGGCAAGGGCTGCTGGTCAGCGAATGGGAGACCGCCGGCAGCAAGCCCAGGAAGTACTACCGCGTCACCCAGGAGGGTGATGCCGTCCGCCGTCGATTGGAGCGCGCGTGGAGGAGGACGGTGGAAACGGTGACCCGCGTGCTGGAGGAAAGGGAGGAAGACCGGGATGAAGAGTGATTTGAAGCAGCGCTACATTTACGCCGTGGTCAAGGGGCTGCCCAAGGCGGGCCGCGGGGACATTGAGCGGGAGCTCTCCACCCTCATTGACGACATGCTGGAGGCGCGCGTGCCCGAGGGCGAGCCGACGGAAAAGGACCTGCGCGTGGTGCTGACCGAGCTGGGCACGCCCGCGGAGCTCCACAAAAAGTACAACCCCGACGCGGATAAGTCGCTCATCGGGCCGGAATACTATCCGCTCTACAAGCTGACGATGCGCATTGTCGCCGCGGCGACGGTGTTTGGCATGACGCTTTCCGCTTTCCTCATGCTGGCGGCGGGGGAGGGCACGTATCTGACCCTGCTAACGACGTGGTTCAGCGGCGTGACCGGCGGCCTGATCTTCGCCTTTGGGGTGGTGACGCTGCTCTTTGCGATTTTTGAGCGGAAGAGGGTGAAGCTGGATCTGCCCGGCGACACCATTGAAAACCTCCCCCCTGTGCCGCAGAAGGGGGAGATCATCCCCCGGTGGGAGAGCGTCGCCGGCATGGTGCTGTGCGTGCTGTTCCTGGTGGTGTTCCTGGGTTTTCCCCAGGTGATGATGGCGGTGGTGAACGTGGATGGGCAGGCGCAATGCATGCCGGTCTTCAACGCCGCGGCATTGCGGAGCCAATGGATTTGGATTGTGCTCTTTGGCCTTGCGGGATTGGTGCGCAACGCCCTGCGCATTGCGGAGGGGCGGCACACCATGCGCCTGATGGTGGCGACGATCGTCTGCGACGCGGTGAGCGCGCCGCTGGCGTGCGCGTTCCTGCTCCGGGAGGGGATTGTCAATCCGACCTTCCAACAATGGATTCGGGAGATCTTTGCAGGCGAGCCGGCGCCGGTCTTTTGGGTGCTGGAAAACCTCAACGCGCTGCTGCTCATGCTCATTCTCTTTGCCCTCGCCCTGGACATGGCCACGGCGGTTTACGACACGCTGCGGGCAAAGCGGTGAGGCATAAGACGCGGGCGCGGATGTCAAACACCCGATGGGGAGAAGAGAAAAAGACAGGGCGGACCCAAACGGTCCGCCCTGTCCTGCTTTTCAACCTGCTCGATTCCGGCGCTCCGCCTTCCCTGCCTTATCGGATGCAGTCCGTGAGCTTTTGCATGTTGGCCGCGATGCCGCCCGCGCAAAAGACCGCGGACGTGCCGGCCACGAACAGATCCGCGCCGGCGGCGCGCATCTTCTTGGCGTTTTCGAAGGAGACGTTGCCGTCCACCTCAATGCGCACATGACCATAGCCGGAGGCATCCAGCATCGCGCGCAGGCGGGCGATCTTGGCCAGGGTGGCGGGCACCAGTTTTTGCCCGGCAAAGCCCGGGTTGACCGTCATCACCAGCACCATGTCCACATCCGGCAGCACGTCCTCAATCATGCATAGGGGCGTGGCGGGGTTGAGCGCCACGGCGGCCTGCGCGCCGGCCTGGCGGATGGCGGCCAGCGTGCGCTGCAAGTGGATCGTGGACTCCTGGTGCACCGAGACCACGTCGCCGGGCCGCAGATCGAATAGGTGCAGATGGCGCTCGGGGTTTTGGACCATCAGGTGGATGTCCGCGGGCACGGCGCTCACCTTCCGGACCGCGCGGATGACGTCCGGGCCGAGGGTGAAATTGGGCACGAACGCGCCGTCCATGATGTCGTAGTGGAAGAACTGCGCGCCGGCCCTGTCAAGCGCTTCGGCGTCGCGGCCAAGCTCCAGGGCGTTGGCGCACATCATCGAAGGGGAAATGCCGGGGAGGATGCTAGCGTTCATGGTGGACACTCCTTACATAGCGGCGAGCGGGCAAAGCCCGCTCGCTCGCGCTTTTTTGCCGAAGGCGGTTTTCCGCCGGCAAGGGATTTCCCAACGGCTGAAATGCCTGCGCCTGCGCGCGGGGCTCAGGCGGAGGTTTTGGATAGGAACGCCTTGGTGCGCTCCTGCTTGGGGGCGTTGAAGAGCTCCTCTGGCGGGCCCTCCTCCAGGATGCGGCCGCCGTCCATGAAGATGACGCGGTTGGCCACGTCGCGGGCGAAGCCCATCTCGTGGGTGACGACCAGCATGGTCATGCGCTCCTTGGCCAGGTCGCGCATGACGGAGAGCACTTCGCCGGTCAGCTCCGGGTCCAGGGCGGAGGTGGGCTCGTCAAAGAGCAGGATGTCGGGGTTCATCATCAGCGCCCGCGCGATGGCCACGCGCTGCTTCTGACCGCCGGAGAGCCGGCCGGGCATCTCGCCCGCGCGGGTGTCCAGGCCCACCTTTTTGAGCAGGGCCATGGCGCGCTCCACCGGGGCATCGCCCTTTTCCCCCTTGACCAGGCGCGGGGCCAGGAGCAGGTTTTTCAGCACCGTCAAATGGGGGTAGAGATTGAAATGCTGGAACACCATGCCCATATTCAGGACAATGGCCTTCTTCTCGCGCGCGGGCGCGTAGACGCCGTCCCGGCACAGCGCGCGGCCGTCGATGATGATCGTGCCGCATTTGACCGCCTCCAGGTCGATCAGGCAGCGAAGCAGCGTGCTCTTGCCCGAGCCGGACGAGCCGATAACCGCCACCACGTCGCCCTTTTCCACTTGGAAGCTCACGTCGCGGAGCACTTCCAGGGCGCCGAAGCTCTTGCTTAAGTTTTTGACCTCGATCATGGGCATGGCGCACCCCTCCTTATTCATAGTTGACCTTGCGCTCAACGAATTTGAAGAGCACCGTGACGATAAAGGTGATCAAAAGATAGATAAACGCCGCCACGATAAAGGGCGTGGTGGTGAAATCGCGCGTGACAATGCCCTTGGCGTAGTGCAGGATCTCCGGCAGGGCGATGGAGGCGACCAGGGCGGTATCCTTGACCAAGGTGATGGCCTCGTTGCCGATGGAGGGCAGCGTCACGCGGATCATCTGCGGGATGATGACGCGCGTCATGGTCTGAAAGGAGGTAAGGCCCAGCACGTGGGAGACCTCGTATTGCCCCTTGTCGATGGAAAGCAGGCCGCCGCGGAAGATCTCGGCAAAATAGGCCGCGTAATTGAGGGTGAAGGACAGCGCCGCGGCCGAAAAGCTGGTCAGGCGCAGGTACGGCCCGATCACGGGAATAAAGGGCAGGCCGAAGTAAAAGAAGAAGAGCTGAAGCATCAGCGGCGTGCCGCGCATGATGAAGATATACGCCTGGGCAAGCCACTTGACGGGTTTAAAGCGGCAGGAGGCGCAAAGCGTGATCAAAAAGCCCAGCGGCAGCGACAGCGGCAGCACCAGCGCAAAGAGCGCAAGCGTGGTCAGGGCGCCGTTGAGCAGCGCGGGCAGAATGCGCGCCACATAGGAAAGGTCCATTTTGTATTTCCTCCTCTTTTTTGCCGGAGAGGCCCATCCTCCATAACGACAGAAACCAAATGGCGGGCCAGAAAGGCGCCCGCCATTTGGTCATGCGGCAAGGGTAGGGTTAGGGCTTGACGATGATGTCCTTGCCGAACCACTTTTCGGAGATCTTGGCCGCGGTGCCGTCGGCGCACATCTCGTCGAAAACCTTCTGCACCTTGTCCAACAGCTCCTTGTTGCCCGGCTTAAAGCCGATGCCGTATTCCTCGGCGGCAAAGGCGTCGTCCAGCACCCGGTAGGTACCCGCCTCCTTGGTCTCGTAGTAGCGGGCCACGACCTCGTCCAGCAGCACCGCGTCCACGCGGCCGATGGTCAGGTCCGTCAGCGCCGTGACGTTATCGGCATATTCGTTGACCGTCACCTGGGAGGCGATCTCGTTTTTGTTCAGCGCGTCCAGCGCGGAAGAGCCCTTTTGCAGGCCAACCGTGCTGCCCGCCAGGGAGGGAATGTCGGTAATCTGCGAATCCGCAAGGACGATGACCACCTGCTGGTTGGCCAGGTACGGGCGGCTAAAGTCCATCTCCTTTTTGCGCTCCTCGGTGATGGTCACGCCGTTCCACAGGCAGTCGATGTTGCCGGAGCTCAGCTCCAGCGCCTTGGCGTCCCAGTCGATGGGCTTGAGCTCAACTTCCATGCCCATGCGCTTGGCAACCTCGGTGGCAAGGTCCACATCCAGGCCCACAATGTTGTTGTCATCGTCGCGGAAACCCATGGGCGGGAAGCTGTCGTCCAGACCCACGATGAAGGTCTTCTTCGCGGAGCTGGCGGGCGTGGACGCGCAAGCGGCGCACAGAACCACCATCACCGCGCAAAGCGCGAGCAGCAGCGACTTTTTGAGCATTTTCATGGTAAAGTTCTCCTCCTAAAATGCATCTTGCCTTCAAGGCAGTTCCCATTATACACTTTAGTGCGCTAAAATGCTAGAGAAAAGGTGTGTTAAATGATAATTTCCTTTCGATACAATAGCAGCATCATCAGGCAGGGCAGGGCGAGCAGGAGGTTAAACAGATCGGCAAAGGCCCAAACCGCGTCAAAGGAGAAAAGGCAGCCCACAAACGCCACCAGGATAAACAGCGCGGTGTAGACGCGCGCAAGGGGCTTGGCGGGCAGCAGAAAGCGCACGCATTGCAGGCCGTAGAACCACCAGACCGGCAGCGTGGAGAGCGCAAAAAAGGTGAGCATCACGCACAGCAGCGCCGCGCCGGAATCGCCCATGGCCGCGCAGAAGGCGTTCAGCGCGGCATGCGCCGCCCCGCCGGTCAGCGGCGCGCCCGTAACCAGCGCCACCAGCGCCGTAAGCGTGCACAGCAAGGTGGAAAAGAGCACCTCGCAAACGCCCAGCGCGCCCTGGAAGCGCGGCTTGGCGCGGGACTGGCTGTGCGAAAAGGCGGCCGTGCCCATGCCCGCTTCGCTGATGAACAGGCCGCGGGCCACGCCCAGGGTGAACAGCCCGGCATGCGGGTGCGCGGCCTCGGCAAGGACGGCCGAAAGCACGCCGGGCAGCGCGTCCCGAAAGCGCCAGAGCGTTAACAGGCACAGGGCGATATACACCCCGCCCATCACCGGCAGGCCCACCGAGGCGGCGCGGCCGATGCGCGAGATTCCCCCCGCGATGAGCAGCGCCAGCGCAAGGCTGACCGCGCAGGCGATGAGCGGGCGCGGGATGCTTGCCGCCTTAGCGAGCGTGGCGGAGAGCACCTGCACCTGGGTCAGGTTCCCCATGCCCAGCAGCGCCACCGGCAGGCAGAGCGCCGCGTACAGCCCGCCCAGCAGGGGGGACTTTTCCCTCAGCGCCACCATGGCGCCGGAGAGGTCTCCCTGCCTGTGCCGCATGGTGACCACAATCTCCGCATACTTGAGCGCGCAGCCCGTCGCCGCGCCCAGCCAAAGGTAGAGCAGCACCCCCGCCCCGCCGGCGGAGACCGCCGAGATCACCGCAATGACGCTGCCCACGCCCAGCGTGCCGCACAGCGCCGAGGAGAGCGCGGCAAACGGAGAAAGCGCGCCGCCCTGCCCGCCGCCGCGCAGCGAGAACACCGCCAGGAACGGCCGGCCTTTGAGCCGCACCGTAAAGTACAGTCCCACCATAAAGACCATCAGCGCAATGACAAACTGCAAAACAATCCCCCCTGCGCAAGCCTATGCGCCGGGGGGATTGTTAGAACGGGCGGCCCGCGCAATTTCGCCCGCGGCCGCGGGGCGGAGAATTAGAAGGTGAAGGTCTCGGGGTCCGCGCCCACGCGCTCGCCGCAGTCCAGGGCGAAGATGCGCTCCATCTCCTCGGCCGTCAGCGCAAAGTCAAAGATCTCCGTGTTGGACTGGATGCGCTCCTTGTGTACCGACTTGGGGATGCAGATGAACCCGCGCTGCAAATCCCAGCGCAGGATGACCTGCGCCACGGTCTTGCCATGGCGGTTGGCGATCTCGGTCAGGACCGGATGGGTCAGCAGCTTGCCCGCGCCCAGCGGCGACCAGGGCTCAAAGGCGATGCCCTTCTTTGCGCAGTAGTCGGCCAGCTCCGTCTGCGCAAGAAGCGGATGGCACTCCACCTGATTGACCGCCGGCACGATGCTGGCGATCTTGAGCAGGTCCTCCAGGTGATGGATATGGTAGTTACTCACGCCGATGGACCGCGCGCGCCCCTCCTTGTGGAACTTTTCCATCTTCTCCCAGGCGCGCAGGTAGCCCTTCTCCTCGCGCACCGGCCAGTGAACCAGGTAAAGATCCACATAATCGGTGCCGAGATTTTCCAGGCTCTTGGCCAGGGCGGCCTCCTCGTTGTGGGCGCGGATCTCCGCGTTCCACAGCTTGGTGGTCAGGAAGATCTGCTCGCGGGGGATGCCGCTGTCGCGGATGGCGCGGCCCACCGACGCCTCGTTGCCATAGGCCGCGGCGGTATCGATGTGGCGGTAGCCCGCCTCAAGCGCCCACTTAACGGCGTTGTAGGTCTCCTCGCCGTCCTTGGAGCGGAAAACCCCAAGGCCCAGCAAGGGCATGTCATGGCCGCTTAAAAGGCGCGCAGCGCTGGTAAGATCCATAAAAAACACCTCCTGCTATTTTATAGAACACCTATTTGATTTCGACGGGGAAAGGCGATTTCCTGCACGGCAGCAGAAAACCCCCTTATTAGGTAGAGGTTTTTTGTGATTATATATATTTTAATAATAAAATACCCCGCGTTTTTTGGCGGGAAACAGGGGCGGAAAGCATTTTATTTTGTCCTTGCGCGCTTTACATTACATGTCTGAATTGTTTCGTGCATAAACTTTTGTAAACAGAAGATAAAGAGCGAGGGGCTCCAATTTGTGATAGGTTGCTAAATCCCCGGTAAAAAAAGGTGGCAAAATAAATAGAAAAAGTGACATTTTTTCTTAACAAAGGGATTGTAAATGTAAATGGAGGATGCTATAATAAACAGCGACGAAAGGCGTGATCCGTCAAAAAACGTGCCGTGAAGTGTGCGAAAACCGTGCATATTATCGGGAGCGTTTTTTTACACCCGGACGGGCGCGCGGTCCGGAATAGGAAAATGGAGAGCGGCATTCCCGTCCGGTTTCCGTTTGCTATACGGCGTAAGGTCACCATCTAAGATAAGGAGGAGACACAATGGCTGCAAAATCCGCACTGACGCCCGGAACGGCGAAGGCACTGAAACATAGGAAGTGGGGATCCGGCGAAATCAAGCGGCATATCGCGTTTCTGACGATGCTGCTGCCCGGATGCATTTTCCTGTTCTGCTTCAGCTACCTGCCCATGCCCGCAATCATCCTAGCCTTCAAGCGCTACCAGCTGGCAAAACCCCCCAAGGACTTCTGGATCCAGAACAAGTTCATCTACAGCTTATTTATTCAGAACGAATGGGTGGGGCTCTCCAACTTCAAGTTCATCTTCAACACCCCCGACGCTTGGACCGTCATCCGCAACACCATCGGCTACAACCTGGTGTTCATGGCGCTGGGCCTGGTGCTTTCGGTGGGACTGGCCATCGCGGTCAACGAGCTGCGCAACCGGTTCCTGGCTAAGTTCTATCACACCGTCCTCTTTATGCCTTACTTCATCTCTTGGATCATCGTGGCCTACGTGGTCTACGCTTTCGTCAGCGCCAAGGGCGTGTTCAACCAGTGGATCACCGCCATGGGCGGCACGGCAATTCAGTTCTATTCCGAGCCGAAGTACTGGCCGTTCATCTTCGTGTTCTGCAACATTTGGAAGTATACGGGAAATAACTCCATCATTTACTTGGCGACGCTGACCGGCTTTGACCAGCAGCTCTACGAGGCCGCGGCCATCGACGGCGCCGGCAAGTGGCGTCAGATCACCAACATCACCCTGCCCTTGCTGCTGCCCACCATCGTGCTTTTGCAGATTCTGGCCGTGGGCCGCATCTTCAACGGCGACTTCGACATGTTCTACTCGGTTCCCAACGGGTCGGGACCGCTTAAGAGTGTTTCTACCACCCTGGATGTTTACGTGTACAACACCATGAAGACGGGCGCGCAGCTGGGCCTTGCGGCCGCGGCAGGCTTCTTCCAGTCCGTCGTGGGCTTTACCCTGGTGCTCACCACGAACCTGATTGTCCGCAGGGTTTCCCCGGACATGGCTATGTTCTAAGCAATTAAGGGAAAGGAGGAACATCTTTCATGACGTCGAAAGCTGATATTAAAGTAAAGGTCGTCAAGAAGAACAAGGACATGAACCAGCTCTCCGCTGGGGCGAATGTCGTTCTCAATATTATCTTCATCCTCGCGGTGATCATCGTGGTGGCGCCCATCTGGGTCATCATCATGGCTTCCATCACCTCGGAAAGCGCGCTGCTGACCTATGGCTACGGCTTCTGGCCGCAGGAGTTCTCTCTGCGCGCGTACACGTTCCTGTTCTCCAAGGGGTCCATCATCGGCACCGCCTATAAGAACACCATCATCGCCACCGTCGCCGGCACGATTCTGTGCGTGTGCTCCGTGGGTCTTTACGCCTATCCCATCTCCCGCAGCGACTTCCGCTGGCGCGGACTGTTCACCTTTATCTCCTTCTTCACCATGCTCTTTACGGCCGGTACCGTGCCCTTCTTCGTCACCTGCCGCCAGATTCTGGGCATTGGCAACTCCATCTTCGCGCTGTTCCTGCCCCTGTCCTTCAGCGCCTACTGGGTGATCATCATGCGCACGTTCTATAAGTCCAACGTGCCCGATTCCATCATCGAGTCCGCGCGCATCGACGGCGCGGGCGAGTGGAGAACGCTGTTGCAGATCGTTTTGCCCCTGGCCACGCCCGGCCTGGCCACGGTCGCGCTGTTTGCGGCCATCGGCATCTGGAACAACTTCTTTAACTGCCTGCTGCTGGTGGACGAGGCCAAGTATTACAACTTGCAGTTCACTATTTATCAGACGCTGAACTCCATCCGCTTCCTCAAGGAAATGGCCTCCCAGGTCGGTTCCCTCGCCGCGCAGATCGCCGATCTGCCCTCGGAAACCTTCCGTATGGCCATGGCCATGGTCACCATGGGCCCCATCATCCTGGCCTATCCCTTCTTCCAGAAGTACTTTGTCAAGGGCTTGACCATCGGCGCGGTCAAGGGTTAATCAAATCAACCGGCAGGACCGTCGTGCAAAAGGCACGGCGGTCCTTTTTTTGCCGTCAAACACAAAAATTTGTTGATATTGTTATAATTGATTTAATGATGATTTTACAATCTTTTCGGTTTGTAAAAACGGGCAAATCGGGGATTTTTCCTAGATTCAGGGAAAAATTTGAAAAATGATTTCAGCACATTGCCAGAAAAAAGTTAAAATAAATGTTAATTATGCCTTGTTTTTGTTAACTGACTATGATAGAATAGAGCACATCAAAAGTCTGGCCGTGTTGGAAGGACCCTTCCCGGCGAGGCGAAGTTGATAAGGAGGAATAGAAATGACCAAGAAACTCGTTGCGTTGCTGATGGCGTTGGTTCTTGTCGTGGCGATGACCGCTTGCGCCAAGACGCCCGCGCCCGCACCGTCTGCCGAGCCTTCCCAGGGCGCTGATGAGCCCAGCACCCAGCCTGCGGACAAGCCGACGCAGGAGCCCGCCGACGAGCCCACGGGCGAAGTGGTGACGCTGAAGTACTATGAGATCGGCAACCAGGATACCAACGTGCGCGAAGCGGTGCAGGACGCGATCAACGCCCATGTCGAGCCGCTGATCGGCGCCAACGTTGAGTTCCAGATCATCGGCTGGGGCGACTGGGATTCCAAGGCCCTGACCGCGCTGCAGGCCGGTGAAGAGATCGACATCTTCTTTACCGCCGACTGGAAGTCCTACGTTCGTTCCATCGGCCAGGGCCTGTTCACGCCGCTCAACGACGATGACGGCGAGAACGGCAACCTGCTCGAGCTCTACGGCAAGGGCATTCTGGACTCCATCAACCCCGCGTTTATCACCGGTACTCAGTTCCAGGGCATCAACTACGGCGTGCCCACCAACAAGGAGCTGTGCGTGCCCATGGGCTGGGTCTACAACGTGGACGCGGCGGCCGAGGTCGGCATGGACCCCTCCACCATCACCAAGACCGAGGACTTTGAGCCCTACCTGGCCAAGTACAAGGAGCTGCATCCCGACCAGTACCCCTTCCTCACCGACGGCAGCCGCGGCGACGAGCTGTGGGTTCCCGGATGCGTTTCCAACCTCAACGGCAACCTGATCTCCCAGATTCAGAGCTGCGATGAGAACGGCGTCTTTGACGAGACCTGGTACTCCGTTTGGGAGCACGACTCCAACAAGGCTTACGCCGAGCTGATGTACAAGTGGATGCAGGCCGGCTACATTCCCCCGGATGCTCCCCTTACCACCTTTGCCACGGTTGACGTGTTCAACACCGGCAAGTTCCTCGTCTATCCCCAGCCCCTCAAGGGCGAGAACATCAAGGGCCAGGAGCTGGTCAATGCCTCCGGCAACCCCGACCTGAAGGTGAACGAGATCTACGGCCAGGGCAAGTACTGCGTGACCACCCATGCGGGCGGCTCCATGCTGGCCATCCCCTCTACGTCCGACAAGGCCGTGACGGCGATGAAGTACATCAACCTCATGCACACGGATACCGAGCTGCTGGACATCATGCTCTTCGGCGTGCCGGAGACCATGTGGAAGTTCGCCGAGGACGGCCGCGTTGAGCTGATCGACGCCGCTTGGAACGGCGCGCACGGCGGCGCCTGGACCATGGGCAACACCGCGATTCAGGACGTGACCACCATCGAGGACCCGGAGAAGAACCAGAAGCTCCAGGATTACTCCGCGGATGCCAAGATGCATCCCACCCTCGGCTTCCGCTATGTCTGCCCCAACGAGCTGGAGTCCCAGTGGGCGGCCGTGAACAACGTGCAGGATGCGATGAACCGCACCATGCTCACCGGCGGCGTGGACCCCTCCACCGAGCTGCCCAAGTACATCAGCGACCTGAAGGCCGCTGGTCTGGACGACATCAAGGCGGACGTTGAGAAGCAGTACGCCGAGTGGAAGGCCAGCAAGTAACGAGTTTAAAAAAACGCACATTTTTTCGGCGGAACGGATTCGAAAGAGTCCGCTCCGCTTTTTTTGGATGGGCAGAAAAAACCCCTGATTTCCGAGGAATTATGAATATATAAACGAGATTGCGCTTAACGTATAATAGTGATTATTACATAACTATATTTACAGGATATTAACGATTATTTGGCGGGCAAAAAATGGAAAATGTGAATATATAGGAAATATTACAGGGAAATGTTATTCAACTGTCACAAAAAAATTGTGCGAAATGTTAAAATTGCTATTGCATTTGTAAAGAAAGCGTGTTAATATATAGACCGTCGCAAGACAATGCCTTGGGGTTTTCCCCGATCTCCCCGGGCAAAACACAGTCTATAAGGAGGAATACCAAATGGCAAAGAAGCTCATTGCGTTGATCATGGCGCTGGTTCTCGTGTTTGCGATGACCGCCTGCTCGACGCCCTCGAACCCTGCGCCCTCTACCGAGCCTACGCAGCAGGGCGACACCGAGCCTTCGGATGCGCCCACGCAGGCGCCGGAGGATAATGACAACGGCGAAGTGGTGACGCTGAAGTATTACGAGATCGGCAACCAGGACACCAACGTGCGCGAGGCTGTCCAGGATGCGATCAACGAGTACATCGAGCCGCTGATCGGCGCGAACGTCGTGTTCCAGATCATCGGCTGGGGCGACTGGGATTCCAAGGCCCTGACCGCTCTGCAGGCTGGCGAGGAGATCGACATCTTCTTCACCGCCGACTGGAAGAGCTACGTGCGCTCCGTCAGCATGAACTGCTTCACTCCCTTGAACGATGACAACGGCGAGTACGGCAACCTGCTTGAGCTCTACGGCAAGGACATCCTGGCCACGCTCAACCCCGCGTTTGTCACCGGTACCCAGATGAACGGCGTCAACTACGCGGTTCCCACCAACAAGGAGCTGTGCGTGCCCGTTGGCTATGTTTACAACGCGGACGCGGCGGCCGAGGTTGGCATGGACCCCTCCACCATCAAGACTCTGGAAGACTTCGAGCCCTACATGGCCAAGTACAAGGAGCTGCATCCCGATCAGTACCCCTACCTGAGCGACGGCGGCTGGGGCGACGAGCCCTGGGTTGCCAACCAGGTCAACGGCCTGACCGGTAACCTGATCGCGCAGAAGTTCGACCCCGATGAGAACGGCGTCTTCGACGAGACCTTCTACTCCGTGTGGGAGACCGAGGAGAACAAGAAGCACGTTGAGACCATGTACAGATGGAACCAGGCTGGCTATGTCCATCCCGATTCCAGCCTGACCACCTTCGACGTTGGCAGCAGCGCCGAGTTCGCGGCCGGCAAGTTCCTTGCCTGCACCCAGCCCCTGAAGGGCGAGAACATCAAGGCCAACGAGCTGAAGATTGCCTCCGGTAACCTGGCTCTGAACCTGGGCGAGATCTACGGCCAGGGCAAGGTTTGCATCACCACCCATGCGGGCGGCTCCATGCTGGCCATCCCTGTGACCTCTCAGGATCCTGTCAAGGCCATGAAGTACATCAACCTCATGCACTCTGACAGCAACCTGCTCGACCTGATGCTCTTCGGCGTGCCGGAGACCATGTGGAAGTTCGCGGACGACGGCCGCGTTGAGATGATCGATACCTCTTGGTACGGCGCGCACGGCGGCGCTTGGACCATGGGTAACACCGCGATCCAGCACGTGACCACCGACGAGGATCCCGAGAAGAACCAGAAGCTCCAGGATTACTCTAAGGACGCGCTGATGCATCCCTCTCTGGGCTTCCGTTACATCTGCCCCGTTGAGCTGGAGTCCCAGTGGGCTTCCGTCATCAACGTGCAGGATGCCATGAACCGCGCGATGCTCACCGGCGCTGTGGATCCCTCCACTGAGCTGCCCAAGTACATCAGCGACCTCAAGGCCGCCGGTCTGGACGAGATCAAGGCTGACATTGAGAAGCAGTACAACGAGTGGAAGGCGAACAAGTAAGCAATCCCCTATCCCTTGTCTGATGAGGACAGCCCCAGAGAATATCTGGGGCTGTCCTATTTTAAATGGTAGAAACTCCAATTGGCTCCAAAGAATAGAGTGTATAACAAGGTTAAAGTTTGGTTAATTTCTCGGTTCGGACATTTTGGGCGGTCGCTCGTGCGCATGCGAGAAGGGGCTTCGAGCCTGCGGGCAGCGAAAATGCCGCAATTAAGATAAATATGATATAATTATAGTTATAAAAATCGGATTTATTTCGCGCAAAAAATCGAGAAAAATAATTATATAATACAAACAATGTTAAGGGGAGAAGCGGCTGTATTGAGAGTGTGTAAAATTATGCGATTGTGGTATGTATAAAGGGATATTTTTGGACAATATATACAAGAAACGGCGTCGTGACGGGGTGCGGTGTGTATTGCAAAGTGGTGGAAAGGATGCTATAATGCCTATCGTTCTAGTGAACAGTATTCGCGGTTTTTTAACCGAGAATACGAGCGATTAAGGAGGAAATACACCATGACCAAGAAGATTATTGCCTTGGTTCTGGCGCTGATGATGGCGCTCGCGATGACCGCGTGCTCCACCCCCAGCACCGAGCCCAGCGCCGCGCCTTCTGAGTCCGGTACGCCGGGCGACGCGCCCACGCAGGCGCCTGAGGACAACGGCAACGGCGAAGTGGTTACCCTGAAGTACTACGAGATCGGCAACCAGGACACCAACGTCCGCGAGGCGGTCCAGAATGCCATCAACGAGTACATCGAGCCCAAGATCGGCGCGAACATTGAGTTCCAGATCGTCGGCTGGGGCGATTGGGATTCCAAGGCGCTGGTCGCGCTGCAGTCCGGCGAGGAGATCGACCTGTTCTTCACCGCCGACTGGAAGCACTACATGCGCTCTGTGACGCAGAACCTCTTTACGGCCCTGAACGATGACAACGGCGAGAACGGCAACCTGCTCGAGCTTTACGGTCAGGACATCCTCTCCTCGCTGAATCCCGCGTTCATCACCGGTACCCAGATCAACGGCGTGAACTACGCGGTGCCCACCAACAAGGAGCTGTGCGTGCCCCAGGGCTACATCTACAATGTGGATGCGGCGGCCGAGGTTGGCATGGACCCCACCACCATCAAGACGCTGGAGGACCTGGAGCCCTACCTGGCCAAGTATAAGGAGCTGCATCCTGAGCAGTACCCCTACATCACCGACGGCCGCAACGTGCATGAGCCCTGGGTGGAAGGCTTTGCCAGCATCACCGGCAACCTGCTGACCATCAAGATGAACCCCGATGAGAACGGCGTCTATGACGACACCCTCTACTCCATCTGGGAGACGCCCGAGCAGACCGCCTTTGCCAACACCATGTACAAGTACAACCAGGCGGGTTATCTGCATCCGGATTCCTCTCTGTCCACCTATGACGCGGCCAACAACGGCGAATTTGCCGCCGGCAAGTTCCTGGTCTACGCCGCTCCCCTCAAGGGCGAGAACATCAAGGCGCAGGAGATGAAGATCGCGGCGGGCAACCCCGCGCTGAACCTGGGTGAGATCTACATCCAGAATAAGATCGTTTGCACCACGCATACCGGCGGTTCCATGATCGCCATCCCCACCACCTCGGAGAACCCCGTCACCGCGATGAAGTTCCTCAACATGATGCACTCCGATGTTGATCTTCTGGACATGATGCTCTTCGGCGTGCCGGAGACCATGTGGACCTTTGCCGATGACGGCCGCGTGCAGGTCATTGACTCTGCTTGGTACGGCGCGCACGGCGGCGCCTGGACCATGGGCAACACCGCGATCCAGCATGTGACCGTCGATGAGGACCCGGACAAGAACCAGAAGCTCCAGGAGTACTCCGCGGACGCGGTTGCGCATCCCTCCCTTGGCTTCCGCTACGCTTGCCCGCCCGAGCTGGAATCCCAGTGGGCCTCCGTCAACAACGTGCAGGATGCCATGAACAAGGCGCTGATGACTGGCGCTGTGGACCCCTCCACCGCCATTCCCCAGTATGTTTCCGATCTGAAGGCCGCTGGCCTGGACGATCTGAAGGCGGACATCGAGAAGAAGTACGCCGAGTGGAAGCAGGCGATGGCCGGCGATGAGCCCGCGCCCAGCGCCGAGCCCACCGACACCGCTGAGCCCGCCGACACCGCTGAGCCCGCCGACACCGCCGAGCCCACGGAGTCCGATAGCGCCGAGCCCACCGAGAGCCCGGCTGCGGAATAAGCTCCAGCCACAAAGGACCCCTGACAGGACCCCTGTCGGGGGTCTTTCTCTATGGAAAAGGGCGCGCAACAGGGATTTTTTCCAGTTGTTTCCAGGTGGGCGGCCCGCGCGGCGTTTTGTGTAAAATGTCGTTTGGCTACTAGGAAAAAAAGGCGATTTGTGATATGATTGAGGTTGAAATGTGGTTTTTAGGAGAGGGAAAAGATGGAGTTTAAAGAGTATTTGGCCGGAAAACTTGACGAGGCGATGCGGGCTGCCTTTGGGCAGAGCATCGAGGGTCTGGCGGGCTTTTTGGAGACCCCGCCCAATCCCGAAATGGGCGATTTTGCCTTCCCTTGCTTTAAGCTGTCCAAGACGCTGCGCATGGGTCCGCCTGCCATCGCGTCCCGCCTGAGCCAGGCCATTGCGCCGGATGATGTGCTCGACCGGGTGGAGTGCGTGGGCGGCTACCTCAAT
Organism: uncultured Christensenella sp.; assembly: GCA_948468595.1. Classification (GTDB taxonomy): domain Bacteria; phylum Bacillota; class Clostridia; order Christensenellales; family UBA1750; genus Spyradocola. The sequence goes on from CAOKIU010000011.1 coordinate 45,155, forward strand.
TTCTTCCTGCACAAGAGCGGCTATGCGCAATCTGTCGTGGATCGCGTGCTGGAAAAGGGCGAAGCGTATGGCGCCTCCCAAGAGGGCCAAGGCCGCGTGATCTGCATCGACTATTCCTCCATCAACATTGCCAAGCGGTTTCACATCGGGCATCTTTCCACCACGATGATCGGCAACGCGCTCTACCGCATCTATGAGCATTTGGGCTACAAGTGCGTGGGCATCAACCACCTGGGCGACTGGGGCACGCAGTTTGGCAAGATGATCGCCGCGTACCTGAAGTGGGGCGACCGGGACGAGGTGGTTGGGCGCGGCGTCAACGCGCTGGTGGACCTTTACGTGCGCTTTCACAAGGAGGCGGAAGCGAACCCCGCCCTGGAGGACGAGGGGCGGCTGTGGTTTAAGAAAATTGAGGACGGAGACCCGCAGGCGGTCGAGATCTTCAACTGGTTTAAGGAGATCACCCTAAAGGATGCCGAGCGCGTCTATGACATGCTGGGGGTGAAGTTCGACTCCTACGCGGGCGAGAGCTTTTATAACGACAAAATGGCGCCCGTCATTGACGAATTGAAGGAAAAGGGGCTGCTGGAGGAATCGCAGGGCGCCTATGTGGTGGATCTGGAGGAGGAGAAAATGCCCCCCTGCCTCATCCTGAAGAAGGACGGCGCAACCCTTTACGCCACGCGCGACATCGCGGCGGCCTTCTACCGCAAAAAGACCTACGACTTTTACAAGACCCTCTATGTGGTGGCCTACCAGCAGAACCTGCACTTTAAGCAGTGGTTCAAGGTCGTGGAGAAGATGGGCTATCCTTGGGCCAAGGACCTGGAGCACGTGGCCTTTGGCATGGTCTCCTACGAGGGCAAGGCGCTGTCCACGCGCGATGGCTATGTGGTGTATCTGGACGAGCTGCTCGAGCGCGCGGTGGTCAAGGCGCGCGAGATTATCGAGGAGAAGTCCCCCAATTTGGAGAACAAGGACGCGGTCGCGCGGCAAGTGGGCATCGGCGCGGTGGTGTTTTTCGACTTGTTCAACAACCGCATCAAGGACATCGACTTTAGGTGGGAGCGGGCGCTCAACTTTGACGGGGAGACCGGTCCCTACGTGCAGTACACGCACGCGCGCTGCTGCTCGGTGCTGCGCAAGGCGGCGGGGCTGGACGCGCAGCCCGACTACGCGGCGCTGGACGATCCCGCGGCGCAGGAAGTCGTGCGCACGCTGGAGCGCTTCCCCGATGTGGTCAAGGAGGCGTGCCAGCGCAACGAGCCCTCGCTGGTGACGCGCTTTAGCGTGGAGCTGGCCTCCAACTTCAACCGGTTCTATTATGACAACCGCATTTTGCAGGAGGATAACGCCGCGGGCAGCGCCGCGCGCGTGAACCTGACGCGGGCGGCGGCTCTCTGCCTGCGCATCGCGCTGCGGCTCATCGGTGTGGAAGCGCCCGAAAAGATGTAGAGAGAGAAAACAAGGAATTCGTGGGGAGCGCCGGGCGCGGCGTTCCCCCAATTCTGTGCGCCAAGCAGATGGAGAAGGGGAGGAGCACGTATGCAGAAGATGGGATTTGACAACGACCTCTATATAAGGAAACAATCGCAGGCCATCCGCGAGCGCATCCAGATGTTCGGCAACAAGCTGTACCTGGAGTTCGGCGGGAAGCTGTTTGACGATCTGCACGCTTCCCGCGTGCTGCCGGGGTTCAAGCCCGACGCCAAGATTGGGCTGCTCCAGGAATTCCGCGACCAGGCGGAGATTGTGTTTTGCATCAACGCCGGGGATATTGGCACCAGCAAGTTCCGCGCGGACCTGGGGATTACCTACGACATGGACCTGCTGCGGCTGATGGACCAGCTGCGGCGCATGGGGCTATACGTCTCCTCGGTGGTCATCACCCAGTACAAGGGACAGAGCGCGGCGGACGCCTTCCGCAAGATGCTGGAGATGCGCGGGGAGCGCGCGTATTTCCACTATCCCATCAAGGGCTATCCCATGGATGTGGACCTCATCGTCTCCGACGAGGGATACGGCAAGAACGACTATGTGGAGACCACCCGGCCGCTGGTGGTGGTCACGGCGCCGGGTCCCTGCTCGGGAAAGCTGGCCACGTGCCTATCCCAGCTCTATCACGAATACAAGCGGGGCATCAAGGCGGGCTATGCGAAGTTTGAAACCTTCCCCATTTGGAACATCCCGCTCAAGCATCCCGTCAATCTCGCCTACGAAGCCGCGACCGCGGACCTTAAGGACGTAAACATGATCGACCACTTCCATTTGGAGGCCTATGGCGCAACCACCGTCAATTACAACCGCGACATCGAGGCCTTCCCCGTGGTGCGCACCATCCTGACCAAGATCACCGGCAGCGACAACGTCTACCAGTCGCCCACGGACATGGGCGTGAACATGGCGGGCTACGGCATTTTTGACGACGAAGCGGTCAAGGAGGCGGCGCGGCAGGAGATCATCCGGCGGTACTACAAGGCGAAGGTGGATTACGCCAAGGGCCGCACGGACGAGGAGACGGTGCAAAAGATCGAGATGGTGATGAAGAATCTCGACCTCAAGCCCGAGGACCGGCACGTGGTGCGGCCGGCGCTGGAGCGCGCGGAGCAGACGGGGTGCTGCGCCTTTGCCATAGAGCTTGCGGATGGCACGGTGGTCACGGGCCGGGGCGCGGGCATCATGAACGCGGACGCGAGCGCGGTGCTCAACGCGGTAAAGCGGCTGGCGGGCATCAAGGACGACATCTACCTGCTCTCGCCTATCATCTTGGAGCCGATTGTGGAGCTGAAGAAGAACGTGCTGGGCATCGCGGAGCCGGTGCTGAACCTGGACGAGGTGCTGCTCTCGCTGTCCATCTGCGCGGCGACCAACACCGTGGCGGAATTGGCGGTCTCCAAGCTGGGTGAGCTGCGCAACTGCCAGGCGCACGCATCCTACATGCTGTCGCAGAGCAACGAGGTGATGCTCTCGCGGCTGGGAATTCAGTTCACCAGCGAGGATCAGTACCCGAGCGACGATTTGTATTATGTGTAGCGGTTCCTGACGCGGGCCTCTCCATTTGCGCGGTCTGGCGGGTCAAATGGGGAGAAATGGAAGGGACGGCGGCCCCTAAAGGGGCCTTGTGACGGCAGCCCGCCAGGCGGGCAGCCGTCCGGAAAAAGGAAGCGGCTTGCAGCCGCGTGGAAATAAAAGAAGGAAGGGGCTGCGGCCCCTTCCTTGCCATCCCCGGGGAGGAAACGGCGGCTCCCAGCGGGGCCTTGTGACGGAAGCCCGCCTGGGGCGGGCTTCCGTTCGAAAAAAGGAAGCGGGTTGCCGCCGCATGGAAATAAAAGAAGGAAGGGGGTGTGGCCCCTTCCTTGCCATCCCCGGGGAAGAAACGGCGGCCCCTGGCGGGGCCTTGTGATGGCAGCCCGCTAGGCGGACTGCCGTCCGGAAAAAGGAAGCGGCTTGCAGCCGCATGGAAATAAAAGAAGGAAGGGGCTGCGGCCCCTTCCTTGCCATCCCCGGGGAGGA
>CAOKIU010000012.1 GCA_948468595.1 uncultured Christensenella sp.
GTTTCGACAGGTGTAAGTGCTTTTTTGGCCCTTTCCCTTTCTCGCGCGTTTGCAGAAACGGGATTCTCGCACTGCTTTTCACGGTGGATGCGTTTAGGCCGCCCATAATGTTGATATTTGCTGATATTTGTGATATTCTTTACAAAGGAGACATTAAGCTCAAATGTTGAGGAGTTTTTTTTCATGCAGAAAAGTTGGAGAATTCTTACGAGGTTTGGATTGGCAATTGTTTTTCTTTTGTCGGTGTTTCTGTTGGCGGCATGCGGCGGCGATGCCAGCGGGAAGTCTCCGGTGAACGATACGCCTCCGGATCTGAAGGGCGAATGGAAGCAAGTCAATAGCAATTCAGAGGATAGCTATCAGTCCGCTACCATTTCGGATGGGATGATTGAGGTCTATTGGGTTACGGAAGATGAGAAAGCCCTGTACTGGGCTGGGACCTACGAGGCTCCGACAAGCGCGAGCGAGCCATATTCTTGGACCTCCCAAAACAACCACGAAAAAACGGATATGGCGCTTCTCGCCTCTGGCGATGATCAAAAGACCTTTACGTATGAAGATGGGCAGATCAGCTATGAGGTCTCTTTAATGGGGACGACATCCACCATCAAACTGGAAAAGGAATAAAAAAACGGCCCTCCGCTATCTTAATAGCGGAGGTGCTTATTATGGTGAAGAATGCCTAATTTGGCATGAATTTTGAAGATTCGGGTGTTGCTATGTATATTGCGGATTTGCACATTCACTCAAAGTATTCCCGCGCCACGAGCCGTGACGGCGATGCGCCGCATTTGGACCTGTGGGCGCGATACAAGGGCATAGGCCTAGTAGGCACGGGGGATTTCACGCATCCAGCTTGGCGAAAAGAGCTGCAAGAGACACTGATTCCCGCGGAGGAGGGACTTTATCGACTTAAGGAAGAACACCGCATGCAAGGCGCGGTCGCCGGTGATGTTCCCGCGCCGCGCTTTGTGATCTCCGGCGAAATCAGCACGATCTACAAAAAGGACGGGAAAACGCGCAAGGTCCATCACGTGATCCTGCTGCCGAGCCTGGAGGCGGCGGAGTCGCTGTCCCATCGCCTGGAGGCCATTGGCAATCTGCATAGCGATGGTCGTCCTATCTTGGGATTGGATAGCCATGACCTGTTGGAGATCGTGCTGGAGAGCTGTCCGGAGGCGATCTATATCCCCGCTCACATTTGGACGCCGCACTTTTCGCTCTTTGGCGCCTTTTCCGGGTTTGACGCGCTGGAAGATTGCTATGGGGATTTGTCGCAATACGTGCACGCGCTGGAAACGGGGCTTTCTTCCGATCCACCGATGAACCGGCGCTGTTCCGCTCTGGATCGCTATACGCTGGTCTCCAATTCCGACGCGCACTCGCCTTCCAAGCTGGGACGCGAGGCGAATCTGCTCAACTGCGCGCTGAGCTATCCGGCGCTGTCCAAGGCCATCCAAACCGGAGAGGGATTTGAAGGCACCATTGAGTTCTTCCCCGAGGAGGGGAAGTACCATATGGATGGACACCGCGGCTGCGGCTGTTGCCTGGAGCCCTCGCAGACCGCGCAACTGGAGGGTCGATGCCCAGTCTGCGGGCGCAAGCTGACCATTGGCGTGGCCCACCGCGTGGAGGAATTGGCAGACCGGCCGGAGACGCCGGCGCCGGCGCTGGACAGGCCCTTTGAGAGCCTGATGCCCTTGCCGGAACTGTTGGCCGACTGCCTGGGCGTGTCGCCGGCGAGCAAGCGCGTGCAGGCCGCCTACTTTGCGTTGCTGTCACGATTGGGACCGGAGTTCTCTATTCTGCGGGAATTGCCCGCAGAGGCGCTGGAGAGGGAGGCGGGCTTTGCCGCCGGTGAAGGCCTTCGCCGCCTGCGTGCGGGCAAGGTGCTGCGTCAGCCGGGCTTTGACGGGCAATACGGCGTCATCTCGCTGTTTGCGCCGCACGAGCTGGAACTGCTGGGCGGACAGACGACGTTGCTGGATATGGCGGGCGTGCGCAAGGCGAGTGTACGAGCCGCCGTCCCCGCAACACCCCGCAAGGCCGAGCCGGCAAGCGCGCCAGTGCAGGCTGCCGCCTCAGAGGCGCTCAATCCGCAGCAGGAGGAGGCGGTCCAGGCGTCAGAGCGCGTCGTGGCCGTGATCGCGGGCCCTGGAACGGGCAAGACAAAGACGCTGGTTGCGCGCATCGCGCATTTGATTGAGGACTGCGGCGTTTCGCCGTCGGAGATTACCGCTGTGACCTTTACCAACCAGGCGGCCGCGGAGATGCGGCAGCGGTTGGAGGCGCGTCTGGGGGGCAAAAAGGCGGTGCGCGGGCTCAACGTAGGGACCTTCCACGCCATTTGCCTGCAACTTATCGATGCAAAACCGCTCATCGGCCAGGCGCAGGCTGTGCAATGGTTGGCCGCGTTGCTGAAGGAGCGCGGGGAGAAGCTCTCGCCCGCGGAATGCCAGCGGCGGATCTCGACCGTGAAAAACGGCGGCAGCGCGGACCTGCCGGAGGGCTTGTTGGAGGCATATGAGCACTGCCTACAGGAGGCGGGCGTGCGCGACTTGGATGGCGTCTTGACCGATGCGCTGGATCAAAATGTGCGCGCAAAGCGCATGTTCACCCACCTCCTGGTGGACGAATTTCAGGACATCAATCCCGTGCAGCACGAACTGGTCTGGCACTGGATGGAGGGCGGTAAGACCCTCTTTGTCATCGGCGATCCGGACCAATCGATTTACGGGTTTCGCGGCGCCAATGCCGCGTGCTTTGACGCGCTCAAGGCGCGCGTGCCGGATGCGCGGATCATCGCGCTGGAGCAGAACTATCGCTCCGCGCCCGCGATCCTGCGTTGCGCGCTGAAATCCATCGCGCACAACGCGGGCGGCGCGCGCGTGCTGCGGCCCCATCGGCCGGAGGGCTCGCCGGTTCGGGTGGTCGCCGCGCCGGATGGGTTTTCTGAGGGCGTGTTCATCGCCAAGGAGATTGATCGCATGGTGGGCGGCGTGGGCATGCTCGAGGCCGGGCGCGCCGGAAACGATCGGGCTGTGGTGCGCTCTTTCGCGGATATCGCGGTGCTCTGCCGCACGCGCCGCCAGCTCGAACAGATCGAGATGTGCTTGCAGCACGACGGCATCCCCTGCGTCATCTCCGGGCGCGAGGAGTATCTGAGCGAACCCGTGGTTCAGGGCATGCTGGGCTTTTTCCGGTCGCTGCTCAACCCCAAGGACGCGGTTTCCCTCCGCAGTGCGCTGACCGCGCTCTTTGGATGCGGGGAGGCGCAGTCCTATAGCGCGGAGGCGGTTTGGAGCGCGCGGGAAGAGGCGGATATTGAGGCGATTCGCGCGCTTGCGATGGATCAGCCTGCGTTGGCAAGCTGGGCGGAGGCGGCGGAGGACCTGCTGCCCCGGCTTCGCCGCGAAAAGCCGCGCAAGCTGTTGGAGAACCTTGCCGGTCATGCGGCGCTTTTGAAGGAGCCCAAGGTGCAAAAGCTGCTCCAAACCGCCGCGCTGCACGACGATCTCACCGCGTTTTTGCAGGCCCTGCTGGTAGGGGAAGAGGCGGATATCCGGCGGGTATCGGGCACGAAGATCCCTTCCGGCGCTGTGCGGCTGATGACGCTGCATGGGGCCAAGGGCTTGGAGTTCCCCGTGGTGTTCTTATCCGGCGTATCCAAGGGGGAACTGCCCTTGGAGCGCGGAACCATTCCGGCGGATATGTCGGAGGAGCGGAGGCTGTTCTTTGTGGGGATCACGCGCGCTCGGGAAGAGCTGGTCCTCACCTGCGGCGGAGAGCCCTCCGCCTTCCTGGACGAGTTGCCGGGAGAGGTTTTGCGCGCGTCCGCTCGCGCGAGCCGGCGGGAGCCGCAGACGCAGCAGATGAGCTTGTTTTAACAGGATAAACAAAGCCGCGCCGTCCAAGTAGGACGGCGCGGCTTTGTTGTAAAAGTTTGGATGCGCTTCAGCGCTTGATGCCGTGCAGGGCGGGGTTTTCCAAGATAGAGCCATCCTCGCCGGCAAAACGAGAGCCATGGCAGGGGCAGTCCCAGGAGTGCTCCGCGGCGTTCCACTTCAGCGCGCAGCCCAGATGCGGGCAGCGCGGGGCAGTGGGGGTGAGATAATCCGCCGCTGTCGCGCCCAGATTGCGCCATAGCTGGGCGCGCAGCATGCTGCGATCCGTGGTAAAGGCGGAGGCAAAGGAATTGGCGCGGCCCGTCAGCGCGTCGGCCAGGAGCTGGGAGGCGACCATGGCGGAAGTCATGCCCCACTCGTTAAACCCGGTCGCAACGTAGAGGGTGGGCGTCGCCGGGCTGTAGGGGCCGATGTAGGGCACGCTATCCAGGCTCATGCAGTCCTGTGCCGCCCAGCGGGCCACGACATCGGCCTGGGGGTAGCGCTGGCGCACAAACGCCTCCACCGCCTCAAAACCGCCGCCCTTGCGGCCGGTGCGGTGATCGCCGCCGCCCACGATGACAAGGTCATCATAGCCGCGCAGATAAATGCCGCCCTCCGTGGGTTCGGCATAGGTGCCGCGCAGCGCGGGGACGTTGCGCAGCGCGAGCACAAAGGAACGCTTTTGATAGAGCTTCATAAAGTAGAGCCCGCGCCGGTTGAGAATGGGAAAATGCGTGGCCACGACAATGCGGTTTGCGCGGATGCGGCCGCCGCGCGCGATGGCGAGCCCATCCTCAAGGCGAAGCACGCGCGTATGCTCGTAAATGCGCAGCCCCTCCGCCGCGCCATAGAGGAACTTGAGGGGATGGAACTGCGCCATGCCGGGAAAGACCACCGCGCCCGCGATGGGGAAGGGCAGGTCCGTATCCGTTGTAAACCGCGCCGGGAAGCCCAGCGAGCGGACGGCCGCCGCCTCCTTCTGCAAGGAGAGCGCTTCGGCCGTGGAATAGAGGTAGGAATCCGCATCCTCAAAATCGCAGGGGATCTCCTGCGCGAGCGCGCGAAACCGGCGAACCGCGCGCAAATTGGCTTCCAGATAGAGCCGCGCCTTCTGCGCGCCGAAGCGCTTGATCAGGCTGCCGTAGAGCGCGCCGTGCTGGGCGGTGAGCACGGCGGTCGTGCCGCGCGTCGTGCCGCCGCCGATGCGGTCCGCCTCTACCACGAGGCAATCCACCCCGCGCTTTGCGAGCGCCCGCGCGCAGAGCACGCCTGTCATGCCTCCGCCAATCACCAGCACGTCTGTCTGCACATCCCCCTCAAGGGCTGGATAAGAGGGGCGGCGGACGGTGGATTCCCATAGACTGTTCATGCAAAACCTCCTCTGGGCTTTTGCATTAGTCTTTACCACAGACCCTGGCATTATGAAAATAGATCAAAGCGCGGTCCCTTTTTTAGGGATGAACAGCGGGGCCAAGTCGACGCCTTCCAGCTCCAGAAGGCGGATTTTTTTGTCGATGCCGCCGGCATAGCCCGTCAAGCTCCCATCCGCGCCGACGACGCGGTGGCAGGGAATGATGATGGAGATGGGGTTGTGGCCAACAGCGCCGCCCACCGCCTGGCTGGACATGCTCTGCCGGCCCAGCCTTGAGGCCATCTCCTTGGCAATGCTGCCATAAGTGACCACCGTGCCATAGGGAATGCCGCAGAGGATCTCCCAGACCGCCTTGCGGAACGCGCTTCCAGCGGGGTGCAGAGGCAGCTCGTCCGGGCTGGGCCTTTCCCCCGCGAAGTACCGCTCCAGCCAGCGCCTGGCGCTTTGCAGAACCGGCAGATCGCTTCGTTTTGTCATGGCCTCCGCGATGGAGGCGCCGAAATACTTTTGCCCCTCCAACCACAGCCCCACCAGATGATCCCCATCGCTGGCCAAGGTGAGCAGGCCCACGGGAGAAGCGCAGTCCATAGAATAAATCATCCCAAACGCTCCCTTCGGTTGATTTTCACAGCGAAAATAGAAAAAATCCATCGATCCCTTTCGAGATCAATGGACCTTTTGGAGCTGATGACCGGATTTGAACCGGTGACCTCGTCCTTACCAAGGACGCGCTCTACCTGCTGAGCTACATCAGCATCTGCCGCTCCGCTACCGCACGGAACATGTATGATTATATCGTATGCTCCGACAAATTGCAAGTGTTTTTTCGCTTTTTTCGAAAAAAAACTGGCGCCCCTCTTTTCGCGGTTTGCGATGAGGAGCGCCGGAAAATTCAGCGGATGCGGCGGCACTCAAAGTAGCAGCGCTTTTCCTGCGCCTCGCCCATGGAGAAGGACTTGCGCGGCAGGGGCCCGCGCGCAATCGAGGGGAAGAGGTCGTACTTGCTCAGCACGGTCAGCAGCAGGGCGCAGCCATCTTCCTGACGGCCCAGCTGGCGCGCGGCCTCGTCGCCATGCACGTAGTCGATGGAGGCCGAAGGATGCTCCTGTAGGTAGGCGTCCAAAATGGGCTGGAGGACGTCGATGGGCAGACCCGTCAACTGCTTATCCCCCTGAGGGGTGACAAGGGTCACAGGCGCCTGCGCGCCGGTGCGGCCCGCTTCCAGGGCGCGCACGAGCGCGGGCACGTCCGCGCCCCGCAAAACGCGGTGGATGGGGGCAAAGGAAAGGGCGTCGTCGTAGAGATTGACGACCTCGCACAGCGCCCAGCGCGCGGGATGGACGGCGGCCTGCGCGGGGGAGAGCGTCGCCTTCAGCGCTAACCAGGCGGCCCGCGCCGAGGCCAAGGAGTGGTTCCCGTCGCCCACCGCGAACAAAGGCGCATCCTGCCGCGTTTCATCCAATGCAATCAGCGCGTTGGATACCGCTTCCAGATCCTCTTGCGCCTGCACGGCCCAGCCCGTCAGATGGCCGCAGTCCTGCAAGAGCTCGGCGTCGTAGAGCGGCGGCGTGCTGCGCAGCTTTTCATACAAGGGTTCGATGAGCGTGCGCTCCTTGTCGTTGAGGAGGAGCATGATGTGCGGGCACTCCAGCAGCGCGTCCTGCCGCACCTTCATGCGCGGCGGGATGCGCGAGAGGATGGTGCCCTCGGTGGCCCGCACGCGGGAGACGGAGCCGGGCGCGTAATCGTATTGTTCCAGGTCCACAGCGAGCATCAGGCCCTTGCGGCAGCCGGAGCGCGTGGTGCGCGCGGTGAGCACGAAGCCGTGGATCGAGGTTGTCAGCACGCTTTGCGCATAGGCGCGCATGGCGTCGTGGATCTTGGGAATGCGCGCATCCGCATCGGCCAAATAGACCTCGGGAAGCACGAGGCGCAGCGTGGAGGGCGCTTCGCCCACAAGCCGGTCGGTTTGCCGCCAGTAATCCTCCTGGGAGGTGTATTGGTCACAGGCGATGCACGCCCACTTTGCGGCGTCACAGCCGGTGGGCAGCAGGATGTCGGGCACGAGGACGCCGATTGAGGAAAGATCTGTCATGGAAACCTCCGCCTATCCGATGGATTTTGATGGCTTTATTATACCTTGCCCTGCGCGCGTTGTACATTTCTTTTTTCCCTTTGCTGTGTTATACTGAAGCTGTAGTCTTCGGGGAAAGGACTTTTGAGATGATGCTGAATGAAGAGGGCTGGAGCCTGCTCTTTATATTGCTGGGTCTGCTGGCGCTGCTGGGCGCAGGGTTTGCCGGCATGGGTCGGGAGCGGTCGATGGAACACCGCTTGCGCGTGGACGGCGGCGCCCTGGGAACGGCCGCCGGAATCGTGCTGCGGTCCTGCGGCGTTGTGCTGCTGGCCGTGCTGCCGGGAACGGTTTACCTCTTTGGCCTGGCGCGCATGGGTATGGCGCTGAGCCTGATGGCGGGCCTGATCGCGCTCCTTTTCTTCCTGCTGCCGCGCCTTAGGCGCGTCTGTCCGCAGGCAAGAACCCTGCCGCAGGTGTTTGAGGGCAATAAGTTAGCGCGGATGGCGCTTGCCTCCGTTTTGCTGATGTCGCTCATGGCGCTTGCCGCCGGGGCGCTGTCGCTGTTGGCGCGGGTGTTTGCCAGCGTGTTCTCCCTGCATTACGGCATCGCGCTGGCGGCCGCTGCGGCGATGGGCATTTTGCTGTCCCTGTTGTGCGGCACAGATGCGATGCGGCGCATGGAGTGGGTCCAGGCGTTTTTGACGCTGTTTGGGCTCGTTGCCGTGCCGGTGACGGCGGCGTTGATCGGCGGGCGGCAGGACCAGGCGCTCCAAACGATGCTCGCCGGCGCGTTTGAGCGCATGCAGTCCGGACGGCCGCTCGCGCTGGATCTCCTCTCCGACGCACTGTGGGGCGTGGGCGCGCTGGGCCTCGCGTCGCTGTCCCAGCGGGTCTTCTCGGTTCGCAAGGAGCGCGCGGCGCGCGTTGGCGGGCGCATCGGCGGCGCAATCACGGCGCTGATGGTGCTGTTGGCCGCCGCGTCGGGCCTAGTGGGACGCATGGTGGACGATGGCCTTGCCGGGCAGACGGCGGCCGAAACGGTGTTTTTGCAGGCCGCGGGCAACGAGGCCCTGGCCGTACCGGTCCAGGCCTTGCTGATCACCGCCATGGTCACGGCGCTATTGCTATTCTTTGTAGACGCGCTGCGCACGGCGGGCAGTCTCTCAGCCTGGGACATTGCGCAGCCGCTGTGGGGGGAGACGCGCGAGCGGCCCCTGCTGTTTAGCGCCAACGCGGCCGCCGTGCTGATGGGCCTGGCCGCATTCCTCCTGGCGCTCAATGCCAATGTGCCCCTGCTCCGCTATGCGTGCGCGGGCTTCCTGTTTGCCGCCGTGGCGGGGGTCTGCCTGCTGTCCCGGGCGCTGGGGAAAAAGAGCGGGAAGGGCGCATGGCGCGGCCTTGCAGCGGGAACGATAATGGCGGCGGTTTGGCTGGTTCTGCCATGGACCAGGGAGATGGATATGATCGGCGTCCTTCCCTGCGCGGCGTGCGCGCTTGCGGCGCAGTGGACTGCGAGGGAGGGGGAAGCGGCGCTTTAGTGGGGGAAGAATATGGAAATATCGCTCTTTGAGGTCACGGGGCCGGTGATGGTGGGGCCTTCGTCCTCGCACACGGCAGGGGCGGCGCGGCTCGCGCTCGTGGCGCGGGAGATCGCCGGGGCGTTTGACCACGTCTCCTTCGGCCTGCACGGCTCCTTTGCCAAGACCTATCGCGGGCATGGCACCGATAAGGCGCTGGTGGCGGGGGTGCTGGGACTTTCCCCCCAGGATGAGCGTCTGCGCCATTCCTTTGAACTGGCCAAAGAGCGCGGTGTGACGTTCGATTTTTATGAAGCGGAGCTGGACGGCGCGCATGAGAACACCGTATCCATGACCTTTGTCAAGCGGGGCGGAGAGGAGATCACCATCGTCGCCTCGTCGCTGGGCGGGGGACGCATTCGGATTTCGCGCATCGGGGATTATCCGGCCGAGATCACGGCCGAGGCGCCCACGCTAGTGGTCGTGCAGCGCGACCAGAGGGGAATGGTCAGCGAGATCTCGCGCATTCTGTCGGCGCATGGGATCAACATCGGCATGATGCGCCTGACGCGCACCGCGCGGGGAGAGGTGGCCTTATGTGTCCTTGAGACGGACAGCGCGCTGGAGCCCGCGATGGTGCAGGAGATTGCGCGCGTGCCGGGCGTGCTCTCCGCTCGAGCCATTTGTGTTTGAGGAGGGAGCGCATGTACCAGAATTTTGCGGAGATCGAGCGCGTGTGCGCGGAGCGCGGCATATCGCCCGACCGCCTGTTCCTGGAAAATGAAATGCGGCTGACCGGGCGCGGCGAGGAAGAGATCCTGCGCAAGATGGAAGAGCGGCTCTCCGTCATGGAGACGGCCGCGCAGCGCGCCCTGGAACACCCGCAGAGCGCTGGCTTGATCCGGGGCACTGCGCGGCGGCAATTCCTCTACAGCGCGGGAGAGACGCTGTGCGGGCGCCTGATCAACCGCGCAATGGCCAGGGCGTACTCCTCCAGCGAGGTCAACGCTTCGATGGGCCGCATTTGCGCGGCGCCCACGGCCGGCGCTTGCGGCGTGCTGCCCGCCGTATTGCTGACGCTGATGGAGGAGCGGAGCATTCCGCGCGCGGAGGTGGTCCGCGCGCTCATCACCGCATCCGGCTTTGGCGCGGTGGTGATGAAGAACGCCACGGTGGCCGGCGCGGAGGGCGGATGCCAGGCGGAGTGCGGCGTGGCGGCGGCAATGGCCGCGGCCGCGGCGGTGCAGCTGGCAGGCGGCACGCTGGAGGGGATGCTCTCCGCTTTTTCGCATGCGCTGTCGAACTGCATGGGGCTGATCTGCGACCCTGTGGCGGGCTTGGTGCAGGTCCCCTGCGCGCAGCGGAACGCCTCCCAGGCGGTCAACGCGCTGCTCAGCGCGGATGAGGCCCTTGCCGGGCAGATGTTCCCCATCCCGGCCGATCAGGTGGTTGAGGCGATGCGCCGCGTGGGCCGGCAGCTCCCGCCCGAGCTCCGGGAGACGGCGGAAGGGGGCGTCGCGGCGACCCCGGCGGGCAAGGAAATCGCCGCCCAAATGGGTCTGGGCGCGCGGTAACGCGCATTTGCCGCGGGCGAAATGGAGAAGAAGGGCGCATGGCCGACGGGGCATGCGCCGCTTTTTTTGGCTTGCTTTCCCATGCGGAACATGCTATCATGTTTGCGATGGCAGGGTTAGGGTCTGCGCGTAAAGTGCTCTGCGGCCGGGGAATGGCCAAGGGGACGAAAAACGCCTGCGTTTGCGGTGCAGATTCTGCTTCCCACTGCTGCATGATGGAGCGCTTCCCTCCTTTTTGTAGCGAAATGCCAAAAAAGGAGGTTTTATTCCATGAATGGGCGTTTGTATGGCACGTTGTTCTCCAAAGACTACTGGAAAGAGGCTGCGCGGCAGTTTTCCTCCGTGCGCATGTTGGCCGTATGCGCGATGTTCATCGCGCTGCGCGTCGCGCTCTCCTCGCTGTTCATTCCCGTGACGGAGAATCTGCGCATCTATTTCACCTACTTTGTCACCGCGCTGGGCGCGACCATTTACGGGCCGCTGATGGCGCTGGCGGAGGGATTTATCTCCGACCTCTTGGGCTACGCCCTCTTCCCCAGCGGGGCGTTCTTCCCGGGCTACACCCTCTCGGCGATGCTGGGCTCGCTCTTCTTTGCGCTGTTTTTGTACCGGCGCAAGCTGACGATTGCGCGGGTATTCTTGTGCAAGCTGACCATCAATGTGCTGGTGAATATCCTGCTGGGCTCGCTGTGGAGCGCGCTCCTCTACGGCAAGGGGTATATCTACTATGTGACCAAGAGCGTCGTCAAAAACACCGTTCTGCTGCCGGTGGAGGTCATCGTGCTGCTCGTTGTTCTGTACACGATGAACCCGCTGCTGGTTCGGCTGCGGCTTGCGCCCCCGCAATTGGGGCGCGGAATTTCCTGGATTGCCCGCAAGCGCGAAGGCGGGCAGAAGGTCAATGATTAGGTGAGGAGGTCGATGGAAATGCTGGATGTTCAAAAACTGCAAGAGCTTGGCGTGAACGCGCAGGAGGCGATCCGCCGCTTCTCCGGAAACCAAGGGCTGTACGAGAGATTTCTGCTCCGCTTTCCCCAGGACGATAACTTCGCCCAAATCGGCCCCGCGCTGGAGGCCGGAAACTGGGAGGAGGCGCTGCGCGCGGCGCATACCCTCAAGGGCGTGGCGGGCAACCTGAGCGTAAGCGCGGTGTTTGAGGGTTGCAGCCGCATCGTCGCAGCCATTCGCGCCGAGGACTATGCGGCGGCCAGGGCGGCCTATCCGGCGATGGCGCAAGCCTACGAAGGCATTTGCGCGTATCTGCGCGCGCTTTAATTCCCAAGGCTAAAAAGTCCTCCGGCGCGGATAGCGCCGAAGGGATGCAGGCTGCTCGAAGGCAACCCCAGGAAGCAGGGTTGCGTCAAAAGAGGCCCCTCCCCTGCGCAAGCGCGGGGGAGGGGCCTTGTTGATTACTTGCCTTTGGGCTTATAGGGTTTGCGCGGCTTTGCGGGCTCAGCCAGGGAAAAGCGAACGCGATTGTTTTTGATGCGGGTGAGCTGCATGGTTTGCAGGATGCGCTTGGCGGCCTCCGGCGTGACCTCGATGCGCGTGGAATCGCTGAAGATGTCGATTTTACCGATGGCGGAGGCGGGCACGGAGGCGCCCTCGACAATCGCGCTGACGATGAAGTTGGGCGCGATGCGCTGGTTGCGGCCCACGGAGGCGGTGAGCAGCACCGTGTCCTTGGGCATCTCCCGCCTGCGGGGCGCGGCGGCTTGGCGCGGGGCCTGCGGCCGCGTCACGGGCACGATGTCGCTGACCTCGGGGATGTCCATGCGGTTGGCACCCTCCAAGAGCTGCATTAGCGTGCAGGCGATCGCCCGGACGTCCAGCCCCTGGGCGGCGAGCTCGTCAATGACGGGCCCCCAGGTGATGTTATCCATGGTGTTCATGCTGGAGAGCAGGCGCTCGCGAGCGGCGCTCTGGCGCATGGCGTATAGGTCCTCCTTTTTGGGGAGATAGGCCCGGGCGATGGGCGTGCGCAGGAAGCGCTCCAGCTCCTTGATGCGCCGAATCTGCGAGGGGTTGCAGGCCAGGGTGTGCGATGCGCCCTTGCGCCCCGCGCGGCCCGTGCGCCCGATGCGGTGAATGTAGTACTCGTTGTCCGCGGGGATATCGAAGTTAAAGACGGCCTTGACATCTTCCACGTCGATGCCGCGCGCCGCCACGTCGGTGGCGACCAGCACATGCAGCCGCCCGGACTTAAAGTCGGACATCACCTTGGTGCGCACGCTCTGGCTCATCTCGCCGTGGAGGCCCGTTGCGGAAAAGCCGGATGCGCTCAAATACTCCACCAAGTCATCCACCATGCGGCGGGTATTGCAGAAGACCACCGCGCGCCCCTGGCCAAAGCCCTGGAGAAGGAGGTTGAGCGCCTGCATCTTCTGCGCCTGCGGCACGTGATAGTAAAACTGTTCGATGGTATCCAGCGTGCGCTGGCCGCCGTCCACGGCTACCACCTTGGGATCTTGCTGGAACTCGCGCGTAAGGCTCATAATGGCCGGCGGCATGGTGGCCGAAAACAGCAGCGTCTGCCGCTCCTCCGGCGTTGCGGAGAGAATCTCCTTAATGTCGTCGACAAAGCCCATGTTGAGCATTTCATCCGCCTCGTCCAGCACCACCAGCTTTAGATCTTCCAGCACCAGCGTGCCCCGGCGCATGTGGTCCATCACGCGGCCCGGCGTGCCAACCACGATGTTGGCGGCGCGCAGGGCCGCAATCTGCGGGGGCATGGAATCGCCGCCATAGATCGTGGCGATGCGCACGGTGGGCTTGTACTTGGCGAATTTGCGCAGTTCACCGCTGATTTGCAGCGCCAGCTCGCGCGTGGGGGCGAGGATGAGCGTCTGCGGCCGGTTGGGCATGGCGGCCGTCGCCTTTTCCACCGCGGGGATGCCGAAAGCGGCGGTTTTGCCCGTCCCCGTGGAGGAGCGGCCAATCACATCCTGCCCACAGAGGATCAGCGGGATTGCGCTGGCCTGGATGGGCGTCATTTCAATGTAGTTCAGTTCCCCAACGGCGCTGAGCACCTCGGCGGAGACGGACAGGGTTTCAAACAGGTTTTGATTCATCATACTCGCTTTCTCTGCACGGCCATACCGCGCTTGACACCTCAGTTTCTATCGCAATATTTACTAATTTTAGCAGACCCGGGCGAGGTTTTAGCGCAGTTTGTGTTAAATCTTTTGTTGCGGCTGCGCCCCGCGCGCATCCTCCTGGGGATGCGCGCGGGGCGCAGAGCGTGCCTGGCTTTGACTTGCTGCAAGGGACGAGCGGCGCGTCACTCGATGCGCACGCCGAAGATCTTTTGCCCGCGCGTCCCCACCACCAGCATGTCGTTAAAAACCGCGGGAGACCCTTCCACATTGGCGCCAAGATCCACTTGGGAGAGCACCTCGCCCGTGCGGCCGTTCAAAAGGCGCAGCATGCCCTTGCCGTCCGCGTGCAGCAATGCGCCGTGGCCGTTTTCGTCGTAGACGCAGGTGGGGGAGGACCAGGAGGCACGGCCCAGCTTCTGCGTCCAGACGGTCTCGCCCGTCGCCTTGTCCACGCCCATCAGGATGCCTCCGCCGTATTGCTCCGTATGGCACAGCGCGTAGTAGATCATGCCCTCCAGGTCGCCCCTGCCCAGCGCGGGCGTGGCGTAGGCGCCGGCATCCAGGCCGGAGGAGCCGCCGGGGATCGCGCGCTCCCAAAGCGCTTCCCCTGTCAAGGCGTCCAGCTTGTACAGCGCGCAGTTGCCGCGCGTGCCCTGCTTGTCGATCTCGGTGGCGGCGTAGAGGAAGAGGCGCTCGCCATCCTCCTCCAGGACCGTGGAAGCATCCACATCGTCCTGGAGCTTGCGCGCCCACAGCGGCGTCATGCTCGTGGTGTCCAGGCAGGTCAGCATCCCGCTGTTGTCGCAGAACCAGAGGTAGTTGCGGTAGGCAGTCGGCGCGTTTTCAATGCCATATTCCGCGATATCCGCCTTGTAGCGGTAGGTGGTGACGGTGGGGTCAAGGGTGAGCTCGCCCGCGGCCGGGTCGAAGTGGGTGTTGAGCTCCATGGAATAGACCAGCCCGTTTTCCCCGCACTCGATCACGGTATCGCGCGCCGCGTCCACCAGGCACGCGCCGTCAAAGAGGCGATGCCGGCGGTATTCCAGCGGGTCCTTGCCATCCAAGAAGAAGAGCTCCGATTGGTCCAACAGGGAGTAGATGCGCCAGCCAGAGCGGCTGGCCGAGTGACCATCGCGGTCGTTGATGCCCTGACCCATAAACAGCAACGGCACGCCGCCGGGGTGGATGGAGACGCTGCCCTTGATGGGATAGCCAAAGTCGATGGGCTCGCGCGTGAAGCTGCCATCGGCAAGATCCAGGAAGTAGATGTTGCCGTCCAGCGTGCCGTAGATCACCTCGGTCAGCCCAGCCTGCTCTTTCTTTTCCTGGAATACGTTCATCAGATTGCGGGTCTCCTCATCCCAGCGCACAATGACGGGCTGGCCGTTCCACCCCACGCCGCCCCAGGAGCCGGAGCGCGTGTTGGTGATGGCGCCGATGCGGTTGCTCCACACGACGGTCAGCTTGGGATCGGCAAGATCGACCGCGCCATACGCGCCGCCATCGCGGTAGTTGTTGCCGCGGAAGGAGACCACGCCCTCCACTTTGGCGTATTCCTCGCCAGCGCCGAAGTTCAGCGGCTCGGCCCGCTGGTAATCAAGCGCCTCGCCGCCCTGAAAGACCTCCCATTTTTTCAGGAAGTTTTCCGGCGCGTAGGCCGGCGCGGGAGAAACGCTGCGCAAAACTGTGGGCACAGGCGTGACCGTCGGCTCGGGGGAAGGGGTGGGCTGCGCCGTGGGCATAGGGGTGGCCGTGGGCGCGGGAGTGGCCGTGGCCGCGATGGTCACAAGCGCAGGGGAGGCGGATTCCGGCGCGGCGGGGGAAAGGAAATCCCTTTGGTGGGGCGGCGTGCAGGCCGTCAGCAGCGCCGCGAGCAGACAGAACAAAATGAGCTTCTTCATTCCTGGATGCACTCCCAAAGAAAGGGTTGATGTAACCATTTTACATCAACCCTTTTGTTTGACTTATTGGATGGACTTGAGCGCTTGGGCCAGCTGATCGGGACAGGAGGTACCGTTGCGGCACTGAATCCCTTCGCACCGGGAGATGACATCCTCTACCTTCATGCCCTTGATCAGGGCGGCCAGGCCTTGCGTGTTGCCGCGGCAGCCGCCTTCAAAGGAGGCGTCCCGGATCACGCCGTCTTCCACGACGAGGTTGATTTGATAGGAGCAGGTGCCGCGCGTCTTATAATGCAGTTCCATGTTGACCTCCGATATAAAGAAATGATACGCCATGATTATAGCGGATTGACCGCGCAAATGCAAGATGGAGGCGTTACGCGGCGGTAAACGCGCAAAGGACCAGCCGCACCGCGTTAAGATCCATCCGCGCGCAACGGCCAAAGGCGCTGTCCTTGCGGCCGCCGCCCTTTCCATCCAGCTCGGCAAGGATGCGCTTGAGCGCATCGCCCGCATGCAGGGGGGAGTCCGCCCCAACGCCCAGGGCCACCGCATAGCCCCCCTCCACCGGAGCGCACAGGAAGCAGATGGCGCGGCCGTCGCGCTTGGTGAGGAAGGAGACGCCCTCCTTGAGCTGCGGCTCGGCAGCGCCATCCAGAGCGGCGAGGTAGAGGCTGCCCTGCGGCGCGGCTTCCGGCTGCAAGGCGGTCAGGCGCAGGAGCGTCACCTCCTTGCGCGCCTTGGCAAGCTCATGGGAGAGCGCGGCGTTTGCCGCTTGCAGGCGCTCAATGGAGGCGCTCAAATCGCACACATTGCAGGAGAAGAGCCGCGCGCCCTGATCCGCCTGATCGATGCGCGCCTTGGCATAGGCCAGCGCGCGCAGGCCGGCGACGAAGAAGACGCGCAAATTGCCGTGGCTTTGCTGCCAGGAGAGGATGCGCACCGCCTGCACCTGGCCGGTGGACTTGACATGCGTGCCGCAGCAGGCCACCGCCTCCTGGCTGCCGATTAGGACGATGCGCAGGTTTTCATGCGCGTCCGGCGCTTTGCGCAGCGGCAGGGCGGCGAGCTGCTGCGGGGTGGGGAAGAGGCAGCGCACCGCCTCGTCGCGGGCAATCCACGCATTGACCTCGGCTTCCAGCTCGTTGGCCAACGCGCGCGTCATGTGGATGGAGCCATCGTCCACCAAATCAACATAGCTGTCCGCCGCGCCGATGTGCAGGCCCAGCGAGTAGGCTTGGAAGCGCTCGTAAAGCACGTGAGAGAGCAGATGCTGGCCCGAGTGCTGCTGCATGTGGTCCAGGCGGCGCTGCGCGTCAATGCACCCCTCCACCGCGCCGCTGAGCGGCTCTGCGCACCGCACAAGGTGCATCACCGGCGCGCCGTCGCCAAGGCTTATCACGTCCTCCACCGGGCAGCCTGCCAGCGTGCCCGCGTCGCACGGCTGACCGCCGCCGGTGGGATAGAAGGCAGTGTTGTCCAAAATGACCTCCCAAAGCCCGTCCCCGGCGGCAGAGGGGCGGCAAGAGAGCACGTTTGCGGTAAAGCGGGTCGCATCCGGATGGGAATGATAGAGCGCAATCATGTGTTCAACCTCGGTTTCTCAGGATGGGAGCCTCATCAAATGCAGCAGAATCGCCCGCCGCCGCAGAAGCTCATGCACGCCAGGCACTGGCAAAGGTTGCACAGCAGGTTGGAGTCTCCGCCCACGGTGCGCTGATGGGTCTGCTGGTAGACGCCGCGCATCTGCTCGGCGGCCTGCCGGTATTCCATGTTCTGCGGGTCCATGTTGGCGGCGGTCTGGAAGGACTGCTGCGCGCGGGAGTACATGCCTTGGCGCATGTAGACCAGGCCGTAGAGATAATGCCACTCCGCCGTGTGGTTCTGCACGCGGTTGAGCGCCTCGGCGGCCTGGAGGATCAGCCCGCGCTGGATCATCTCGCGGATGTCCTGAAACTGCTCGGCGGAGGCGTAGCTCCCGCCCTGCCGGCGGCTGGAGCTGTCGTAGCTGCCGTAAGAAGTGCCGTAGCCATACCCGCCATAGGAAGGGCCGGCGGAAGGTCCCCCGCCCGCACGAATGCGCTTGATCTCGTCATAGGCGGTGTTGATCTGCTTGACCTTTTCGCTGACCTGGTCCTGCACCTCCTTGGGCGCGTTGGCATAGCGATCGGGATGGTATTTTTTCACCAGGTTGCGGTATGCGGTTTTGATTTCGTCGTCGCTGGCGGACGGGGATACGCCCAATACCTTATATGGATCCATCGTCCAGTCTCCTTCCCTCCGCCACGGCGTCCATCACGCGCGGCATTCCTTCGTCGAGAATGTTTTCCACAAGCGCGCCGGTCTTTGCGGCGTCCAGTAGATCGTAGGCCAGGCGCGCCTGGCTGATGCATTGCATCAGGAGCGGAAGCGCCCAAGCGCACGCCTCCTTGCGGGAATAGCCTGCCGCGCGCCAGATGTTGTAGGCGCCCTTTTTTTCATCCTGGTCATAGTCGTCCAGCGCGTCGAGCCAATAGATCCACTTGCCGATGTTGCGGCCCATATAGCGCAGGGCGGGCTGGGCGTGGGACGGCATGGAATAGGCAAAGAGCGCGGAGAGAAACTGGGAAAAGGGCTCCGCGGCGTCGTCGGGCTCCGCGCACCCCCTCTTTTCCAGCTCCTCTTGCGCGCGCAGCATCTCCTCCAAAGCCGCCGCAAGATCGGGATAGAGCGCCGAGACGCGCTTGACCGCGGGCGCGAGCGCCGCACCGCCCAGCGCGGCCAGGGCGTGGCCATCCCTCTTGTCGTCGCGCAGTTTGGCGGCGGAGAGAAGCAGGTGCGCGTCTGCGGCAAAGGCGACGCTCCCGCCCTGCATCATGTCCAGCTTGTTGCCCTTGAGAGGGCAGCGCAGCGTTTCGGCATGGGCATCCCCCTTCACGCCGTCCTGCAAAAGCGCCAGGAACGCCAGGTCATAGCGGAGGAGCGTGCGGCACAGAGGACCCGACCGCCTGCCAAGCGATTTGCACACCCCGCAATAGTAGGCCCGAAACAGCGCGTCCTCTTTGATTTTCAACTCCGGCCGGCAGGGACGGATGTAGCCGAACATGGCGGCAGCCCCCCTTCTCTGTTTCAAAAGATAACGCCCCTTGCGGAAATCATGGAATCGATCCTGCGCCGTCGCCGCGAAAAGCCGGAAGGCGCCTGGATCTAACCGCGCAAAAAGCGCCGGTCCGCCTCGCAGGGGAGGGTTTCCATTTCCTGGAATAAGCAAGGCGCCGGCACTGCCGAATCTCAACTCGATCCCTCAGCGGGCCCTTGTGCGCATTCCTGCCGAATACAAATGAAAAACGATGGGAGGTACGGCGACCGCCCCGTCGTTTCTCATTATACCGATTCCATTGTGCGCTGTAAACTCAAAGTTTGTAGGGCGCAAGGCCGAGCTTTTTGTGAACCTTGCTCATGGTGCGCAGGGCGAGCTTGGCGGCGCGGCCTGCGTTGTTCTGCATGATCTGCTCCAAGTAGGGCTTGTCGGCGAGGAATTCCTCATAGCGGCTGCGCACGGGGGAGAGCTCCTGGATCACCGCGTCCGCCACGGCGTCCTTGAGCGCGCCGTAGCCCTGCCCCTCAAAGCGGGCGGCCAGGGCTTCCATCTCCTCGCCCGTTATGGCGGAGAGGATTTCCAATAGGTTGGATACGCCCGGCTTGCCCTCGCGGTCGTAGCGAATCACGCCGTCGGAGTCGGTCACGGCGCGGCGCAGCTTGCGGCGAATGTCCTCGGGCTTGTCGAGGATGGCGATATAGCTGTTCTCCTCGTCGGATTTGGACATCTTGCGCGTGGGCTCGGTCAGGGACATCACGCGCCTGCCCGCCTTGCCGATGTAGGCCTCCGGCACGGTAAAGACGTTGCCGTAGAGGTTGTTAAAGCGGATGGCAATGTCCCTTGCCAGCTCCAGGTGCTGCCTCTGATCCTCGCCGATGGGCACAAGGTCGGTGCCGTAGAGCAGAATATCCGCGGCCATGAGCACCGGATAGGTGAACAGCCCCGCGTTGATGTTATCGGCATGCTTGCTGGCCTTGTCCTTGAACTGCGTCATGCGCTGCAATTCGCCCATGTAGGTAAAGCAGCCCAGAAGCCAGCCCAGCTCGCTGTGCGCGGGCACATGGCTCTGGCAGTACAGGATGTTCTTTTCCGGGTCCAAGCCGCAGGCCATGAAAAGGGCCAGCGTCTCCACGCAGCGGCGGCGCAGGGCGGCGGGGTCCTGCCGCACGGTCAGCGCGTGCAGATCCACCACGCAGTAGATGCAGTTGTACGCGGGGTCATCCTGGAGCTTTACCCAGTTGCGCAGCGCGCCAATATAGTTGCCCAGCGTCAGGATGCCCGAAGGCTGAATGCCGCTGAAGATGGTTTTTTTCTTTTCGATAACCTCCGTCATGTAAAGAGCCCTCCCGTCTTTTGGGTTCGTTGATCCCTAAATCATACCACTTGCGGTACGGATAGTCAAATAAATTCGCCCCTTGCCCCCTTTGCGCCTGGAGCTTGCGCGCGCTTTGTGCTATAATGCAGGGAAAGGAAGAGGAGGCGCATGAAGAGATGATGGAGGAACTATACCGTCAGGCGCGCGACGCCATGGAGGAGCTGGTCACGCGGGCGAATTTGACGGAAGGAAAGATCGTGGTGGTGGGATGTTCCACCTCGGAGATCCTGGGAGAACGCATCGGCACCAGCGGCACCCTGGAAGTGGCAAGGGAAGTGCTCCGCGGCCTGATGGAGCCGGTCGTGGCGCGCGGCGGCGTGCTGGCCGTGCAGTGCTGCGAGCACCTCAACCGGGCGCTGGTGCTGCCGCGCGCGGCGCTGGAGAAGCGGGGCCTTACCGAGGTCTGTGCGCAGCCCTGGGAGCACGCGGGCGGGTCCATGGCGACGGCCTATTTCATGGCCCTGGACGAGCCGTGCCTGGCGGAAACCATCGCCGCGGACGCGGGCCTGGACATCGGGGATACGCTCATCGGGATGCACTTAAGGCGCGTGGCCGTGCCGGTGCGGCTCAGCCAAAAGACGATTGGGCGGGCGCACCTGTGCGCCGCCGTCACCCGGCCGCCGCTCATCGGCGGGGAGCGGGCGCGCTACCCCCAGAAGATACGCTGATGACGAAGGGGCGATCCCTGCTAATAGGAGGGCGATTATGCGTATTCTGCCTGCCGATTTTTCCGCTGTTTCGACGCTGATGGAGGAATACTTCGCCTCGCTCAGCGACGTCACCGACGGCTTCTTTGACGACAACCTGCGCCAATCGGACGTTTTTCTCCTCGCCGAGGACGGCGGGGAGGAGGCGGGCTTTTTCGCCGTACAACCCGGGGAGCGGCCCATGCTCACGGCCTTTTACCTGAGAAGCGCCTATCTTGGGAACGCGCGGGAGATCTTTGACCGCGCGGTGGACGGTCAGGGCGTTCAGGGCGCGTTCGCGGCGAGCTGCGACAAGGGCATGATGGCGCTCTGCCTGGAGCGCGCCGTGCTGCGCGGAACGGCCGTGAACATGCAGGCGCACTTCTTTCGCCTGGGGAGCGCGCCGGTGCGCCCGCCGGAGTTTGGACCGGCGCACGTGCGCCTATTGGAGAGCGGAGAGCATCAATGGATGAACGCGCTGATGCGCGGGGAATGGGAGGATACCCTGCACACCCGCCCGGACGCGCGCTATTATGCGCTGGAAAAGGACGGGGAGCCGCTGGGCTTTGGGCTGATCTTGCCGCACCGCCTGCGCGTGGGCGCGCTGGACATCGGCAATTACGTCCTTGAGGCGCACCGGCGAAGGGGCGTTGGGCGCAGCATCATCCTGAACCTGACGGAAATTGTGAGGGCGGAAGGATTGCGGCCCTCTGTGGGCTGTTGGTATTACAATGAAAACAGCCGGCGCACGCTCCTTTCGGCAGGCTATCTCCCCGCCACCCGGCTCTTTAACATCAGCATGACCCAAGGCGAGACGCCTAAGGCGCGCTGAGCCGGCCCGGCGGCGCCAAGCGCCGCCGGTTTTTGTAAATTTTGAGACCATCCCTTGACAAGCGCGCATGGGTTTGCTATGATGATCCCAATTTAATACTTTGGCTGTGAAGGGAAGGAGTACCCGGTTATCCAAAGCAGAGAGAGGGGCGGACGGTGGAAGCGCCCCGTGCGGAAACTGGCGAAGTAGTCCCGGAGCCTCGCACTGAAACCTCCCCGGCGGGGGCGAGTAGGCGGCGACGCATTTCCTGCGTTAGAAGGGAGCGGCATCGGCGGAAAAGCGCCCGTGCCGGCAGAGTGCGCGCGGCATTGCGCGAAATTAGGTGGTAACGCGAAAACTTTCGTCCTATGTGGGATGGAGGTTTTATTTTTTTAGAAGAATCGAGAAAGAGGGAATCGGAATGCTGCTTTCCAAGCTGCTGACCCGCACGACGTTTGATTCGTATACGGACTTTAAGAAGAATTATGAGCTGCACGTGCCCCCAAAGTTCAATTTTGCGCGGGACGTGGTGGATGCATGGGCGGAGGCCGATCCCGACAAGCGCGCCCTCGTTTGGCTCAACGACCGGGGCGAGCGGCACACCTTTACCTTCCGGGAGATCTCCGATCTATCCAAGAAGGCTGCAAACTACTTAAGTTCGCTGGGAATCCGCAAGGGCGACCGCGTGATGACGCTGCTCAAGCGCAACTGGCAGTACTGGGTTACGGCCGTGGCCTGCCACCGCATGGGCGCGGTCATCATCCCCGCCTCGGTGCAGCTGGCCACCAAGGACATCGTCTATCGGGTCAACTCCGCGGGGATCAAGGCCATCATCGCCACCGACGATGAATGGAGCCAGCGCCAGGTGCAGGACGCGGCGTCCCAGTGCCCCGGCCTGGAGCGCCTGTTGCTGGCGCGCGGCGGCAAGGAGGGTTGGCTGGACTACGATGCGGGCATTGAGCGCGCGGCGGCGGAGTTCACCATGCCGGAGATTGAGAATACGGACGTATTGGTGTGCTACTTCACCTCCGGCACCACGGGAATGCCCAAGCTGGTCGTGCATGACCAGACCTATCCCCTGGGGCACATCGTCACCGCCAAGTTCTGGCAGCGCGTCGAGGACGGCGGCCTGCACCTGACGGTCTCCGACAGCGGCTGGGCGAAGTTTGGCTGGGGATGCATCTACGGCCAGTGGATCTCCGGCTCGGCGGTGCTGGGCTATGATATGGATAAGTTCAACGCCCGCCACCTCATCGACGTCGTGCGCACGGAGAAGCCCACGACCTTCTGCGTGCCTCCGACCATGTACCGCTTCATGATGAAGGAGGGCATCACGCGCGAGGACTTCCAGTCCGTCAGGTCCTGCGGCACCGCGGGCGAGGCCCTGGCCGCCGAGATCACCCGTGAGTTCCAGCGCATCACGGGCCTGGTCATCCACGAGGGCTTCGGTCAGTCCGAAGGCTCGGTGCTCATCGGCAACTTCGCCTGGTTCGACCCCTGCCCCGGCGCGTTGGGCAAGCCCTCGCCGCTGTATGACATCGCCATTGTCGATGCCCAGGGCAAGGAGTGTCCCGTGGGCCAGGAGGGGGAGATCGTCATTCGGAACCTGCACAAGGAGGTGCCGCCGGGATTGCTGCGCGGCTACTGGGTGGATGGCAAGGTGCAGCGCAACTACGAGGCGGTCTATCACACCGGCGATGTGGCCTGGGCCGATGAAAACGGCTTCTACTGGTATGTTGGCCGGAATGACGACGTGATCAAGTGCTCGGGCTACCGCATTGGGCCCTTTGAGATTGAGAGCGTGCTGCTGACCCACCCGGCCGTGAGCGAGGTGGCCATTACCGCCGCGCCCGATCCCATTCGCGGCCAGGTGGTGTGCGCTTCCATCGTGTTGGCCGCGGGCTACGAAGGCACGCCGGAGCTGACCCGCGAGCTGCAAAACTACGTAAAGCGCCTCACCGCGCCCTACAAGTATCCCCGCGTGGTGCATTATGTCGAGGAATTGCCCAAGACGGTCTCGGGCAAAATATCCCGCGCGCGCATCCGCGCGGGCGAGACCAGTCAAAAGGCTTGACGCAGGACGCGGCCGCACGATGCTTTAGATCAGCCCCGCCTGTCTTTTGGGACGGCAACCGGCTGTTTTTGAACCCGGCGCTTTACGGCGCCGGGTTTATTCGCTATAATGAAAGATGAAGAAATTGTAAAGGAAAGGGGAGCTTAGGATGGATTTTCGCGCGCAGACCGGCGCCATCAAGCTGTTTAAGCAGGTGCTGGACGAGGGCACGCCCACTTCTCCCCTGGTGGAAACCCCTTCGCACAAGCCGCGCTACCTGCACGCGCCCCAACAGCATTTGGAGCGCGCCATCCCGGAGGAGGAGGGCGTATCCAGTGCGTTTCTTGCGGACCTGGCGCGCAGCTTGCATGAGGACCCCACGCTGGACATGCACGGGCTGTTGGTCGCCCGGCATGGCAAGGTGCTGATGGAGGCGGATTTCGGCGCGTATACGCACGAGGTCTGGCATTCCACTTTTTCGCTGTGCAAGTCCGTAACCGGCCTTGCGGTGGGTCTCTTGTGGGACGAGGGGAAGATCGACCTGGATGGCAAGGCGCTGCCCTATTTTGAGGGGACGGCGGGCGCGCTGTCCAACCTCACGCAGGGGAACCTGACCATTCGCCACCTGCTGACCATGCGCTCCGGCGCCCTGTTTAACGAGGCGGGCGCCGTCACCGTGGACGATTGGAGCAAGGCGTTTCTCAGCTCCATGTTAAAATTCGAGCCGGGCGCGCAGTTTGATTACAACAGCATGAACAGCTATATGCTGGCCGTGATCGTCAAAAAGGCGGCGGGCATGGGCGTTATGGACTACCTGCGCCCCCGGCTCTTTGAGCCGCTGGGCATTCAAAACGTCTTTTGGGAGAAAAGCCCGGAGGAGGTGGAAAAGGGCGGCTGGGGCATGTACATCCTGCCCGAGGACGAACTCAAGCTCGGCCAGCTTTTGCTGGATCGCGGCATGTGGCAGGGGAAGCGCATTCTTTCGGAGGAATGGATCGACATGGCCACCCAGAGGCACAGTCAAGCCCCCGCCTCTTTAGGCAATTACGATTACGGCTTTCAGCTTTGGGTGGGGCGGGAACAGCGCGTGTGGCTGTTCAACGGCCTATTTGGACAGAATGTGTTTATTTACCCGGATACGGGCTTTGTGGTGGTCACCTCGGCGGGCAACAGCGAGAGCTTCCAGACGGGGGCGCTCTTTGACATCCTGGAGCGCGCCTTTGCCAAGGACCGCGCCTTCCCGCCCTTCCTGCCGCGGGATGGGGCGCAGTACATGGCGCTGCTCAAAACGCTTGAGGACCTGCGCCGCCCCGCGCAGCGGAGCAGACTGCCCCTTGACGCGCTCAAGGAACACATGGGCGTCTACCAGACCAACGACAAGCGCGCCGCCAGCGTGGGCCTGCTGCCGCTGCTGGAGCAAGGCGTGCAGAATTCCTTTGCGCGCGGGCTGCACGGCGTGATGCTGCGCAAACGGGAGGAGGAGACGACGCTCACCTTTTTTGAGGGAGACAAGCGCCACGACCTGCCCGTTAACTTGGTCGAGCCGCGCATAGTGGAGCTCTTGCTGTGCGGGCAGTATTACCGCGTGGCGGTGACCTCCGTGCTGACCATGGACGAAGACGAGAATCCCGTGCTCAAAATCCGGCTCTCTTTCCAGGAGATTCCCAACGCGCGGCTGATGAAGATTCACTTCCTTGGCAACGGGCTGCTGTTGCGGATGCGGGAGCTGCCAGGCCGGGATTACGTCAAGGACAGCCTGGACGCCTTTTTGAGCCAACACTTGGGCAAGCGGCTTATGGGCCCGCTGACCGCGCATCTGGACGGCGATTTTGCCGCCTACAAGCTGGAGCGCGCCTTTGAGCCGGAGTTATTCTTCCAAAGGACGGAATGAAAGAGGGGATTGGTATTGAAAGCGCTCATCCTATCCTGCAATACGGGCGGGGGGCACAACGCGGCGGGAAAGGCGCTGCTGGAGGAGCTGAACCGGCGCGCCATTCCCGCCGCGATGGAGGACGCGCTGCGCTTTGGCAGGCGGCGCACCTCTCAGATCGTCTCCCAGGGGTATGTCAACATCGCCTCCCACACGCCGCGCATCTTTGGCGGGCTGTACCGAGCGGGCGACTTCATCAGCTCCGACAAGTGGAAATCCCCTGTCTACTTTGCCAACACGCGCTATGCCGCCGCGCTTCACGACTACATCGTCTCCCAGGGGTTTGACACCGTGTTCTGCCCGCATCTGTTTCCGGCCGAAGCCCTGACATACGCGCGCAAAAAGTACGGCGCGCCCTACCGGCTCTACGCCGTGGCCACGGACTACACCTGCATCCCCTTTATGGAGGAGACGGAGCCCGATTGCTTTTTCATCCCGCATGCGGACCTTACAGCGGAATTTGTGCAAAAGGGCATTCCCCAAGACCGCCTCAAACCGCTGGGCATCCCGGTATCGCAGCGATTTGCCGACCACATGACCAAGGACGAGGCGAGGGCGGAATTGGGCGTTGACAAAGCGGCGCGCGTCTGCCTGATGATGACGGGCTCGATGGGGTTTGGCGATATCTTTCCTTTGCCCGAGCGCATTTGCGCCGCCGGCGCGGACGTACAGGTGATTGTTCTTGTGGGCAGCAACCGGGAGCTCAAGGACCGTCTGGAGGATAAGTTCGGCGACAGCGGCCGCGTGCGCGCCGTCAGTTTTACCGATCAGGTTCCGCTGTATATGGCGGCCTGCGACGTGATGCTCACCAAGCCCGGCGGGTTGACCTCCACCGAGGCCGCCGTGTTTTCCGTCCCCTTGATCCATACCGACCCCATCCCCGGGTGCGAGACGCGCAACGCCGCCTTTTTTCAGGGGCATGGAATGTCGCGCCGCGCCCTCGGCGGGCAGGAAATCGTCTCCGCAGCCACCGAGCTGCTCTTTAGCGACAGCGCGAGGGAGGCGATGTGCGCCGCCCAAAGGCGCACCATCAACCCCTACGCGGCGCGGGACATCGTGGACTGCGCCCTGGAAAGAGCCTGATCTCCTTTCCTCTTTGACCGTTTGAAAGAAGGGGGAAAACCATGTTTATTCCGGTCTTATTTTCTATCCTCGGTTTTTTAACGGGCGGCGTGCTGTTCTCCTATCACATCCCCAAGATCTTCAAAGACGTGGATGTGGTGGCGCTTTCGCCCGACCACAACCCCGGCACCGCCAACGCCATGAAGCTGTGCGGCGTGCCCATCGGGATGTCCTGCCTGCTGCTGGATATGCTCAAGGGCTATGCGCCGGTTTGGGGCGCGCTTCACCTGATGCGCATTGACGATCCCCTGCTGGCGCTGGTGATCGTCGCGCCCGTGCTGGGGCATGCGCTGGCCGTCTTTTACCCCTTCCGGGGCGGCAAGGCGGTCGCCGTCTCCTTTGGCGCGCTGTTGGGCCTTTTGCCCCAGAGCCTGGCCGTGTTCGCGCTGGTGGCGCCCTATCTCTTCTTTACCCTTGTTGTGGTGCTGCACCCCAACGAGCGCAAGACCGTGGCCAGCTTTTTCTGCCTGGCTGTCTCCTGCCTGATTGGCGCGTTTTACACGCACCGGATGGGCGTTACCATGGGCGTGGCCGGCATGGCCCTTGTGGCCATGTGGAAAAACCGCGTAAGGGCGGATGAAACCGCGGAAATTCAGCCGGAGGCGGCTGTAATGCAGAAACATTGACAAAAGAGGTCCCGCGCGTCGTCAAAAGACGCGCGGGACCTCTTTTTGTCGGGATTTATGTGGGGCGGTTTTCCCTGCGCGCCTGGAAGAAGGCGCTCAGCTCCCGGCGACAATCCTCCGCAAGCACGCCGCCCAGAGCGGGAACCGCGCTGTGCAGCCGTTCGTCCAGGTTCAGCGCATAGACGCTGCCCATGCCGCCCATCTGCTCATCAAACGCGCCAAAGACCACCAGGCTGGGCCGGGCCTGCGCCAGGGCGGAGGCGCACATGGGACAGGGCTCCAAGGTGACATAGACGGTGCAGCCCGTGAGCTGCCAGCCGCCCAACGCCTGTCCGGCGCGCCGCAGCGCGAGGATCTCGGCATGCGCGGTGGGGTCGTGCGCGCCCTCGCGCTCGTTGCGCGCGCGGGCCAGGACGCGCCCCTGGCGCACGACCAGCGCGCCCACCGGCACTTCGCCCGCGGCGGCCGCCTCTCTTGCCAGGTCCAGCGCCTGCCGCATCCAGGACTCATGCTCTGCCAATGTGCTCAATCCACGCGCCTTCTTTCTAAGATCAAATGGTATCGATGGGGGAAACCCTTTCGCGTCCACACGAACCATTATACCACAGTCCTGCGGTTTTGCACAAAGCGGCGGTTGAATTGACGTCCGCAATGTGATATAACCTAGGGGAGAACCGAAAGGACCGAAGGAGGAGAAGGGATGAAGGTTTTAGCGATCAACGGCAGTCCCAATGCCCATGGAAACACCGCAAAGGCCATTGAGCTGGTCGCGGAAGCGCTGCGCGAGGAGGGCGTCGAGGTGGAGGTCGTGCAGGTGGGCAACCTGCCCGTCCGTTCCTGCATCGACTGCCGCAAGTGCCGCGAGCGGGCGGACCACCGCTGCGTGTTTGACGACATTGTGAATGTTTGCATCGAAAAGGCGCAGTCCTGCGATGGGTTTATCTTTGGCTCGCCCACTTACTATGCCGGCATGTCGGGCGCGATGAAGGCGTTTATGGACCGGCTCTTCTTTACCGGCGCCATGCCGCCCTACAAGGTGGGCATGGCCATCGCCGCCGTGCGGCGCACCGGCGGGCTGGATGTCTACCACCAGATCAACAACTTCATGGACATCACCAACTTCATCCGCGTGCCGCTGCCCTATTGGTCCGTGGTCTATGGCAACCGGGATGGCGACATGGTGGGCGACGAAGAGGGCGTGTGCGTGATGCGCAGCGCCGGCAAGCAGATGGCCTGGCTGATGAAGTCGCTGGCGCACGCCAAGGACGCCGTGCCCATGCCCGAGCTGCCGGAGCGCTGCTTCACCAATTTCATCCGGTGACGTGGAGCGGCCGGCGCGTGCCGCCGGCCGCTGCCTTTTGTCGCGTCAAAGTTAGCACCGCGAGGAGGAGAAGCATTGAAATTCGTTTCTTGGAACGTAAACGGACTGAGGGCCTGCGTGGACAAGGGCTTTGCGCAGGCTTTTGAGGCCGCGGACGCGGATATTTTCTGCGTGCAGGAGACCAAGCTGCAACAGGGGCAGATCGACTTTGCCCCCCAGGGCTACTGTGCCTACTGGAATTACGCGGTTAAGAAGGGGTATTCCGGCACAGCCGTGTTCGCCCGGCGGGAGCCGGAGCGCGTTGATTACGGCCTGGGCATCCCGGAGCACGATCAGGAGGGCCGCGTCATCACGCTTGCGTATCCGGAGTTTTACTTTGTCTGCGTCTACACCCCCAACGCCCAGTCGGAGCTCCAGCGCCTTGCCTACCGCATGACTTGGGAGGACGACTTCCGCGCCTATCTGATGCGGTTGGACCAGGACAAGCCCGTGATCGTCTGCGGGGATTTAAACGTGGCGCACCAGGAGATCGATCTGAAGAATCCCAAGCAGAACCGAGGCAGCGCGGGCTTTACCGACCAGGAGCGCGGCAAGTTTGGCGAACTGCTGGACGCGGGATTCTCCGACACCTTCCGCGCGCTGCACCCGGATACGGTTTCCGCCTATTCCTGGTGGTCCTACCGGTTCAAGGCCCGCCAGCGCAACACGGGTTGGCGCATCGACTACTTCCTCGTGTCCCGTCGCCTGCTTCCGCACGTGACGGACGCCGCCATCCATGCGGATGTCCTGGGCAGCGACCATTGCCCGGTCAGCCTGACCCTTGACTTGTAAAAAAAAGCCCCACGGCGTGCCGTGGGGCTCGGACTGCCTAAAAAAGCTCTGGAAAATCCTTTGGCGCCATTCTCTTGAAATTCTGGGAAAGGCGTATTGCGCTTTTCTCGATCGTATCGCGTATTTCGAAACACATCCCCCCACGGCGCCCCGTGGGGGGATGTGTTTAAGTAAGTGAGTAGCGATTGTCCGTAAGTTAAATCACGGCCGCCGGGCAAGGAGCCAAAACCCTATTCCTCGGAAGGGAATGCGTCTTTTCCGAGGGCGTCAAGGGCGTGCGGCCTACAGCGTCTCCGCCTCGCGCAGCCAAAGCGCCGCGCAGGCGTCCGAGGGCATGCGCCAGTCGCCGCGGGGCGAGAGCGTGACGGTGCCCACCTTCGGGCCGTCCGGCAGGCAGGAGCGCTTGAATTGCTGGGAGAAGAAGCGGCGCAAAAAGACCAGCAGCCACTTTTTGATCTCCGCATCGTCATAGCGGCCCGCCATGGCCAGCTTGCAGAGGCGGTAGACCTTGCGCGGGGAAAAGCCGAAGCGCACCAGGTAATAGAGAAAGAAGTCGTGCAGTTCGTAGGGCCCCACGATTTCCTCCGTGCGCTGGGCGATTTTTCCATCCTTGGGGGGCAGCAACTCCGGGCTCACCGGCGTATCCAGCACGTCCAGGAGCACATCCTTGAGCGCGCCCTCGCTCCTTGCGGCCTCAAAGGCCACCAGATGCCGCACCAGGGTCTTGGGAATGGAGCAGTTGACCGCATACATGGACATGTGATCGCCGTTATAGGTCGCCCAGCCCAGCGCCAGCTCGGACAGGTCGCCGGTGCCCACCACAAGGCCGCCCACCTGGTTGGCAATGTCCATCGCCACCTGCGTGCGCTCGCGCGCTTGGCTGTTTTCAAAGGTGACGTCGTGATTCTCCATGTCCTGGCCGATGTCGGCAAAGTGCTGTTTTACCGCCTTGCCAATGTCCACATGGCGCAAGGTGGCGCCATAGGCCTCGGCCAGCACCATGGCGTTGCTCTTGGTGCGCGCCGTGGTGCCAAAGCAGGGCATGGTCACCGCGATAATGCCGTCGCGGTCCAGCCCCATCAGGTCGAAGGCGTGTACCGTCACAATCAGCGCGAGCGTTGAATCCAAGCCGCCCGACAGCGCCACGACCGCCTTTCGAATCCCCGTATGGCGCAGGCGCGTGCACAGCCCCGCGGCCTGAAGGCGGAGGATTTCCTCGCACCGCTGGCGCAGGCCCTGCTCGGTGCGCGGCACAAAGGGCGTGGGGGAGATCTCCCGGCGCAGCTCCAACTCCCGCGTTTCCAGCATGAAGGAGACCACGCGCGCGTCCTCCGCCTTGGGGAAGGTGTTTTGGCGGCGGCGCTCCGCGCTCAGCTTGGCCACATCCACATCCGCCAGGGTCACGCCCGACTGAAAGCGCGGGGATTCCGCCAGCAAAGCGCCGTTTTCCGCGATGAGGTCGTGCCCGGCAAACACCATGTCCTGCGAGGATTCCCCCAATCCCGCGTCCGCGTAGGCGTAGGCGCAGAGCAGGCGGGAGGACTGCCCCGTGACCAGTTGGCGGCGATACTGCATCTTGCCGATCACCTCATCGCTGGCCGAGAGGTTGACCACCACCGTCGCGCCCGCCGCGGCGAGGAATGCGGAGGGCGGGCAGGGCACCCAAAGATCCTCGCAGATCTCCACGCCCAGCACAAGGTCCGGCATGGATTGACAGGCAAAGACCTGGCGCGCGCACAGGCGCGTCTCTTGCCCCGCAAGGGTTATGGGCGCGTCGATGGCCCCGCCGGGGCTAAAGTGCCGCGCTTCGTAAAACTCCGCGTAATTGGGAATGTGCGTCTTGGGCACCACGCCCAGCAGCTTGCCCCGGCAGAGCACGGCCGCGCCGTTATAGAGCGCCGCGCCCAGCCGCACCGGCAGGCCCACCACCAACACCGCGTCCAGCGCAGCGGTCTCCTGAAGGACCCTTTCCAGGGCTTCCTGCGCGCCGCTGAGCAGCGTCTCGGACAAAAAGAGGTCTCCGCAGGTGTAGCCCGTCAATCCCAGCTCCGGAAAGACGACGATTGAGGCGCCTTGCTGCGCGGCCTGCTTCGCCAAATCCACCGTGCGCCCGGCGTTGCCCATGCAGTCGGCTACCTTGATTTCCGGCGTCGCCGCACCCACGCGCACAAAACCGTCTTTCATGCTCAAAATCTCCCTTGTGACAAATTTTTTCTCACTTGATGGTAGTATAACCCGTTTGAGAAGTCAAGATAAGAATTGCGAAACGCGGTTTCGCATGGCGGATCAAATGCGAATTTATCCCGGCAAACTGTTGCCAGGGAGAGAAAGTTGCGATACTATTGACTTAGAGACCGGACGGGCCTGCCCGTCATGTGCAGAAAACAAAAGTGAAGGGAGATTTGTTTTATGGACATCACCAAGAAAATTGAAGCCCTGGGCATCGTGCCTGTGGTTGTGTTAAACGACGCGGACGACGCGGTGCCGCTCTGCCGCGCCCTGGCCGAAGGCGGCCTGCCGGTGGCGGAGATCACCTTCCGCACCGCCGCTGCGGAGGAGTCCATCCGCCGCGTTTCCAACGAGCTGCCCGACGTGCTGGTTGGCGCGGGCACGGTGCTGACCATCGATCAGGTGGATCGCGCGGTTGGCGCGGGCGCCAAGTTCATCGTTTCCCCGGGCTTTAATCCCGAGGTCGTGGGCTACTGCGTGGAGAAGGGCTACCCCATCTTCCCCGGCTGCCCCACCACTTCCGACATTGAGAAGGCCATGGGCTTTGGGCTCAAGGTCGTCAAGTTCTTCCCGGCCGAGGCCATGGGCGGCCTGAAGGTCATCAAGGCGGTCGCCGCGCCCTATGGCGCCATGAAGTTCATGCCCACCGGCGGCGTGAATGAGAAGAACCTGCTCGATTACCTCTCCTTTGATAAGATCGTCGCCTGCGGCGGCTCCTGGATGGTGGACAAGAAGGCGGTCGAGGAGAAGAACTTCGCCAAGATCACCGAGCTCACCCGCTCTGCCGTGCAGAAGATGCTGGGATTTGAGATCCTGCATGTGGGCGTCAACTGCGCCGATGCTGACGAGGCCATGAAGGTCGCCAAGCGCTTCTCCGCGATCTTTGGCTGGCCGGTCAAGGACGGCAACTCCTCCACCTTCGCCGGCACCGCCGTCGAGTGCATGAAGAAGCCGTACCTGGGCGCCAACGGCCACATCGCCATTGGCACGACCTCTGTGCTGCGCGCCAAGGCGTACCTGGAGTCCATGGGCTTTGAATTTGATGAGTCCACCGCCAAGTTCAAGGGCGAGAAGCTCAACGCGATCTACCTCAAGGAAGAGATCGGCGGCTTCGCCATTCACCTGGTCAACAAGTAAACAGACATTTCGGGCGCGTCGGGCGTGTTTTCACACCCGGCGCGCTTCCATTTTAGGCAAAATCGTGTATACTGTCTATCATAAGGAGGTGGTAACACATGCTTTGGGATATTCTTGGCTTCCCCTTTAAGCTCGTGGGCAGCGTCGTGGGCTGGGCGCTTTCCCTCACCGGACACATCCTGGGCTTTGTGCTGGGGTTGGTGATGTTCATTGTGGGCATCGTGCTGTGCGTGACCATTGTGGGGTTGATTCTCGGCATTCCGCTGGTGGTACTGGGCATCGGCATGATGATCAAGAGCATCTTCTAGGAGCGATGAAGGGTGTTGTACCGCTATAGCGACGATAGAGATTTTAGCGATTATGCCTGCGGCGGCGCGATCAAGGGCCGCGCGGGGATGCCGAACTTTCCCGCGCGGCTGGCCTTGGAGATCTATGCCAGGGCCGCGTCGCATCTAGACGACGGGGCAGGGGTTGTGCTTTACGATCCCCTGTGCGGCAGCGGATACCTTTTGACGGTGGTGGCGCTGCTCGCCGCGCGCTGTCCCGCCGCCGCGTTCGGCTCCGACGTCAATGAAGGCGCCCTGGAGCTGGCGCGGGCGAATCTCTCCTTGCTCACGCCGGAGGGCCGTTCGCGCCGCGCAGAGGAACTGGCGCTGAGCTGGGAGACTTATGGCCGGGAGAGCTACCGGCTTGCGCTGGATAGCTTGGGCCGCATCGCCGCGCAGGCAGACGGCCGAAAAGTGGATACGCGCGTCACCCTTCACGACGTCCTCTCCACGCAAAGGCCGGATCTTCCCGCCCTGCCCAACCTGATCCTCACCGATGTGCCCTATGGCGGCCTAGTCTCCTGGCAGGGCGAGGGGGGAGAGGCGCGCCTAATGCAATGCCTGGCGCGCAAAGCCGCGCCGGGAGCGGTGTTTGCCGTGTGCATGGACAAGCGCCAGCGCTTGTGCGCGGATGGATTTACGCGGTTGGAAAAGGAACAGATCGGGAAGCGAAGATTTGAGATTTATCGCCGGGAATCGGCGTAAGACGCAGGCAAAGAGGCCGCCCTCCATTAAGGAGGGCGGCCTCTTATAGCGCCGGAGCGATGGGAACGAGCGGCCCGAAGGGACCTGCGGCGCGCGCTAGGAGATGACGAGCGCCAACAGCCGCTCGCAGAGAAAGACCGTGCCGCAGGCGCTCAGCGAGACCGTCAGCAGTCCGCGCCCGCGGTAGGCCAGGAGCAATGCAACGGCCAGACCGACCAGGGCAGAGAGCAGGCTGGCGGTGGAGTAGAGCACCTCGGGGAAGGTCATGGCGGCGAGCACCGCGTAGGGAACGTAGTAGAGAAAGGACTTCAAAAAGGGCTGCGTGATGCGGCGGCGAAACAGAACCATCGGCAGCATTCGCGGAAGATAGGTGACCAAGGCCATCACGGCGATGGCCGCTAGGATTCGTCCGTAGTTCATGGCGTCTCCTCCTGCTGCGCTGATTCGGTGGAGACCGGAAATTTCCAGGCCATGAGGGCGGAAACCGCCACCGCGCACACGATGATGACCCAGCCGCGCGAAACGCCGCTGAGCAATGGCGCATAGTAGAACAGGCTGGAGAGCGCCATGCTCAGCAAAACGGTGTAGAGCACGGGCTTTAGCTTGCGCGCCGGGGGTATGATGATGGCCAGGAACATGCCGTAGATGGCGATGCCCAGCGCCGAGCGCACCATCTCGGGCAGCACGCTGGTGACGGTTGCGCCGAGAATGGTGCCCAGCGCCCAGCCAACGTAAACGCAGGCGATGAGCCCTGAAAGATAGGGCGTTGTGACGGCGCCCCGCTGCTGCATGCAGACGGCGAAAACCTCGTCGGTATTGCCAAAGGAGAGCAGCGCGCGCGACAGGGTGGACATGCGCTCATCCACCTTTTGCGACAGGGAGAGCGACATGAGCATATAGCGCAGGTTGATGACAAAGGTGGTCATGCCGATCTCCAACAGCGTTCCCCCGGAAAGGATGAGCGACAGGCCCGCGAACTGGCCGGCGGAGGTGAGATTGGTCATGGAGATGAGCGCCGCCGCCCAGGCGGGCAGTCCGCCCTCGACGCACATCATGCCAAAGACAAAGGATACCGAAACATACCCAAGGCAGATGGGCAGGCCGTCTTTGGCGCCCCTCCAAAATGATCGATTCAAAGCCATTCCCTCTTTTTTTCGTTTTCCACTTACGCCTGCTTGTCCTTGTCAAAGAAGGCGCGGCGGTAGGTGGAGTTGACCATCAGCGCCTTGAGACCCTCGGCGTCGCCGCGCTCGATTTTGCCGCGAATGTTTTGCATCTCGTCAAGGAAAGCGTCGATCTCCTGAACCAATACGTCCCGATTGAGCAGGAACAGCTCGCTCCACAGGTTTTCGTTGATGCGCGCGATGCGCGTCAGGTCACGGAAGGAGTCGCCGGTGTAGGCAGCCAAATGCGTGTTGTCCTTGCAGTTCATCAGCGTGATGGCGATCACATGGGTCAATTGCGACAGAAAGCCCACCATTTCATCATGCTGGCGCACGCTGAGCTGAGATATGCGGCCAAAGCCCAGGATCTCCGCCAGCTCGTGCACGGTATCGATGGCCTTTTGCGTGTTTTTTTCTGTGGGCGTGAGGATGAAATTCGCCCCGCGAAAAACGCGCTCATCGCTGTTGCGCACGCCCGAGAGCTCCCGCCCCGCCATGGGATGGGAGCCGATGAACTCCACGTCAGGGCGCAGGAACGCCTGAATTTCCTCCACCACGCCTGATTTGACGCCGGAGACGTCGGTGATGAGCGCGCCGGGACGCAATAGGTCCTGGTGTTGGCGCAGCCAATGCACCATGGCCGTCGGATACAGGCCCATGACGAGGAAATCCGCCTCGGCGACCAGCTCCGCGGAAAAATCCGCGCCGCGTTTTATAATGCCCTCCCTTTGGGCGTAGTCGATGGAATCCGGGTTGATGTCCAGCGCGTTGACCTTGTAGCCCATGCTCGTCAGCCGCCTGGCGTAGCAGCCGCCGATCAATCCCAGACCGACAATGAGAAAGCGCGTGTTTTTATTCATGCTCCACCTCCGTTGCGCCGCCGATGCGCGCAAGGTCGTCGAAGAAGTCGGGATAGGATTTGCGAACGGCCTCAGCGCCGGTGATGCGCAGCGGCGCGCTGCCCAGCGTGGCCAAGACGGCCAGGCTCATGACGATGCGATGATCGTTGTGACCGTCCACCGTGGCGGGGGCGAAGCGCGGCGCGCCGCCGCAGCCCTTCACCGTCAGCGTGTCCTGCGTGCTGGAGGTTTTGATCCCCAGCTTGCCCAGTTCCTCCTCCATCGCGGCAATGCGGTCGGATTCCTTGTCGCGCAGGCGGGCGGCGTTGACCAGGCGCGTCTCGCCCGAGGCGCACGCGCCCAGAACCGTCAGGATGGGCGCCAGGTCCGGACAATCGCCCACGTCCACGGTGCGGCCCGCGAGCGGCGCGGCGGAGAAGCGCAGGCCCTCCGGCGTTTCACAGAACTGCGCGCCGAAGTCGCGCAGGATGGAGAGGATCGCCTGATCGCCCTGCAAGGAGTCGCGGCGCAGGCCGGTGAGGGTGACGTTGCCCGAAAGGGCCGCCAGTACGGCGAAGAACGCCGCCTGGGAGTAATCCCCTTCCACGGAATAATCGCACGGGCGGTAGGTCTGGCCGCCGGGGATCAAGAGGGAGAGCTCGGTGTCGAACGCCGCGCGCACGCCAAACGCCGCAAGCGCTTGCAGGGTGAGGTCCACATACCCGCGCGACTGAAAGGGCGGGCGGATGACGATGCGGGAGTCGCCCGCCAACAGCGGCAGGGCGAGCAGCAGCCCGGTGATGAACTGCGAGCTGACGCCGCCATCAAGAGCGTACTCGCCGGGCGTCAGCGGTCCCTGCACTGAAAGCCCATCCTCCCCGAGGGCAAAGGGCAGCCCGCGCTGCGCAAAGAGCGACGCATAGACGGACTGCGGGCGCTGCATCAGCCGGCCGTGGCCGACAAAGCGCGTGCGGCCGGAGCCCAGCGCAAAGAGCGGGATCATAAACCGCAGCGTGGAGCCGGATTCGCGGCAATCCACCTGCGCGTCCTGCATCGGCGGGCGGCCGCCGCAGCCCCGCACAAGGCAGAAGCCGTCCCGCCGCTCCACCTCGGCGCCCAGGGCGCGCAGAGCGCCGATGGTGGCGGACATGTCCTCGGACGTGCCGATGCCGGTCAGGCGCGATTCGCCCGCCGCCAGACCCGCGCAGATGAGCGCGCGGTGGGCGATGGACTTGGAGGGCGGCGCGGCAACGCGGCCCGCGCACGCCGCGGGAGATACCTTGACGATCATGCGCTTCTCTCCTTACAGTTCGCGGTCGATGACCGCGGCGATGCGGCGCGCCTTCTTGACGACGCTGGCAAAATGCTCGGGGGTGAGGGACTGCGCGCCGTCGGACCACGCCTTGGACGGGCAGGGGTGCACTTCGATGATGAGGCCGTCCGCGCCCGCGGCCACCGCCGCCAGGGACATGGATTCCACCAACCGCCAATCGCCCGTTGCGTGCGAGGGATCGATGATGACGGGCAGGTGCGTCTTCTGCTTGACGATGGGAATGACGGACAGGTCCAAGGTGTTTCGGGTGTACTTTTCGAAGGTGCGGATGCCGCGCTCGCACAAAATGACGTTCTCATTGCCGCCCGCCATGATGTATTCCGCGCTCATCAGCCACTCCTCCATGGTGTTGGCCAGGCCGCGCTTGAGCAGCACGGGCTTGCGGGTCTGTCCCAGCGCCTTGAGCAGGTCAAAGTTCTGCATGTTGCGCGCGCCCACCTGGATCAGGTCCACATGCTCCACAAATTCATCCAGGTGCTCGATGGCCATCAACTCCGAGACGATGGGCATGCCGGTGCGCTTGCGCGCCTCCACCATGGCCAGGATTCCCTCGGTGCCCATGCCCTGGAAAGCGTAAGGGGAGGTGCGGGGCTTGTACGCGCCGCCGCGCAGCATCGTCGCGCCCGCCGCCTTGACCGCCTGCGCGATTTCCAAAGTGGGCTCCAGCCCTTCGATGGAGCAGGGCCCGCCGATGACGGCGATCTTCTCCTGACCGCCGATGCGCACGCCGCCGCAGTCAATGATGGAATCCTCCGGATGGAAGAGGCGGTTGACCTTTTTGTAGGGAGCGGATACGCGGGTGACGGTATCCACATAGGGATTTACGGCGATCTGCGTCTCGTCCACAACCGTGGTATCGCCCACCAGGCCAAAGACGTTGTAGTTGTCGCCGGAAATCATGGTAACCGAGAGACCCATGTCCTCAAAGGAGCGCACCAGCTTGCCGATCTCCTCCTGCGGCGCGCCTTTTTTCATCGAAATAATCATGGTTATGCCTTCCTTTCCACATAGTCCTTTAGGTAGAGAACGGCTTCCTCATAGCCCTTGATGCCGTGGCCGTAGATCGTTTTGACGCACGCCAGGCCGGGATAGGAGTGGTGGCGGAATTCCTCCCGCTCGTAGATGTTGGATAGGTGGACCTCCACCGCCGGCAGGGCCACGGCCTTGAGCGCGTCCAGAATCGCCACGGAGGTGTGGGTATAGGCCCCGGGGTTGATCACGATGCCGTCCATTTTTTGATAGGCGTCCTGAATGGCGTCGACGAGCGCGCCTTCGTGGTTGGATTGATAGCACTTTACCGCAATGCCCTCCCGCGCGCACACCGCCTCAATATAGGCGACCAGGTCCGCGTACGTGGTGCGGCCGTAAATATCCGGCTCCCGGATGCCCAGCATGTTCAGGTTGGGACCGTTAAGTACAAGCAAGTTCATCGAATCTCTCCTTCACCAGGCGCACGGTGTCCTCCTGCGCGCCATTGTTGTCGATGGTCATATCGCTGTAGCGCCTGTAGAGGGGCAGGCGCTGGACGTAGAGCGCCTCCACCGCTTCGCGGCTGGAGGAGAGGGGGCGGCTGGGGTCCTGCATGGCCAGGCGCTCGAGGGCCCGGTCCAGAAAGAAGATGACCCCGTTGTGGCGCATCAAGCGAACGTTGTCCTCGTCCTTGACGATGCCCCCGCCCGGGGAGATCACCAGCC
This sequence comes from uncultured Christensenella sp., assembly GCA_948468595.1. Classification (GTDB taxonomy): domain Bacteria; phylum Bacillota; class Clostridia; order Christensenellales; family UBA1750; genus Spyradocola. The sequence continues at coordinate 38,687 of CAOKIU010000012.1, forward strand.
CCGTGCGGCCGCAAGCCTCTTCCAGCGCTTGCTTTTCCAGGCGGCGGAAGGCGGCCTCGCCCTGCCGCGCAAAGATCTCGGGAATGCTCATGCCGGCAAGGGCCGCAATTCTCTCGTCAACATCCACGAATTCCCGGCCCATTTGCTCTGCCAGCATCCTTCCTGTGGTGGTCTTGCCGCAGGAGGGCATGCCGATGAGCACGAGGTTGCGCCGCTCGCGGCACAGCGCGCGGTGTACCGACGCGATGGCCTCCTCCGGCAGCGGCTTGTCCAAGAAGTGCTCGGCCGCGTATTTGGCCTGCGCCACCAGCATTTCCAGGCCGTTGCAGCAGGGGATGGAAAGCGCCTCGGCCTGCAAGAGCAGGCGGGTGCGCAGCGGATTGTAGATGACATCCACCACAAATTGAAGGCGCTTAAAGCGCGCAAGGTCGATGGGCTGGCTGCCCAGGTCGGAATACATGCCCACGGGGGTGGTGTTGATCACCGCCTCGGCGTCCGCATGCTCGCGCAGCGCCTGTTCGTAGGTGATTTGGCCTGCGCCGGGATGGCGGCTGACCACCAGCGCCGCTGCCGCGCCCTTGTGCCGCGCCACGGCCAGCGCGGTCTTGCTGGTGCCGCCGCTGCCCAAGATGAGCGCCTTTTTGCCGCGCAGGTCAAAGCCGTGCGCGTCCAATAAATGGGAGAGGCCGGCAAAGTCGGTGTTGTAGCCGTAGAGCTTCCCGCCGCGGTTGACCACGGTGTTCACCGCGCCGATGGCCTTGGCCGCGGGGTCAATCTCCGTCAAATACGGCAGCACGGTCTCTTTGTAGGGGATGGTGACGTTGATGGCGGAAAACTCCCGCCGCGTCAGGAACCCCTCCACCTCGTCCGGCCGCAGGGGGAGGAGGTCGTAGGTGTAGGGGCAGAGCTTTTCGTGAATGATCTTGGAGAAGCTGTGCCCCAGCCGTTCCCCAATCAGTCCGTAGCGCATGGCTCCTCCTTTCTGGCCCACAGGTAGCCATACCGACCCATCATCAGGTCGCAAAGGCCGATGGCCGTCACCGCATCCACCACGCTCCTGGCCCGGTGGAAGATCGCCGGGTCGTGCCGCCCGTGAATGCGCAGCTTCTGCGGGGCGCCGGTGCGCAGATCAAGAGTATCCTGCTCTTTGTAGATGGAGGGCGTGGGCTTGATGACCGTGGAAAAGACCACGGGCATGCCGTTGGTAATGCCGCCGCCCAGGCCGCCGTTGTGGTTGGTGCGGGTCCGGAGGCGCCCATCCGCCAGGCCAACGGGCGCGTCGTTGGCCTGGCTGCCCGGGAGCGAGGCAAAGCCAAAGCCCAGGCCAAACTGCACGCCCTTGAGCGCGGGGATGCTGAACAACAGCGCGGACAGCTCGCTCTCCACCGAGTGGAAGAACGGCTCTCCGATCCCCGCGGGCAGGCCGTCTATCGCGGTTTCCAGGATCGCCCCCAGGGAGTCGCCCTCCGCCTGCGCCTGCTCGATCAGCGCGCGCATCGCCCTGCCCGCGCCCTCGTCCAGAACAGGAAAGTCGGGGGAGTCCAGCGCGGCGATGTCTTCCTTAAGGCGCGCGCAGTCGAAACCGCGGTCCCGCGCGTCCATGCATTGGAGCACGTGCGTGCCCACGGCGATGCCGTGCTCCGACAGGATCTGCTCGAAAACCGCGCCCGCTGCCACCAGCCCCGCCGTGACGCGGCCGGAGAAGTGCCCGCCGCCGCGCGCGTCCTGGTATCCGCCGTACTTGGCAAAAGCGGTGAAATCCGCGTGGGAGGGGCGGGGGAGGTACTTCATCGCCTCATAGTCCTGGGAGTGCTGCGCCTTGTTCTCAATGACCAGCGTCAGCGGCGTGCCGGTGGTGTGCCCATCGTAAAAGCCGCTCAGAAAGGTGAATTCATCCGCCTCCTGGCGCTGGGTGGAAATGCGCCCCGCGGGCCGGCGCTTGGTCAGCTCGCGCCGGATGCGGTCAAGGTCCAGGCGGATGCCCGCCGGAAGTCCGTCCAGCACAAATCCCACCGCCGGGCCGTGCGACTCCCCAAAGAGCGTCAGCTTAAAATTGGTGCCGAAGGTGCTTTTCATGGTCGCCTCCTCTTAGAGCAAGGCGCGCAGCGCGCCCAAGGTCATGGGTTCGAAGCGGTATTGGCCGGCGCGATCGACCTTAACAACGGTCACGCGGCTGCCGTCGCCCTTTTTGTCATGCCCCATCGCGGCAAAGACCGCATCCTTATCCACGTCGCACTGCGTGGGCAGGTTCAGCTTTTTCATGATTTCCAGCGTGCGGGCGCGCAGCGCGGGATCGGTGATGAAGTACAGCATCCCCAGCGCCACACACTCGCCGTGATACAGGCCGGAAAGGTTTGCCGCGCTCTCAATGCCGTGGCCGATGGTGTGGCCGAAATTGAGGCTCTTGCGCTCGTTTTGCTCCGTTTCGTCGATCTCCACGATCCTGGCCTTGGCCTCCACCGCCCGGCGGATGATCTCGTCGATATGGGGCAGATAGTCCGCCTCCTCAAAGCGGTCCAGGATCACGGGGTCCAAAATCAGCCCCATCTTCAGCGCCTCGGCAAGGCCGTTGGAGACGTGGCGCGGCGGCAGGGTGGCGAGCGTATCGCCATCGATGAACACCGCGCGAGGCTGGTGGAACGCGCCGATGATGTTCTTGACGCCCTCTAGGTTGATGGCCATCTTCCCGCCTACCGAGGAGTCAATCTGCGAAAGCGTGGTGGTGGGGATGCCCACAAAATCGATGCCGCGCATGTACGTGGCCGCCGCAAAGCCCGCAAGATCGCCCACCACGCCGCCGCCCAGGGCGATGACCAGATCCTTGCGCGTGAAGCCCTCGCGCAGCAGCCGCGCGCACAGGCGCTCGTAGACGGGGAAGGACTTTGCGCCCTCGCCCTTGGCCACAACCTCCAAAAACCCTTGGGGGCACTGGCCAAGGACGGTCTTTGCATACGCCTCGGGCACGCCGTCGTCGGTGACGATGAGGACCTTGCGCCGCAAGTTGACGTATTCCCCCACGCGGGAGAGAATGCCGCGCTCCATGTATATGGGATACGCGCGCGAGCCAAGATTGACTTGAATTTCCATACTGCCATCCTTCCATTTGCGTATTTTTAGAACATGAAAAGGGGAACGATGATTGCACCGCTCCCCACTGACAACAAAGACGATGTGTAATTATTCATCCGAACGCTCAAGGGTATAGGTGCCCAGCACCTTGATCTGCGTACAGACCTCCTTGAGCTGCGAGAGCAGGGAGGAAGCGGCCGCGCCGGACAGGTCGCCAACCACTTCAATATAAAAATAGTATTGCCAAGGGGCGTTTTTCAGCGGGCGCGACTTGATGCACTCCAGGTTGAAGCCCAGGTCGCCGACGATATGCATCACCTTGGCCAGCTGACCGACCTGGTGATGCAGGGTAAACAAAAGGCTAAATCGATCGCCGTTTTCGGCCATCGATTTAGCGATGATGATAAATCGGGTGGTGTTGTCGTCCGAGGTATTGATGTCCGCGGCGAGCACGGAGAGGCCGTACAGTTCCGCAGTCGCCAAAGAGGCGATCGCCGCAAGGCGCGCGTCGCCCGTTTCCTTGACGTATTTGGCCGCCTGGGAGGTCGAGGCATAGGCCACCTGCTCTACGCCCGCCTGAGCCAGGAATTCCTTGCACTGCATCAGTCCCTGCGGATGCGAATAAACCGTCTTGACGTCCGCAAGGGACGCGCCGGGAAGACCCAGCAGATTCTGCCGGATCTTAAGGTCGTATACCCTGCGGATATACACGTCGTGGGACTTGAGAAGGTCCAGAATATTGCCCACGTCGCCGGTGTGCGAATTTTCAAAGGGAATGACGCCATAGGAGATCTCTCCCGCGTCCACCGCGTCGAAGATTTCCTCAAAGGTCGCGTAGGAAACCGCCTTTTCGCAGGGGAAAAGGCGCTGCTCCGCCACATGCGTGTGCGAACCCTCGGCGCCGAAATAGCCCACGACCGTGCTATCGATCAACGTGGACTGATAGGCCTTGGAAAGCCCGATGGTATGCTTAAGGAATTTTTCGTAATAGGGGAGATAGCGCAGGTCTTCAATGTAGGCGCTGTTTTTTTGGATCAGCGCTTCCTCCCTGGCGGGATCGAAGATGGGAAGATGGCGCGCGGCCTTATACCGGGCGACGGATTCCACAGCCTGCATCCGCTTTAAGAACAGATCCGCCATTTGCCGGTCCACATCGTTGATCACCAGCCGCGCCTGTTCCAGTTCGTTCATGCCGCTCGTCCCCTTTCCCGTGCCTGTGAAAAGTTTCACAGCTCCAATTTAGGAACAGTATAGCACATCCCACGCCAAAAGCAAAGGGGAAGTTGCATAAAAATAACACAGCAATGCAGAAAAAACCGGGCGGATCAATCGTTGTTCCGGCTGGCGGGCAGGAAGGGGAGGATGCGCCCGGCAAAGTCCGGCATGGAGAGGGTTTGCAACCACACCTTCCCCGGCCCACGCAGCACCGTCAAAAACAACCCTTCGCCGCCGAAGAGCACGTTTTTAAACCCGCGAACCGTCTCCACCGAATAGTCCACGCCCGCATCATAGATGGCCACGTTGCCGGTATCCACTTTCAGGCGCTCGCCCGGGGCGAGATGGCGCTCCACGGCAAACCCGTCGATCTCCAGGAAGGCAAGGCCCTGGCCGCTGAGGCGCTGCAACAGGAAACCCTCGCCGCCAAAGAAGCCGCCGCCCAACCCCTTGACCACCTCCATGGAGAGGGAGACGCCGGGCGTGGCGCACAAAAATGCGCTCTTTTGGCAGACGTATTCCCGGCCGGGGCCAATCTCAAGGGCCACGATGGAGCCGGGGAAGGAGGAAGCCAGCGCGATCTGCTGGCCGTCCCGCTGGGCGGTATAGGTCGCCATGAACAGCGATTCGCCGGTAAACATGCGCCCCAGGCCCCCCAGCAGGCCGCCCTTTAAGTTGGTATCCATGGCGATGCCGTCCGTCATCCAGGACATGCCGCCCGACTGCGTGAAAATGCTCTCCCCCCGCTCCAGCGCAATGGTGACCACGGGCAGTTGCCCGCCCTCAATCTTGTATCGCATTGTGTGAACCTCCTTGCCATGATGATGGATAAAGCCATTCGCCGGCCGCGGCGCGTATCCTCCATGCGGCGCTTCAAAACCGCGCTGCGGCCGCTGAAAGGTACAAAAAGCAGCGCCGAGGCCGGGGGCCGTCAGCCTCCGGCGTTCTGCCCGTCGCGCTCGCCGCCCTGCCAAATGGTCTTGGGCCGCGGCAGCACCAGATGCACCGTCGTGCCGCGGTTTGGCGCGGAGTGCAGAACGAACGTATAGCGCTCTTCGTAAAATACGTTCAAGCGCTGCAAAATGTTGCGGATGGCGTAGCCATGCCGCCCTTTGCCCGGCAATCCGCGCGCCACTTCGCCGCGGCGCGCCTCGGTCATGCCCACGCCGTCGTCCACCACGCAAAGGTCCAGCCGGTCGCCGTCAACGCGGGCGTGGACGCAGAGGCGCCCTTTTTCCAGCTTGGGGCCGATGCCGTGCTCCAGCGCGTTCTCCACCAGCGGCTGGACGATGTTCTTGAGGATGGGAAAGTCGAGGGCCTCCGGGGAAACCTCCAGATGCGCGCTGAACTTGTCCTCAAACCGAATGCCCTGTACCTTGAGGTAGGCGCGCACCATCTCCATTTCCTCCGCGAAGGTGATGACGGAGCGGCCGTCGGAGAGCACCGCCCGGTAGAGCCTTGCCAGCGCGTCGGAAATCTCCACAATCTCCGCGCAACCCTTGAACCGCGCCATCCAAGTGATGGTGGCCAGGCTGTTGTAGAGAAAGTGCGGGTTGATGTTGGCTTCCAGCGCGTGCAGCTCCGCCTCGCGCTCCATTTGACCGGCGACATAGACGCGGTCGATCATCTCCTGTAGCTTTTCCGACATGTAGTTGAAGTCCCGCGCCAGCGCGCCCAGCTCGTCCTGACTGGCGCTGGGCACGCGCGTAGTGAAGTTGCCCCCGCGGATCTGCCGCATGGCCTGCATCATGGGCGAAATCGCCGAGAGCTGGCGCTGGACGAGGAAGGCGTAAAGGGAGCTGCACAGCAGCATGGAGATGAGGGAGAGGAGCACCACGCCCAGGGCGGAGGCGTACATGCCGCTGTAGAGGCTGCCCAAAGGCACGCTGGTGATCAAGGAGACGCCGAGGTTCTCAATCGGCAG
>CAOKIU010000013.1 GCA_948468595.1 uncultured Christensenella sp.
GGCTGTAATCCGCATTCTCCACAAACGCGATGAACCAGCCGATTTCCCGCTCTTTATCCGAGCCGATTTCCGCAGTACCGGTCTTGCCGCAGATGCTCAGCCCGTCGATGGCGACCCTGCGGCCGGTGCCCTCCTGCACCACGCGGCGCAGCATGGGCACCACGGTACTCAGCGCGCGCTGGGAGATGACGTTCTCCTTCCAAACGGTGGCGGGGATTTCCTCCACGACTTCATATTCCGTGCCCGCCATGCGCCGCGTGGCCTTGACCAGGCGCGGCGTCATGATGTTGCCGCCGTTGGCCATGCAGGAGAACATGCACGCCATCTGCAACGGGGAGGTGAGCAGCGCGCCCTGGCCATAGCCGGTGGAGGCCAGCAGCTGCTTGTTTTCATAATTCGCGTTCTTGATGTAGCTGGGCATGGAAACGCGCAGGTCAAAGGGAATGCGCTCGTCAAAGCCCAGGTTCTTGAGGAAGGGCTCCAGTTTTTCCCAGCCCGCCTTCAGCGCCACATCCGCAAAGTAGATGTTGTCCGACTTTGTGATGGCGTTGGACATGTTGACCGCGCCGGAATAATTGGAGACGCGCGTAATGGGCGGGTAGGGCCAGTAGCCGGACGGCGTCCACTGCCGCTTTACGATCTGCCCCCGGAATTCGTAGTTTTCATCCACCACGTCCTTATCCAGGCACATGGCCGCAATCAGCGGCTTTATGGTGGAACCGGGGATATAGGAGCCCTGCACGGCGCGGTTGTAAAGCGGGCTGTTCGCGTCCTCGGCCACATAGGAGGCCAAGGTCGTCGGGTCCGAATTGAGCACGAAGAGGTTGGGGTTGAAGTCCGGGAAGCTTGACAGCGCCAGCACGTCGCCGTTGGTGGGGTCAATAACCGCCACCGCGCCCGCGTTGCCCTCTTGTGCCAAGGTGGCCAGCAGGTCCTCCGCCCGCTTTTGCAGGTCGTAGTCCAGCGTAACCTCCAAATCCAATCCGTCTTGCTTTTCCTTGCGGGCAACAGTGCTTTTGCGCTGTCCGTCGCTGAGGTAGATGTCCAGCGAGTATCCCTTAACCCCGCACAGCGTATCCTCATAGGCCGCTTCAAGCCCCGTCCTGCCGACAAAGGAGGAGATGTCGTACCGCTCAGGGTCCAGCGTCTCCATTTCCTCGGCGGTGATGGCGGAGCAATACCCCATGGAGTGGGCAAAGAAGTCGCCCTTGGGATAGTAGCGCAGCGGCGTCATAGAGGTGCGGTCCACGCCCACACCGGGGATGGAGCACAGCGCGCTTTCCGTGGCCTCGGAAATGCCGCCCGGCGGAAACGCCTTGACGACTGCGGAATCGTACTTCTGCGCCGTGGTGGAGGTCAGCACCTTTTCCACATCCGCCGTGCTCATGTTGAGGATGGAGGCCAGTGCCGAAAGAGTATAGGACTCGTCCTCCACCTTAGAGGGCTGGATGTAGACGCTCTCGGCATAGGCGTTGATGGCATAGGTGTTGTGCTGGCTATCCAAAATCTCTCCCCGCGCGGGCCTTAATGTGCGCAGCCTCACCTCGGAAGTGGAGGTCAGGTCCGTGAAGATCACCGCGGGCGTCCAGTTGAGGTAAAAGGTGTCCTCATTTTGCGAATAGTCCAGGTTAAAGATCACTTCCTGGGTAAAATCGCCCAACAGCGGGCTTTGGTAGGTCAGCGTCGCGCTTTGCAGGTAACGCTTGCCCGCCTCCACCGTCAGCTCGCCGTAGGCGATGGAGAGCCCCTGAAACTCGATGGCGTCATAGATCCGCTGGTGGCGGTCGGCAAAGTCGGCCAGCGCAACTCCTTCCTTGGCATCGGGCGTGAGCAATGCGTAGCACTTGCCGAAGTTGTATTCGTTCAGCAGCGAAATGTATTGGTCCAAAAAGGGCTTGGGGTCCTGCCTAGGCTCGTTCGGGTCCGCTGTGGCGGAGATGACCTTTTTAAGGTCGATCCCCGTGCCGGTCGTGCAGCCCACCAGCAGACACAGCGCCAGGATCAGGATGATCAACTTGAATCCGCCGCTTTTCTTCATTTTCTCTTCGTCCCCCTGTCACGATGCGTCCTGTTGTGGTTTATTATGTCATAAAGCGCCGCCCCTGTAAAGAACGCAAATTTGGCAGGGATTGTTTCCAAGAGTGGATTAGCAAATGGAATTCCGCCAGGCGACGTCTGAATATGCCAAAGGCGTGTTGGGTGCTGGGCTCTGCCCAACATGGGATAAGGGACTCGAACGATTCGTCAAGCAAACATCGCATCTCCCTTTGAAATTTGACTTATCCGCCCACATCCCTTAAAATAATCCCGACGGGGCGCAGCCCCGATGATCTCTGTTCAGAAAGCGAGGCAATGCAATGGGCAATCTCGGGACAACACCGAAGGGCCCCTCCCGCCCGGGAAAAAGGCGGGGCGCCCTTGAAATATGGAACGCCTATGTGCGCGGATTCGAAGCGGCGGTCTTTGCCGTGGCGCGCGGCGCGCGGCGCTTTTTCGCCCTGTGCGCGCACGGGCTCGCCCTCGTCAGGGAGCTTCGGCCCACTTTGCGCGCGCTGTGCCTGGCGCTTGCCGCCGTGCTGGCCCTGGGCGCCGCGCTGAGCGCGCGGCCGGTGAGCCGGCTGGCCAGCACCAAGGGCGTCGTGCTCAAAGACGATCAGCGCAGCGTGCGGCTCAAGACGCGGGCCTCCACCGTGGCGGACCTGCTGAGCGAGTACCGCATCGTCCTTGGCGAGGGCGATGTGATCTACCCCGAGCTCTCCGCGCCCGTAGGCCGGGGGGACGAGGTGATGATCCGCCGCGCGCACCATCTGAGCGTCACTGCCGATGGAAAGACGCATGCCGTCGCCCTTCTCAACGGCACGGTGGACAAAGCGCTGCACCTGGCTGGCGTGGCCGTGGATGAAAACGACATCGTGCAGCCCGCCTTGGACCAGCAGATTTCCCCGGGGATGGAGATCACCGTCAGCCGTGTGGACATCGCCGAGGAGGTGGAGCGCCGGCGCATTCCCTACCACATCACCTATCAGGATGACGACGATCTTTATATCGGCAAGGAGAAGATGGTCAAGCAGGGCAGCGAGGGCGTCAAAGAGGTCACCATGCGCGTGGTCAAGGTCGACGGCGTGGAAACCGAGCGCACGGTTGTGACCGAAGAGGTGATTGAGCCCGCGCGCAACCGCATCGTCAGCAAGGGCGTCCGGCCCACGCCAACTCCGACGCCCAAACCCACGCCCAAGCCCACCAGCACGCCCAAGAAGTCCGCCAGCCCCAGCAAGACCGCCTCTCCCAGCAAGACCGCGTCCAAAACCGCCAAGCCCAAGGTGACGCCCGACCCGGATAAGACCAACGCCAGCAACGTCACCGACAAGACCATCACCGTCGATGGCAAGAGCTACGAATACTCCCGCACCCTCACGGTGATGATCACCGCCTATACCCATACCGGCCGCAAGACCTCCACCGGCGTCTGGCCCCAGGTGGGCACTGTCGCGGTGGATAAGAGCGTCATTCCCTACGGCACCAAGCTCTATATTCCCGGCTATGGCTTTGGCGTGGCGCAGGATACCGGCGTGTCCGGCAACCACATCGACGTCTTCTTTGATACGGAAGCCGAGTGCGTCAAGTATGGCCGCAAGCGCGACCGCACCATCTATATTCTCGATTGACGAAAGAACGGGCTGCCCGCCGCCCTCCGCGCGGCCTGCGAACGCAAGGGGAGGATTATAACATGACGACAGGTGAGATTATGACGCTGCTGCGCGCGCGGGGGTTCCGCTTCACGCACAGCCTGGGACAAAACTTCCTAACGGATGAGGAAACGCTCGCGTCCATCGTTCGCGCCGCGGATGTCGCGGGCGAGAACGTGCTGGAGATCGGCGCGGGCGCGGGCTGCCTGACCAAGGAGCTGGCCGCGCGCGCCAAGCGGGTCATGGCCGTGGAGATTGATTCCGCGCTCATCCCCGTGCTGCAAACGGTGCTCTTTCCGCAGAAGAACGTGCGCGTGATCCACGGCGATGCGCTGAAGCTGGATCTAAAGTCGCTGACGGAGGAGTACTTTGACGGCGAGCCCTTTGTCGTGGCGGCCAACCTCCCGTATTCCATCACCACGCCCATTCTCTTTCGGCTGCTGGAGGAGGACCTGCCCGCCAAGCGCATGTGCCTGATGCTGCAAAAGGAGGCCGTTGGGCGCGTGATTGCGCGGCCCGGCGCAAAGGAATACGGCCCCTTGGCAATCCTTTGCGCCTATCGCGCCGAGGCGAGCGCCGTGCTCACCGCCGCGCCCCATTGCTTTTATCCGCAGCCGCACGTGGAGTCCACGGTGATTCTGCTGCGCCTGAGGCCGCACGGCGCAAAGGTGGACCAGCCCGCCTTCCTGCGCTTTGTCAAGGCGTGCTTCCTGATGCGCCGCAAGACGCTGCTAAACAACCTGCTCGCCCTGGGGCTCGCCCGCCAAGACGCGGAGGAGGCGCTCATCCAGGCCGGCATTTCTCCCGGCGCGCGCGCCGAAACGCTCTCTTTGGACACATTCCTCAATCTTTACCAAATAGTCGCCATTCCGCCTGTTTCCAAGCCGGAAAATGTGGTATAATCTTCGTAAAGAGAAAGGGAGGATTTACCATGGAAAACATCAAGGGAACCAAGACCGAAGCCAATCTGGCGGCCGCCTTTGCCGGCGAATCTCAGGCGCGCAACAAGTACACCTACTACGCTTCCGCCGCCCGCAAGGAGGGCTATGTTCAAATCGCCAAGTTCTTTGAAGAGACCGCGGGCAATGAGAAGGAGCACGCCAAGATCTGGTTTAAGCTCCTTAACGACGGCGCGGTCCCTGCGACGGATCAAAACCTCAAGGACGCCGCCGCCGGCGAGCACTACGAGTGGACGGAAATGTACGCCCAGTTTGCCAAGGAGGCCAGGGAAGAGGGCTTCGAGCGCATTGCCGCGCTCTTTGAGGCGGTGGGCAAGATCGAAAAGGAGCACGAGGAGCGCTATAACAAGCTGCTCCAGAACCTGGAGCAGGGCAAGGTCTTTGCTCGCGGCGACGAGATGATGTGGATCTGCTCCAACTGCGGCCACATTCACTTTGGCAAGAGCGCGCCCGAGGTCTGCCCGGTTTGCGCCCATCCCCAGGCCTACTTTGAACTCAAGGCAACCAATTACTAAATCGCGTAAAAAGTGTCCGGAAGCGTGCTTTCGGACACTTTGCTATGGAAGAGGAGGCGCATGGCGATGAACAGCAAAGAAGTGAGGGTGGGCGCGTGCCTGCTTGCGGACGACATGGAGCGCATGGTTCCCTTCTACAGAGACACGCTCGGCCTCACTGCGAAGTGGGATGGCGGAGATTTTGCGGAATTTGAGACGGCAAGCGGGGAGCTCTCCCTGTTTATGTACAGCAGAAGGGCCTTCGTGCAGGCGATAGGGGAGCGCCACATTCCCTCCCAGGGAATCAATCAGACCTTTGAAATCGCCCTGTGGCTGCCATCCTTTGCCGATGTGGACGCGGAGTACGAGCGCCTGGCAAAGCTGAATGTGCGGTTTCCAACGGGAGCGCCCACGACCTTTTCCTTTGGCATCCGCAACTTCTACGCTGCCGACCCGGAGGGCAACCTTCTGGAAATCGGCAGCAGGAGCGCGTCATAACGCCAGAAGAATGAAACCCCCGCAGATCCAACGATCTGCGGGGGTTTTCTATCGCTTATGCGCGGGGATTAATACATCGGGGGCTGCGCGGGAGCCGCCATCGGAGGATTCTTCTCAGGCAGGTCGCACACAAGGGACTCGGTGGTCAACAAAACGGAGGCGATGGAGGCCGCGTTTTGCAGCGCGGAGCGCGTGACCTTGGTCGGGTCGATGATGCCCTTGACAACCATGTCGCCGTACTCGTTGTTGAGCGCGTCGTAGCCGTAGTTGACGTCCTTCTTGGCCTTGACCTTCTCCACAATCACGGAGCCCTCCAGGCCCGCGTTGACCGCGATCTGGCGGACAGGCTCCTCCAGAGCGCGCAGCACGATCATCACGCCCGTGCGGGTGTCGCCGCTGACCTTCTTGGAAAGCGCGGCCACATCGTCCAGCGTGCGCAGCAGCGCGGTTCCGCCGCCAGGCACAACGCCCTCTTCCACGGCCGCGCGGGTCGCGGACAGCGCGTCTTCCACGCGCAGCTTGCGCTCCTTCATCTCGGTCTCCGTAGCCGCGCCCACAGAGAGCACCGCCACGCCGCCAGCCAGCTTAGCCAGGCGCTCCTGGAGCTTCTCGCGGTCGTAATCGGAGGTCGTCTCATCCAGCTGCGCCTTGATGGAGTTGACTCTGGCGCTGATGTCTTCCTTGTTGCCGGCGCCCTCGACGATGGTGGTGTTGTCCTTGTCAACGGTGATGGAGCGGGCGGAACCCAGCATCTGCACCGTGGCGTCCTTAAGATCCAGACCCAGCTCCTCGGTGATGACCTGGCCGCCGGTCAGAATCGCAATATCCTGCAACATGGCCTTGCGGCGATCGCCAAAGGCGGGAGCCTTGACCGCGACGCAGGTGAAGGTGCCGCGCAGCTTGTTGACCAGCAGGGTGGCCAGCGCCTCGCCCTCAATGTCCTCAGCCACGATCAGCAGCTTCTTGCCGGACTGCACAACCTGCTCCAACACAGGCAGGATGTCCTGAATGTTAGTGATCTTCTTGTCGGTGATGAGCACGTAGGGATTGTCCAGGACAGCGACCATCTTGTCGTTGTCGGTGGCCATGTAGGGGGAGAGGTAGCCGCGGTCAAAGGTCATGCCCTCGACGATCTTGAGCTCGTTGTGGCCGGTCTTGCTCTCCTCAATGGAGATCACGCCGTCCTTGCCAACCTTTTCCATGGCGTCGGAAATCCACTTGCCAACCTCGGGGTCACCCGCGGAGATGGAGGCCACCTGCGCGATGGACTGCTTGGTTTCCACGGGACGGGAAATGCGCTTGAGCGCCTCCACCGCAACCTGGCACGCCTGGGAGATGCCGTTTTTGATCTGCATGGGGTTGGCGCCGGCCGCCACGTTCTTCATGCCCTCGCGGATGATGGCCTGCGCAAGGAGGGTGGCGGTGGTGGTGCCGTCGCCCGCGACGTCATTGGTCTTGGTGGCCACTTCCTTGACAAGCTGGGCGCCCATGTTCTCAAAGGGATCTTCCAGCTCGATTTCCTTGGCGATGGTCACGCCGTCGTTGGTGACCAGGGGCGCGCCGTACTTCTTGTCCAGCATGACGTTGCGGCCCTTGGGCCCCAGGGTGATCTTAACGGTATCGGCCAGCACGTTTACGCCCTTTTCCAGGGAGCGGCGCGCTTCCTCACCATACTGCAATTGCTTTGCCATGATACTCTACCTCCATTTTCGTCTGATGGGCTGCGTTGGGGCGGCTCGTTGGAGCCTTTGGTCTTAGTCCTCCAGAATGGCGAGAATGTCGCTCTGACGGACGATGGTGTACTCCTGCTTCTCCACCTTGACCTCGGTTCCCGCATACTTCTGATAGATGACCTTCTGGCCGACGGAAACCTCCATCTTGACCTCCTTGCCATCCACCATGCCGCCGGGGCCGACCTCGACGATCTCGGCGAACTGCGGCTTTTCCTTGCCAGCCGCGCCGGCCAGGATGAGTCCGCTGGCGGTGGTCACTTCCACCTCGACATTTTTGAGAACCACATGGTCTCCCAAAGGCTTGATGCGCATAGCAATAGACCTCCTTGTCTAATTCGTCGTCCGGGTTTGTTAGCACTCGATGATGGTGAGTGCTAAATACAGGTATTAGTTTACAAAAACCATGCCGATGACGCAAACATCACGGCATCGTCTTTTTCGCCGTTTTTGACTGAATTTTTAAAATATCCCATTCGATCTCACTATTTGAGCGTAATGCTCTCGATTTCTCTGCGTTTCGGTTTTTCCCTTAAATTTGACATCAGCCCGCCCCGCGTCTATAATGTAAGCGGAAATGGGACAGGCTATTATATGGAGGTGCTGCGCTTGACATTCACAAAGTGGGACCATCGTTTTATGGAAATGACGGACACCATTGCCGGTTGGGCGTCCTGCTACCAGGAGAATCGAAAGATGGGGGCGGTGATTGTGCGCGACAAGCGCATCCTCACCACAGGTTACAACGGCGCGCCGCAGGGCGTCAAGCCCTGTGTGGAGCGGGGAGAGTGCATGCGCCGGAAGATGAACATCCCATCGGGCACCCGGGCGGAGGTCTGCTACGCGGTGCATGCGGAGCAGAACGCGCTCATCCAGGCGGCGCGGCTGGGGGTATCGGTATTCGGGGCGACGATGTACGTCACCTACAGCCCCTGCATCATCTGCGCAAGGCTGCTCATCAACGCGGGCATCGTGCGGGTGATCTATCGCTACGATTACCCCGACGACTTTTCCAAAGAAATATTGAAGGAGGCGGGCGTTGAGCTGATTCGCTTCGACCCGCAAGCGTGAGATTGTCCATGAGTAAACTGATTTCGGTGGTGGTTCCGCTCTATAACGAAGAGGAAGTCATCCAAGAGTCCTATCGCAGGCTGAGCCAGGTGCTCTCCTCCCTGGAGGAGGATTACGAGCTCATCTTTGTCAACGACGGCAGCCGCGACCGCACCTTCGAGCTCGCCCGGGAGATTCAGCAAAAGGATGCGCGCGTGGTGCTGGTGGATTTTGCCCGCAACTTTGGCCACCAAATGGCGGTTTCCGCCGGCCTTGAGCAGGCGCGGGGTGACGCGGTGGTCATAATCGACGCGGACCTTCAGGACCCGCCCGAGCTCATCCCCCGCATGGTGGAGATGTGGAAAGGCGGCGCGGAGGTGGTCTACGGCAAGCGCGTCTCGCGCCAGGGCGAGTCCTTCTTTAAAAAGATGACGGCGTTTTGCTACTATCGCGTGCTGGACGCGCTTTCGGGCTGGAAGATTCCCAAGGACACGGGGGATTTCCGCTTGATGGATCGGAAGGTTGCCGACGTCATGCGCCAAATGCCCGAGCACAACCGCTTTTTGCGCGGCATGGTCGCCTGGGTGGGCTTCCGCCAGGAACCCATTGAGTTTGTGCGCGAGGAGCGGTTTGCGGGCGTTACCAAATACCCGCTAAAGAAGATGCTCAAGCTCGCCTCCGACGGCATCGTTTCCTTTTCGGGCAAGCCCTTTGGCATCATGCGCTGGGCGGGCGGCGCGCTGAGCGCGGCGGGACTGATTCTGCTGGTTGTTCTGCTCATCTTGTGGGCGGTGACCGGCAGCGCGTCCGGCTGGCCGCTGGCGATGGGGGCGACGCTGCTGGTAGGAGGGCTGAACCTGTTTGCGCTGGGCATATGCGGCGTGTACTTCGAGCGCATGTACGACGAGCTCAAGGGACGGCCGCTCTACATCGTGCGCCAGGTCTATCGCGGAAGCGAGGAGGCGCTTTGACCGCTTGGCGGCCAGTCTTAAGTCGTTAATTATTTACCGATTATTTCATCTTTTGATCTTGCCTTTACTGCACAAATAGCGTAAAATATACTTGTAATCTAGTAGACTTAGTCTTTAAGGAGGTTTTTTTCCAATGGTTAAGGTTGGTATTAACGGTTTCGGCCGTATCGGCCGCCTGGCGTTCCGTCAGATGTTCGACACCGAGGGCTACGAAGTTGTCGCCATCAACGATCTGACCAGCCCCAAGATGCTGGCGCACCTGCTCAAGTACGATACGGCGCAGGGCTCTTTCTGCGGCAAGATGGGCGAGAATAAGCACACGGTCGAAGCCACCGAGGATTCCATCATCGTCGATGGCAAGGAGATCAAGATCTACGCCATCAAGGACGCCAAGGAGTGCCCCTGGGGTGAGCTGAATGTGGATGTCGTGCTGGAGTGCACGGGCTTCTACACCAGCAAGGAAAAGTCCATGGCGCACATCGCCGCCGGCGCCAAGAAGGTTGTCATCTCCGCGCCCGCGGGCAACGACCTGAAGACCATCGTCTACTCCGTCAACGAGAAGAACCTGACCGCTGAGGACCAGGTTATTTCCGCGGCTTCCTGCACCACCAACTGCCTGGCCCCGATGGCGGACACGCTGAACAAGAACTACCCCATCGTCTCGGGCATCATGACCACCGTGCACGCCTACACCGGCGACCAGATGATCCTGGACGGCCCGCAGCGCAAGGGTGACCTGCGCCGTGCCCGCGCCGGCGCGCAGAACATCGTGCCCAACAGCACCGGTGCTGCCAAGGCCATCGGCCTGGTCATTCCGGAGCTCAACGGCAAGCTGATCGGCTCTGCCCAGCGCGTGCCCGTGCCCACCGGCTCCACCACCATCCTGGTTGCGGTTGTCAAGGGCAAGGACATCACCAAGGACAGCATCAACGCCGCCATGAAGGCCGCCGCTTCCGAGTCCTTCGGTTACACCGAGGAGCAGATCGTCTCTTCCGACGTCATCGGCATGAAGTTCGGCTCTCTGTTTGATGCTACCCAGACCATGGTCGCCAAGATCGACGACGACACCTATCAGGTGCAGGTCGTGTCCTGGTACGACAACGAGAACAGCTACACCAGCCAGATGGTCCGCACCATCAAGTACTTCGCGGAGCTGTAATCGCATCCGAAATCAGAAAAAAGCGCCGCCCATTGGGCAGCGCTTTTTCATAGCGTGAGGCAGACAACAACTAAGAAAGGAGAGAAAAGACATGATTTGGGTATGCACGCGGTGCGGCTATGAGGTTGAGTCCGAACAGCGCCCGGACCTTTGCGCCATGTGTTATGCGGCCATGCACCACATGGTTCCAAAGAAAGTGGAGAGCGAAGAAAAGCCGGAAGAGAAGAAGGACTGACAATGCACCCCCTCGCAAGCGCGAGGGGGTTTTTTCTGCCGTTTATTTCGTCCCGCTGTCCGAGGGTATGACGCGGCCTTGCAGCTTGTTGAGCGTGCGCTCCACGGCGTCCTTGCTCTCGCCCCAGGGCTTGTCCTGATTGCGATAGTCAAACTTGAGCGTGAACCACTCCAGGTCCTTTTCCACGCGCTGTAGGTTGCTGCGCTGCAAATCCAACAGGGTTTGGACGAACTCCATCTGCGTTGCGCCGGACAGGCAGCGCGCCGCCGCGCGCAGCAGGCGGGGATAGTGGCGCAGGCACACGCCCTTGGAGGCGGCAAAGGTGGCGCGGAAGGACTCGTCCTTTTTATAGAGATGGCACAGGGTCTCAAGGTAGCGCGCCATGGTGCTTTCCATGCGCTCGCAGATGAAACAGGTGTCGCTGCGGCCCTCCGCATGGGCGGAAAGGGCCTCCAACTGTTTGTAAAAGGGCGAGGACTTGGTCGCGCTGGAGGCCGCGCGCGCGACGGGATTGCGCTTTTTCTCCGCCTCCATCGCCTTTTTTAGCGCCGCTTCCTCCTTTTGGAGGGAGGCCATGACGTCCTTTAGGTGTGTGTGCGTCATCAGCGCCAGACTCAGTCGATTTTGCGCGCCGTACATGAGGCTGAAGTGCCGGGCGCAAAAGCCCTTTTCATTGGTCATCACGCGCGTGTCCGGCTCCATCATCGCCCCGCCCAGCGCCACGTCCAGGAACTGCTTTTCCAGGGCGTCCTCCAGCGTGCAAAGGGGGCATTCGCCGTTTTCCCGATAGGCGTCCAGAATGGGAATGGTATCCAGGTGAACCTGCGGCATAGTCGTTCCTCCCCGTGTTTGTTGAGATTGAGTATAGCGCACCGGGCGCGATTTCGCAACCGCGATTCTATCCCGGAGGGAGCGCACATAGCCTGTACAAACAGGAGGTGTGCGGCGTTGAAAAGAAGGATGGGTAGCAGCAGTTACAAGACGCACTATACGAGCCGGCGGCGGCGGAGCGGCGGTGGCGGCGGGGCCAAATGGCTGGCGGTCCTGGCGGTGGCGGGGCTGATTGTCTACGTCGCCCTGGCCATGGGCCTGGGCAACGTCATCCATGACCGGTTCCTGGCCCCGGAGGAGCCCGGGGAGGACGAGCTGACGGACGCGACGCCCCAGCCCACCCAGGCGCTCTCCAGCGAGATCACCGAGACGGTGGCCTTCCCCAGGATAGAGGTTTACGCGCTATCGGCGGGAAGTTATCCCAGCAGGGCGGAGGCGCAGAAAAACGCCCTGCTCTTTGCCGCGCGCGGCGGGGCGGGATACGTGGAGGAGGGCGACGAATACCAGGTCCTTCTTTCCGCCTACAACAGCCGCAAGGCCTGTGAAACCGTGGCGGAGAAGCTGGGGGACGAGGAGAACATCGCGGCCCAGGTGGTGGCGCTTGCGGCCGACGCGGTGGAGCTGAAGCTGACGGCGCAGGCGCAGCGCATCGACGGCATTCGGGACGCCTTTGCCATTTGGCAGCAGACCACGCAGATGCTCTCCGATCTTTGGCAGGACGTGGACAGCGGCGTGTGCTCGGCGCAGCAGGCGAAAAAGCGCGTGAGCGACCAGCGTGAAAAGCTGAAGGAGACGATGGATACGGCGTTTTCCGACGCGCTGATTCAAGGCCAGGCCACGGCGCTGGACGGCTTATACGGCGTGTTGCAGGCGACGCTTCAGGGCTTGGACGCGATTGCTGTCGAAGAAGCGGAAAATGTACTGGAAGTTTCGTCGAAAATAAAGTATACTGAAATCAGCAGTTTAACTGAATACCAATCCTACGTGGAGGCGCTCAAAGCGCAAATGCAGGAGGAATAGGAGGGCCTATGGTTATACGGAGGATCGCGGAGCTATTGGACGCGCAGGTCGTGCTGGGCGCGGACAAGCTGGACCTGGATGTCGGGGCGGCGTTTAGCTCCGACATGATGAGCGACGTGCTGGCCTATGTCACCGGCGGCACAGTACTGCTGACGGGAATGGTCAATGAACACGTCATCCGCACGGCGGAAATGGTGGACCTGGAGTGCATTGTGTTCGTGCGCGGCAAGGTGCCGACAAAAGAGATCATCGACTTGGCCGAGGAAAACGGCATGGTGCTCATGACAACGGCGCACACGCTCTATGTGACCAGCGGCATTTTGTATTCCAATGGTCTTGAGGGCATTGGAAGGAGGGAATGAGGTATGCCGCTAATTGCAGAGATTTTTGAGGTTCAAAAGGACGACTTTGTCGCCGCGGGTGAGGCCTCGGCCAAGATTAAGCGCACGCTGAAAAAGCTGGGCGTGGGCAGCGAGGTGATTCGCCGCATCGCGGTTTGCGCCTACGAGGTGGAGCTGAATTTGATCATCCACTCCCTGGGCGGGACGATTGATTTTTCAGTGACCCAGGAGCGTGTGACGCTGGTGGTAAAGGACGTAGGACCGGGCATACCCAATGTGGATTTGGCCATGCGCGAGGGTTGGTCCACCGCGCCGGAGTCGGTGCGCATGATGGGCTTTGGCGCGGGCATGGGCCTGCCCAATATGAAGCGCAATGCGGACGAATTCGACATCCACTCCGAAATGGGCGTGGGCACCGAGATTACGATGAAATTCAACATTAAATAGGAGCGCCCGCTCTTCCTTTGATCGAACAGAGAGAAAGGGGGAGGGGAAAAATGGAGCGGCCGACCTATTATCACTCGGTGATGCTCGTCAAGGAAAAGTGCAAGGGGTGCACCACGTGTTTAAAGCACTGCCCCACCGAGGCCATCCGCGTCTACGGAGGCACCGCCCACATCATCAAGGAGCGGTGCATCGACTGCGGCGCGTGCATCAAGCGCTGTCCCTACCATGCCAAGGTGGCGGTGACAGAGCCGTTTAAGAGAATTCAGGACTTTAAGATCAAAGTGGCGCTGCCGGCGCCCACCCTCTACGGCCAGTTCAAGGGCCTTTCCGACATCGGACGGCTGCTGGACGCATTGATTGCCATTGGGTTTGACGACGTATACGAGGTGGCGCGGGGGGCGGAATACGTCTCCCAGGAGGTCGCGCGGCGCGTCGCGGGACGCAAGGTACACAACGGCATGCCGCTGATCTCCTCGGCCTGTCCCGCCATTGTGCGGCTGATTCAGGTGCGCTTTCCCGAACTGCTGGACAACGTGGTGGACGTCATTTCCCCCATGGAGGCGGCGGCAGTGGCCGCGCGCCGGCGCGTGTGCCAGAACATGAGCGCCCAGCCCGGCGACGTGGGCATCTTCTTCCTGACGCCCTGTCCCGCAAAGATGACGGAGGTGCGCGCCCCGCAGGCGCTCAGGCACTCCAATGTAGACGGGGTGATCTCCATCATGGACGTCTACGGCATGCTCAACGCCCAGATCAAAAAGGCGCGGCATTTCCCTTACTTGCAGCATGCGGGCGCGCTGGGCGTGGCCTGGGCGCAGACGGGCGGGGAGATGATCGCCGTGGGTGAGGAGAACAGCCTTGCCGTGGACGGCATTGAAAACGTGATACAGGTGCTGGAGAGCATCGAAAACGGGGACCTATCGGACCTGGACTACTTCGAGGGCTTGGCCTGTGTGGGCGGGTGCCTGGGCGGGCCGCTGACGTTCGAAAACACCTACGTGGCCAAGAACCGGCTGCGCAAGCTGACCGAGCGGCTGCCCAAGGTCCAGGCCCCGGAGGGCGAGGAGCGGGAGCTGGACAGAGAGGATCTGCGCACGCAGCAGCTGCTCCAGCCCAATCCCGCCATGCAGCTGGACGGGGATTTCTCTGTGGCGCTGCAAAAGATGGAGCGCATCGAGCAGGTGCTGGCCGACCTGCCGGGCCTGGACTGCGGCTCCTGCGGGTCGCCCTCCTGCCGGGCGCTGGCCGAGGACGTGGTGCTGGGATTCGCGGTGGAGCTGGATTGCATTTTCAAGCTCAAGCAGAAGATCCAGCAGATGTCCAAACAGATGGTGGATTTGTCCGAAACGACGAGAAGATAAGGGGGATAAGACGGATGACGGTTGCGGAGATCAAGGACGCGCTGGGGGCCGAGGTGCTGGGCGGCGAGGTGGATCTGACGGGCGAGGTCAGCAGCGCCTATGTGTGCGACCTGCTTTCCTGGGTCATGGCCAAGGGCGCGCAGGGAACGGCATGGGTGACGGTGATGAACCACTTGAACGTCATTGCGGTGGCGACGCTGCTGGACATGGCCTGCGTGATCCTGCCGGAGGAAATCAAGGTGGAGAAGGAGACGCTGGATAAGGCGGTGGAGGAGGGCGTGCCGGTGCTCTCCTGCAAAAAGACGGCCTATGAAATCGCGGGGATTCTCTACGGCCTGGGCCTGCCCAACCCCGTAAAGGGATGAAGTGCGCGGTAGACCTGCATCTGCACTCGTGCGTATCGCCCTGCGCGGACGACGACATGACGCCCAACAACATCGTGGGCATGGCCTATATAAAGGGCCTGGATGTCATCGCCGTGACCGACCACAACGCAACGGACAACCTGCCGGCGGTGGCGAAAGTGGCCAGGGAGATGAACGTGTGCCTGTTGCCGGGAATCGAGGTGACCTCAAGGGAAGAGGTGCACATCCTCTGCTACTTCAGGGGCGTGGAGGACGCCGTGCGCTTTGGGAATTCCATCTACGATCATCTGCCGCCCCTTGCCAACAACCGGGCGATCTTTGGCAATCAACTGGTGATGGACGAAGAGGACTGCGCGGTGGGGGAGAAGGAGAAGCTGCTGATTCAGGCCACGGACCTTTCCATTGCGGAGATCGACGGCCTTTGCCAGCGCGCGGGCGGGCTGTGCGTGGCGGCGCACATCAACCGTTCCTCCAACTCCCTGCTGGGCAACCTGGGGTTCCTGCCCAAGCAGCCGGTCTTTGCGGCGCTGGAGGTCTACCGCGCCGCGCCGGCGCCTGCCGTGGAGACGGGGAGCTACAAAATCCTCTACGCCTCCGACGCGCACCGGCTGGGCGACATTTCGGAGCGGGAGTTCTTCCTGGACCTGCCCGAGCGCAGCGCCGAAGCGCTGTTCGACTATCTGAAGGCATGCAAGGCGCGCGTGGCACATGATTGATTATTAATTAACATATATTGTTAAGGCGATGTCGGGAATAAAAGATATGATAACAATATATGGAATTGGTCGGAATTAGCGTGTGCAAACTCCATGTAAAATCCTTCAGAACGCGCGAAATACCATTAAATACCCGATGCATTTTGACGAAAAGTGTGTTAAAATTGCAAAGAATGGCACTGATAAAAAATTGTCATGCAGAAAAATTAACATCGAAACAAGGGGGTCGAAGGTCAATGTCTTGCAATTGCTGCGGCAAAGATCAGGAAAAGTATCAGCAACTTCAGGCGGTCATCGACGCGAAAAAGGGCACAAAGGGAGCCCTGATGCCCGTGATGCAGGAGGCGCAGAGCATCTTCGGGTATCTGCCCAAGGAAGTGCAGCTCTTCATCGCCGAGGGGCTGGGCGTGACGCTGAGCGAGGTGTTCGGCGTGGCCACGTTCTACGCGCAGTTCGTGCTGGAGCCTCAGGGCGAGCACGTCATCGGCGTGTGCTTGGGCACGGCCTGCTACGTCAAGGGTTCTCAGGCGGTGCTGGACCGGCTGAGCGAGGAATTGGATGTTCCGGTGGGCAAGACCACCAAGGACGGCAAGTTCACCCTCAACGCCACCCGCTGCCTGGGCGCATGCGGTCTGGCGCCGGTTATGATGATCGGGGATGAGGTTTACGGACGGCTGACGCCGGACGAGATCCCCGCGATCCTGGCCAAGTACTAAAAGAGAAGCGCTGACTTGGGGAGGAGGGAGTACCGGATGCGGGAGCTATCGCTGCACATCCTGGATCTTGCGCAAAATTCCCTGACGGCTGGAGCCTCGAGGCTGGACATTCTGGTGGCCATCGACCACGGACGGGACGAGATCGTAATCACCCTTTCCGACAACGGCAAGGGCATGACGCCGGATTTCGTCCAAAGGGTCGTATCCCCCTTTACCACCACGCGCACCACGCGCAAGGTGGGTCTGGGCATCCCGATGTTCAAGGCCAATGCGGAACTTACGGGCGGGTCCTTTGCGATTGAGTCCGAGCCGGGCCTTGGGACCACGCTTAAGGCGGTGTTTGTCTTGTCCTCCATCGACCGGCCGCCGCTGGGAGACCTTGCGGCCACGATGATCTCCCTGGTTGTCTCCAATCCCGCGTTTCACTTCCATCTGGACTACTCGGTAGACGGAACCTCCTTTGTCTTTGACACCAAGGAGATCATGGGGGTTCTGGACGGCGTTCCGCTGGACACGCCGGAGGTGGTATCCTGGATGGGAGAGTATCTCAAAGAAGGCATGGAAGCTCTACATGGAGGTGCGTAAGTTATGAAGTCCATAAAGGATTTGGAAGCCATTCGCCAGCGCACGCTGGAGGAAGTCAACCTTCGCAACGACCGCCACGGCATCCGCGTGGTGGTGGGCATGGGCACCTGCGGCATTTCCGCCGGGGCGCGGCCCGTGATGATGGAATTCGTCGAAGAGATCAAGCGCCGCGGCGTGCAGGACGCGATGGTGACGCAGACCGGGTGCATCGGCGTGTGCCGCTTGGAGCCCATGGTCGAGGTGTACATGCCCGGCCAGGAAAAGGTGACCTACGTGCTGATGACCCCGGAAAAGGTCGCGCGCGTGGTGGGCGAGCATCTGATCAACGGCAACCCTGTGACCGAGTACACCATCGGCGCAGCGGAATAAAACAGTCCGGCGCCTGCCGGAAAAGGTATATCGTAGGAGGTTTTACAACATGGACTTGTTTCGTTCGCAGGTTCTGATTTGCGGCGGTACGGGCTGCACATCCTCCGGTTCTCCCGAACTGATCCGCCTGTTTGAGGAAAAGATCAAGGAGGCCGGCCTGGAAAAGGAAGTCAAGGTCGTGCGCACGGGCTGCTTTGGCCTTTGCGAGATGGGCCCCATCGTCATCGTCTACCCGGAGGGAGCGTTCTACTCCCACATCAAGGCGGAAAACGTCGAAGAGATCGTCAACGAGCACCTGCTCAAGGGCCGCATCGTGCGCCACCTGCTCTGCCGCGAGGCGGTGGAGGAAGAGGGCGCGACCCGCTCCCTGGACGAGGTGGACTTCTACAGAAAGCAAAAGCGCGTGGCGCTGCGCAACTGCGGCGTCATCGATCCGGAGCGGATCGACGAATACATCGCCTTTGACGGCTACAAGGCGCTGGCTAAAGTGCTCACCGAGATGAAGCCGCAAGAGGTCATCGACGTGATCAAGGCCTCCGGCCTCAGGGGCCGCGGCGGCGCGGGCTTCCCCACGGGCATGAAGTGGCAGTTCGCCGCCAACTCCGTAGACGATCAGAAGTACGTCTGCTGCAACGCCGACGAGGGCGACCCGGGCGCGTTCATGGACCGCTCGGTGCTGGAGGGCGACCCCAACGCGGTGATCGAGGCCATGGCCATTGCGGGCTATGCCATCGGCGCTACGCAGGGTTACGTCTACGTGCGCGCGGAGTACCCCATCGCGGTTAAGAGATTGCAGATTGCCATCAACCAGGCGCGTGAGTACGGGTTGCTGGGCAACGACATCATGGGCACGGGCTTCAGCTTTGATCTGGACATCCGCCTGGGCGCGGGCGCGTTCGTCTGCGGCGAGGAGACGGCGCTGATGCAGTCCATCGAGGGCAAGCGCGGCGAGCCGCGTCCCCGTCCGCCCTTCCCGGCGGTCAAGGGCCTGTTTGACAAGCCCACCATCCTCAACAACGTGGAAACCTACGCCAACATCCCGCAGATCATCCTCAAGGGCGCGGATTGGTTCGCCTCCATGGGCACCGAAAAGTCCAAGGGCACCAAGGTCTTCGCTCTGGGCGGCAAGATCAAGAACACCGGCCTTGTGGAAATCCCCATGGGCACGACGCTGCGCGAGATCATCTACGACATCGGCGGCGGCTGCCCGGGCGGAAAGAAGTTCAAGGCGGCCCAGACCGGCGGCCCGTCCGGCGGCTGCATCCCGGCCTCCTTGCTGGATACGCCCATCGATTATGACAACCTGATTGCCATCGGCTCGATGATGGGTTCGGGCGGCATGATCGTCATGGACGAGGATAACTGCATGGTCGACATCGCGCGGTTCTTCCTGGACTTCACGGTGGACGAATCCTGCGGAAAGTGCCCGCCCTGCCGCATCGGCACCCGCAGAATGCTGGAGATCCTCGAGCGCATCACCGAGGGCAAGGGCGAGGACGGCGACATTGAGAAGCTGGAGACGCTGGCCAAGAACATCAAGGCCTCGGCGCTGTGCGGCCTGGGACAGACCGCGCCCAACCCGGTGCTCTCCACCCTGCGCTACTTCCGCGACGAGTATGAGGCGCACATCTACGAGAAGCGCTGCCCGGCAGGTCACTGCAAGAAGCTGCTCAAGTACACCATCGACCCCTCTCTTTGCAAAGGCTGCTCCC
Source organism: uncultured Christensenella sp. (assembly GCA_948468595.1). GTDB lineage: Bacteria > Bacillota > Clostridia > Christensenellales > UBA1750 > Spyradocola. The sequence continues at coordinate 19,243 of CAOKIU010000013.1, forward strand.
TGTGCTCCAAGGTTTGCCCGGTCGGCGCAATTTCCGGCGAGATCAAGAAGCCCTTTGTCATTGATTCTTCCAAGTGCATCAAGTGCGGCGCCTGCCAGGAGAAGTGCCGTTTCAACGCGATTGTGCGTAAATAGTCTAAGCTTAAGGAGTTGAGTAAAGCATGGATTTGGTAACTTTGACGATAGACGGCATCAAAGTGCAGGTTCCCGCCGGCACCACGGTGCTGGAAGCCGCCCGTTCCGCCAACATCCAGATTCCCACCCTGTGCTATCTGAAGGACGTCAACCAGATTGGCGCCTGCCGCATGTGCTTGGTGGACACTGGAGCGCGCGCCCTTGCGGCGGCGTGCGTCATGCCGGTTAGCGAGGGCATGGTGGTCAAGACGAACACCCCTGCCGTGCGCGAGGCCCGCAAGGTGAATATGGAGCTGTTGCTCTCCAACCATGACCGCAAGTGCTTGACCTGCGTGCGCAGCAAGAACTGCGAATTGCAGACCCTGGCCGAGGAGCTGGGTGTGCGCGACGTGCGCTTTGAGGGCGCGATGAGCAGCCACCCCATTGACGACTCCTCCCTGTCCATCGTGCGCGATCCGGGCAAGTGCATTCAGTGCCGCCGCTGCGTGGCCGTCTGCCACAAGGTGCAGAAGGTTGGCGTCATCGGTACGGTTGGACGCGGCTTTAACACCGTCATCGCCCCGGCCTTTGACGAGAAGCTGGGCGATGTGGGCTGCATCAACTGCGGCCAGTGCATCATGGCCTGTCCGGTGGGCGCGCTGCGCGAGAAGGACAGCACCGAAGAGGTTTGGAAGGCCATTGGCGATCCCGCAAAGCACGTCGTCGTGCAGCCCGCGCCCGCGGTCAGGGTTGCGCTGGGCGAGGAGTTCGGCATGCCCATGGGCACCCGCGTGACGGGCAAGCTGGCCGCCGCGCTGCGCCGGATGGGCTTTGACAAGATCTTTGACACCAACTACGGCGCGGACGTGACCATCATGGAAGAGGGCACCGAGCTGCTCAACCGCATTCAGAACGGCGGCGTGCTGCCCATGATCACCTCCTGCTCGCCGGGCTGGATCAAGTACATCGAGCACTATTACCCGGAGTTCCTCCCCAACCTTTCCTCCTGCAAGTCCCCGCACGAGATGCTGGGCGCCATCATCAAGAGCTACTACGCGGAGAAGAACCACATCGATCCCAAGGATATCTATGTGGTCTCCGTCATGCCCTGTGTGGCCAAGAAGTTCGAGGCCAAGCGCCCCGAGCTTGGAAACGGCGAGCTGAAGGATGTGGACGCGGTCATCACCACGCGCGAGCTGGCGCGGATGATCAAGGAGGCGGGCATCGACTTTGTGAACCTGCCTGACGAGGACTTCGATCCCCTGATGGGCGAGTCCACCGGCGCGGCGGCGATCTTTGGCGCGACCGGCGGCGTGATGGAGGCGGCCCTGCGCACTGTGGCGGACATCCTGGAGGGCAAGGACCTGGATGCCATCGAGTATACCGCCGTGCGCGGCATCGAGGGCGTGAAGGAAGCCACGGTGACGGTCGCTGGCAAGGAAATCAAGCTGGCGGTTGCCAACGGCACCGGCAATGCGGAGATCCTGATGGAGAAGATGAAGCGCGGCGAGGCCGACTACACCTTCATCGAGGTCATGGGCTGCCCCGGCGGCTGCGTGACCGGCGGCGGACAGCCCATCGTGCCTGCCCGCGAGCGCATGGTTACCGATCCCCGCGTGGTGCGCGCCAAGGCGATCTACGAGGAGGATGCGGCTATGGCCGAGCGCAAGTCGCACAAGAATGCCTCCGTGCAGAAGCTCTACGACGAGTACCTGGGCAAGCCCAACAGCCACAAGGCGCATGAGCTGCTGCACACGCACTACGTTGACCGCTCCGGCAAGTAAGCCGAAACGGGGAAATAGACTGTTTTTTAAGGGGCCGCCGAGGCAATTCGGCGGCCCTTTTTTGCGTCTGATAGGTCTTGCGCGTAAAGTTGAAAAGAGCGCGACGGTTTTAAACCAGAAAAAGAGGTGTTCAACCGCAATCGGTGGTATTTTGTTCGAAAGATACTATAATCATATATGGTTGGCGCGCCGGGTGCGGCCCAATTACGGAATGTTAACATATTGGTAGGCAAAATCACCTGGAGTTCATAGCTTATCCATATGTTTTCAGTATACTTATTTACTATCAAACTAATAGGCTAGGAGAGGAAACCGACATGGCAAAAATGAAGAAGGGCACCAAGATATTCATCATCCTCGCGGTGGTCATGGTGGTCATCGGCGCGGCGCTGATCGGCCTGATCTCGGCGGGGAAAAAGGCGCTGGAGGCCTTTTCCGCGGGCAACGTGAGCACAAGCAAGCTCGAGCGGGTGGACCTGAGCAATACCATTCAGGTGACGGGCAACATCAAGAGCGCGTCGGTGAAGAAAGTCTACTTGGAAGCCTCTGGCGCGGGCGAAGCCACGCAGGTCAATGTAAAGGTTGGCGACGTGGTCAAGGAGGGCGACGTGCTGTGCGCCTTTGACAGCGCAGATCTTCAAAAAGAATACGAAAAGAGCAGATTGCAGGCGGATCAGAGCGCCCAGCGCGCCAAGATCAGCCTCTCCGATGCCAAGACGAATTTAAGCAATGGAAAGATCACGCAGGATCAGGTTGTGCGCAACGCGGAAAACAGCCTGAGGCTCTACCAAGATAAGCTGGACAAGGCGCAGGAGGCTTACGACCAGGCCATTCAGGACTACAACAGCGGCAATTTGCAGCTGACGCTGAAGGTGGACAGCGCCTACTCTCAGGCGCAGTATACCTACTCAACGGCTAAAGCCAAGAGCAATGAGCTGTACCTGGCCGCGGAAAAGGCGAGGAATGAATACGGCGTGGAAAGCCCGGAGTATGTCGCCGCCAAGACCGCCTATGATGCGGCGCAGGCGCAGACTGACAGCTACAAGCTGGCCTTTGAATCTGCCAAGAAGGAATACGAGAGCAAGGATACCGATGTGGAGAGCCTGCTGGACGACTACCGCAAGGCGTTGGAGGATGCCCAGAAGGACGTAAAGAACGCGGAAAAGACGCTGGAGGATGCCAAGGAGCAGCGGTCCTTGGCTCTGAGCAGTTACGCGCACGGCGTGGACAGCGCCAAGATCGGCGCGGACCAGACCGTGACGGAGATGACCTTGGAGGACGCGCAGGAGAACATCGACAAGTGCCAGGTGACCGCGCCTGTGAGCGGCACCGTGACCGCGGTATACGTCACCGTCGGCGAACGCAGCACGGCGGGCGGTCTGCTGTTCATCATCGAGGATCTGAACAACCTGGAAATTGAAACCACGGTCAAGGAATACGACGTGACCTCCCTGGAGGTTGGCATGCCCGCGCAGATCAAGACCGACGCAACGGGAGACGCCGTCTATACCGGCGAGGTCAAGGAGATCGGCGTGACCGCGAAGAAGGACCCTTCGGGCAACACGATCAGCTCCACCAACGCGGAATTTGACGTGAAGCTCTCCGTCGATCCTGGGGATGGAAAGCTGATGGTGGGCATGAACGGCCGGGCGACGATTACCGTGGCCAGTACCGAGAACGTGCTGGCAACGCTCTACAGCGCCGTTGGCTACGATGCGGATGGCAGAGCCTACGTCATGGCGGCCAAGCCGGATGACAAGGGGATGCTCAAGGCGGAGAAGGTGTACGTCGAAACCGGCGTGGAGACCGATTTTGAGGTGGAGATCAGGAGCGAGGAGCTCAGCGAGGGCGACCTGATCTTCGACAATCCCGAGGGCGTGACCGAGGGACAGACCATTGCCAATGTGGGTTGACGCATATGGAAGAGAGAGTAAAAAACCAGGAGACCATCATCTCCATGCACGACATCATCAAGCGGTTTTACATTGGCACGCCCAATGAACTGCAAATACTAAACGGGATCACGCTGGACGTGCGCAAAGGGGAGTTCCTCTCCATTGTGGGTGCCTCCGGCTCGGGCAAGAGCACGCTGATGAACATCATCGGCGCGCTGGACCGTCCCACCGAAGGGGTTTACGAGCTGGACGGCGTGCGCGTGGACCAGGCCAAGGACGAACAGCTCTCCCAGATCCGAAACAAGAAAATCGGCTTTGTCTTTCAGACCTTCAACCTGATCCCGCGCACCTCGGCGCTGAAGAATGTGGAGCTGCCCATGCTCTACGCCAACGTGCCCCCGAGCCAGCGCACGCGCCGGGCCAAGGAGCTGTTGGACATGGTGGAGATGGGCGACCGCATCAGCCACATGCCCTCGGAGCTCTCCGGCGGGCAGAAACAGCGCGTGGCCATTGCGCGGGCCATGGCCAACGACCCAGCCATCTTGCTGGCGGACGAACCCACAGGCGCTCTGGACAGCAAGACGGGTAGGCTGGTGATGGACCTGTTCCACACCCTAAACAAGGAGCAGGGTAAGACCATCGTGCTCATCACGCACAACTACAAGCTGGCCACTGAGACCGACCGCATCATCACCATATCCGATGGGCGCATCGTGCCCAACGGCGAAGGGAGCGTGGACTGACATGAGCGGAATGTGGGAAAACGTCCTGCTGGCGCTCAATGGGCTTAGAGCCAACAAGATGCGTGCGCTGCTGACGATGTTGGGCATCATCATTGGCATCGGCTCGGTCATCGGCATTATGTGCGTGGGCGGCGCGGTGACAGGGTCGGTGACGGACTCCATGTCCTCGCTGGGCGTGAACAATGTAACCGTCGTGGTGCAGCAGCGGATGAGCGAGATTGACAACATGATGACCATGGAGGTGCCCGGCGAGGGCGACTTGATCACCACCGAAATGCTGGACGCGATGAGGGCCGAGGTGGAGGGCGTAGACAACTACTCGGTATCCGAGACGACGGGCAGCGGTAAGGCCAAGGATGGCCGCAAGTACGCCAATGTATCCGTAACGGGAACGAGCGAGGCGTATTTGGACGCCAACAACATCGAACTGCTCACCGGGCGCTACCTCAACGAGAAGGACTTGCAGGGACGCAAGTACGTGGCGGTGGTCTCCGACTTCCTGGTTTCGAAGATGTTCCCTGGCATGAGCGAAAAGGAGGTCCTGGGCGAGGAAGTCAAGGTGAGCCTCAATGACGACATCGTCAACTTCACGATCGTGGGCGTTTACAAAAACGTGGATTCCCCCTATGCGATGATGATGAGCAGCGCTTCGGAGAACGATAAGCGCACCGCTTTGTACATCCCGGTCACCACCTCCCAGCGCATCACGGGCTCGGAGGGCGGGTATCAGAGCGTCACCGTCACCACCGATATCGGCAAGGATTCCGTCGCCATCGCAGACGACATTCAGAAATTCCTCAATCGCTACTACGAGAACAACACGCATTTTCAGGTCTATGCAGTGAGCATGGAGTCGATGGTCTCGCAGATGACCAGCATGCTGGACACGGTATCCATCGCCATCTCCGTCATTGCGGGTATCTCGCTGCTGGTGGGGGGCATCGGCGTGATGAACATCATGCTGGTCTCCGTCACCGAGCGCACGCGCGAGATCGGCACGCGCAAGGCACTGGGCGCGCCCAACCGCGCCATCCGCGTGCAGTTTGTGGTGGAGGCGATGATCATCTGCCTCATCGGCGGCGTGATCGGCATCATCCTGGGGACGGTATTGGGATATACGGCCTCCAATTTCCTGGGGTTCCCGTCGTTCCCGTCTGTTGGCTCCATCGCCCTGGCGGTCGGGTTTTCCATGGCCATTGGCCTGTTCTTTGGCTACTATCCCGCCAACAAGGCCGCCAACCTCGATCCCATCGAGGCGCTGCGATACGAGTAACGACAAAAGAAGCCCCGCGTGGGAAACGCGCCATAAGGAGTCAAAACCCGCTGAGAAGCCGTTGCTTGTCAGCGGGTTTTTCGCTTAAAAATGCAGGACTGATGCCGCCAGTGTCGCACTTCGGCGGCGGGAACCGGGCGGCAAAAAGCAAATTGTCGTAAACAAACTAAAGACATTTTTCAATAAATTCTTCTGTCGTAAAGCCACCGTATATAAAAGAAATGTTGCTTTATGATAGCAAAGTGCATTTGGGATAAAATTACTCTTGGCAAAAGCTCTCTGCGTAAAGCTTTACCAACCATCTCATCCGCGCTGCGACGCTGGATGGCGTATACGCTTTCGGGAAGCAAGCTCAAACAAATCAACGCATGGGAGCAGGACGACGTCTCGTTTCGGTTTACGAATATCTTTACACAGCGAGGAGCATCACAGCGGCAAACGAGCCATTGAGTAAAAAATACCTTGATAAAAGGATTTGTGGACGTGATAATGAAACAACTGATTCCGACAGTAGGCAGGAACCATCAGATATTCAATATGTATGCAGCAAGATAACAGGAAAACTGTAGGCGGCATTTATTAGGCCTATTCCTCAAAATGAATTCTTTCCAAATCGCCTTTCCTAATTGTATGAAGGCGGTACACTGTAAGGGGAATATACCATGCCGCGCAGATCAGCCGCCACGCCAGGATGACGCCGCCGATTAGACCGCCCACGATGAAGTTAAGGGCGATGATGCCAATCGTCCCGGATAAATCATAGCCGTGTGGTATGAGCCATACGAACATGCGCCGAATGCCGAAGGGGATGCCGCAGCACAGCCACACATAAAAGTAATTTGTTTCGCCGTCCTTAATAAACACATTTTTGAACATCAAGAACAAAACCAATGCAAGGAGAATGGGCAACACCGTCTTTTTGAAAAAATCCTTCCAGACTTCCCCTCGTGTCATAATTTCACTCCTGTTCCAGCACATCTTGAAGAAACGGGTTCTATCCTGTTGTCGAGCGCGCCTGTTCTATAAATCCGATTGCTTTATTATACCACAACGGCGCGGTAATTTCCAGACGCCTCCGCGCGCATGCTTTGCCCGGCGCGGTTTTTTGCGCGCTTTGTCTGTGGGCGAGGGAATACAAGAAGCAATGCAGCGGCTCCCAATAGACCCGCGGCCGGCGAAGCGCTGCGCGGAATTTGTGACGGATAGGAGCACAAACACGCTGATTCGGCGTTGCCGGAATGCATTTTGGTGCTTTGGAGGCTGCCCAGAGGGGATTTACGCAATAAAAAAGGGCAAGGCAAACCATCGCGGTTTGTCTTGCCCTTGGATTTGGGAGTTAGGCGTCTTCCTTGACGGGCTGACCGGTGATGGCTTTATTGCGCCATGCGCCGCGCTTAAAGAAGAAGAGGGTGATGAGGGCGCCCATGACCCAGGAGATGAGCAGGGAAAAGAAGATGGCGTCCGACGAGCCGTGAGGCATGGCGGGCGTGCGGGTGAAGAAAGCCCAGATGTAGGCGACGGGCACGCGCAGGACGACCGTGGTGATCAGGGAGATCCACATGGGGGTCATGGTATCGCCCGCGCCGCGCATGACGCCGGAGAGCACCTGGGTCACAGCCATGGCGATGTAGCCGACCGCGATGACGCGCATCATGCGCATACCCAGGCGCACGACCTCGTCTGTGGAGGTGAACATGCGCATCAAGTTCTCGCCGAAGATGAGGATGCAGGCCGTCAGGATGCAGGCGCAGATCACGCCCAGCTTCATGCCGTCGCGCGTGCCCTGGCGCGTGCGGTCGATCAGGCCCGCGCCCATGTTCTGACCGGCAAAGGTGGTCATGGCCGTGCCAAAGGTGAAATTGGGCATCATGGCAAAGCCATCCACGCGCATGACCACGGTGGTGCACGCAATGACAACCGTGCCCATGGAGTTGGTCAGCGACTGCACCACGATCATGGCCAGAGAGAAGATCGCCTGCGTGATGCCGGAGGGCAGGCCAAGGCGCGCCAACTGGGCGGCATAGACGGCGTGCAGGCGCAGCGTCGTTTTGTTGACGTCCACCACGTGCTTCATCATCAAAAGGCGGATGATGCACAGGATGGCCGAGATGAACTGCGAGACGATGGTGGCCCAAGCCGCGCCCGCGACGCCCCAGCGCAGTCCCGCCACAAACCACAGGTCGAGCACGACGTTGAGGCCGCAGGCCACAAGCAGGAAGATCAGCGGCGTAAAGGAATCGCCCAGGCCGCGCAGAATGCCGGAGATGATGTTGTAGAACGCGCTGCCCACAATGCCCACGAAGATGATGAACATATAAGTACAGGTCATTTCATAGATGTCCTGCGGGGTGTTGAGCAGGGACATCAACGGCCTTGTCACCATAAGCCCCATGATCATGATCACCAGGGAGGAAAACAGCGTCAACGTGACGCAGTTGCCCACCGTCATGGACAGCTCCTCGCGCTGCTTCGCGCCGAAATACTGGGAGACCATGATGCCCGCGCCGGTCGAAATGCCGATGAAGAGCACCAACAGCAGGTTGATCACCGGATTGCTCGCGCCAATGGCGGCAAGCGCCCCATCGCCCACGTACTGGCCCACCACGATGCTATCCACCGTGGCGTAGAGCTGCTGCGCCAGATTGCCGATGAGCAGGGGGATGGAGAATTGCAGAATATTGGACATCGGCGTGCCGACGGTCATATCCTGGACATCGAACATTTTTCTTAGGTTCATTGCCATATCGCGTTACCACTCCCGTTCTCGTCTGTATTCACATTCTTCTATTCTACAGGAAATTAATTAGAAATGCAATCTATTCTTTGAAGGGAAATTTGCGCGGCGCGTAAACATTTGGTATACTGGTGCAAAACAGAGAGGGGACTTTGAACATGGAGCGTGTGGAGACGGAGCGGTTGATCCTGCGGATGTGGACGCTGGAGGACGCGCAGGACATGTACGACTATGCGCGAAGCGAAAAGGTGGGCCCTGCGGCGGGATGGAAACCGCATGAAAACATGGAGGAGTCGCGGCGCATCATCAAGGAGAGGTTCCTCAAGGCGGGGGACGTCTGGGCCATGCAGCGCAAGGACGACGGAAGGTGCATCGGCTCCATCGGGCTGCACATGGACCCCTCGCGGCCGGGGGAGCTGCCGGTGAGAATGCTGGGGTATGTGATGAACGAGCGGGACTGGGGCAAGGGCTTTATGCACGAGGGATGCCGCGCGGCCCTGCGATACGCCTTTGACAAGATGGGCCTGGAGCTTGTGACGGTGTCTCACTATCCCTTCAACGATAGGTCCCGGCGCGTGATCGAGGGACTGGGGTTCCATAGGGAGGGACTGCGGCGCATGGCCGGCCGCAGATACGACGGCCAAATCATGGATGAAGTCGCCTACTCAATGACCGCGGAGGAGTTTGGCGTATGGGAGCGGCAAGCGGCAATACACGCTAAAGAAAAAAGAGAAAATGTGGAATAAAGGGAATGGCGCCCTGCGGTTTGTCGTGCTATACTGAAGAAAGCGGGCGTTTGCCCCAAAGAAGGAGAGAGTTGCCAATGTTAAACGATTCGAAGATTCGCTTTATCGAGTTTATGATGTCCTGCGACGTGCTCAGGTTTGGGGACTTTGTCACCAAGAGCGGGCGGCGCACACCCTACTTTGTCAACACCGGGCTCTATCGCACGGGCGCGCAGATCGCCAAGCTGGGAGACTTCTACGCCGAATGCGTCAAGGAGAACTGCGGCGAGGCGTTTGAGGCGATGTTCGGCCCTGCCTACAAGGGCATTCCGCTGGTGACGACGACGGCCGCGTCCCTGGCGCGCAACTACGGGATGGACAAGCCCTTCTTCTTCAACCGGAAGGAAGCCAAGGACCATGGCGAGGGCGGAAGCCTGGTGGGTTACAAGCCCCAGGACGGCGACAGGGTCATCATCATCGAGGATGTCATCACCGCCGGCACCGCCGTGCGCGAGACCATGCCCCTGCTGCTTGGCGCGGCAAAGGTGACGGCGCCGCACATGTTCATCTCCGTCAATCGGTGCGAAGTGGGCCAGACCCCGGGCAAGACCGCGGTGATGGAAGTGATGGAGGAATACGGCATTGCCGTACACGCCATCGTCACGGCGCTGGACATCTACGAGTACCTCAAGGCGCGTGCGGAATATGCGGACGTGACCAAGCTGATGGAAGAATACATGGACAAGTACTGCGTGTTTTAAACCGCTGGGACGATCTAGGGGAGGGCAGAAAATGTTGTATCCCGAAAACGAAAAGCCGGCGCTGGACGTAAAGACCTTTCGCAATCCGCCCAGCGAATACCGGGCGACGCCGTTTTGGGCGTGGAACTGCGATCTAAACGAGGATCTATTGCTGCGCGAAATCGACCAAATGAAGGAAATGGGGCTGGGCGGCTTCCACATGCATTGCCGGACGGGCATGAGCACGACCTATCTATCGGACGAATTCATGCAGCTCATCCGCGCGTGCGTGGACAAGGCGAAAAAAGAGGGGATGCTGGCCTACCTATACGACGAGGACCGGTGGCCGTCGGGCGCGGCGGGCGGGTATGTGACAAGCGAGGAAAAGTACCGCGCGCGGCACCTGCTCTTTACCCCCGTGCCATATGAGGAGGACAAGGACAACCACTACTACACCAACTCCTCCGCGCAGGCATCCAGAAAGGGCAACGGCGCGCTGCTGGCCCGATACGCGGTGCGGCTAAACCAGAGGGGAGAGCTTGACGCCTACCGCAGGTTAGAGGGCGCAGAGCAGGCGCAGGCGGGAGAGACGGCCTGGTACGCCTACCTGGAACACGCCACGCAGAGCCCGTGGTACAACAACCAAACCTATGTCAACACCCTGGACAAAAAGGCCATCGAGCGGTTTGTGGAAGTGACGCACGAGCGCTACAAGGAGGCGGTGGGAGAGGAGTTCGGCAAGACCGTTCCCTCGATCTTTACCGACGAGCCGCAGTTCCCGCACAAGACGACGCTGGGCTTTGCCAAGGAAAAGAAGGACGTGATGCTGCCCTGGACCGACGACCTTGCAAAGACCTTCCAGGCGGCTTACGGCGAGGACATCCTGGATAAGCTGCCCGAGCTCTACTGGGAACTGCCCCAGGGAAGGATTTCCCCCGCGCGGTACCACTACCACGACCACATTGCCGAGCGCTTCGCCGCGGCCTTTGCCGATACCTGCGGGGATTGGTGCCGGGAAAACGGCATCCTGCTCACCGGTCACATGATGGAGGAGCCGACGCTTAAATCCCAGACCGCGGCGCTGGGAGAGGCGATGCGCTCCTACCGCTCCTTCCAGCTTCCCGGCATCGACATGCTCTGCGACGAAAGGGAGTATACCACGGCCAAGCAGGCGCAGTCCGCCTCGCGGCAGTACGGCTGCCCCGGCGTGCTCTCGGAGCTATACGGCGTGACCAACTGGGACTTTGACTTCCGCGGGCACAAGCTGGCGGGCGACTGGCAGGCGGCGCTGGGCGTGACCACGCGCGTGCCGCACCTGACGTGGGTTTCCATGGCGGGAGAGGCCAAGCGCGACTATCCGGCCTCCATCGGCTATCAGAGCCCGTGGTACAAGGAATATCCGATGGTGGAGGACCACTTCGCAAGGGTCAATACCGTGCTCACGCGCGGCAAGGCGCTGGTGAAGGTGGGCGTGATACACCCGGTGGAGAGCTATTGGCTGCACTGGGGACCGCAGGAGCAGACCGCGCTGGTCCGCCAGGAAATGGACGAGCACTTCCAGAGCCTGGCCCAATGGCTGCTCTTTGGGTTGATCGACTATGATTACATCTGCGAATCCCTTCTGCCGGGCCAGTGCCGCATGGCGGGCGCGCCGCTGCGGGTGGGGCGCATGGAGTATGACGCTGTGCTGGTGCCGGACTGCGAGACGCTGCGCTCCAGCACGGTGGAGCGGTTGGAGGCGTTTGCCGAGGCGGGCGGGAAACTGATCTTTGCCGGGCGCGTTCCCACGCTGGTGGACGCCCTGCCCTCGGACCGGGTGGAGAAGCTCGCAGCCCGCGCCCAGCGCATCCCCTTCTCCGAAGGCGCGATCCTGACGGCGCTTGACGGGGAGCGGTTCTTGGATGTGCGGGACGATAAGGGCGCGCGCACGCGCGGCCTCATGTATCAGGCGCGTCAGGAGGGGGATCGCCGCTACGTGTTCCTCTGCCATGGCCAAAAGCCCGCTAACCCCGACGTATGCCCGCGAGAGGATATCCTCATCCGCCTGCGTGGGGAGTGGAAGGCGAGCCTGATGGACACGGCGACCGGGGACATCGCGCCGATGGGCGCGGAGTACGACGGCGGGGAGACGGCGCTCAAGCACGCCTTCTATGCGCATGACAGCCTGCTGCTGATGTTGGAGCCGGGGCGCGCAGCTGCGGCGGCACAGCCGGCGGAAAGGGCGGATTTTGCCTATGAAACGCTGCGGCGGCCGGTCGCGGTGGAGCTTTCCGAACCCAATGTACTGCTGTTGGATACCGCCCAGTACGCCTTTGACGACGGAGCGTGGCAGCAGGAGGAGGAGCTGCTCCGTGCGGACAACGCCTTCCGCGCGCAGCTTGGCTATCCATCCAGAATGGACCAGGTGGCCCAGCCCTGGGTGGTGCCGGACGAGCCTGCGCGGCATCACATGCGGCTAAAATTCACCGTCCAAAGCGAAGTGGAAATCAAGGCGCCCTCCTTGGCGTTGGAGGACGCGGAGCGCGTGACCATCGCCGTCAACGGCAAAAAGGTGGAAAGCCGGGTCACGGGTTGGTTTGTGGACGAATCCATCAAGACCGTGCGCCTGCCGGATCTCCATCGGGGAGAAAACGAGATCGAGCTTTTCATCCCGTTCGGCCAGCGCACCAACGTGGAGTGGTGCTATCTGCTGGGGGATTTCGGCGTCCGCGTGCGCGGGGCGGAAAAGACGGTGATCGAGCCGGTGCGCGCGCTGGGATTTGGCGATTGGACTCAGCAGGGACTGCCCTTCTACTGCGGCAACGTCACCTACAAGATCCCGGTGACGGCGCGCAGGGAGAGGCTGACCGTGCGCGTGCCGCAGTACCGCGGCGCGCTTGTGGGCATGGAGCTGGACGGCGTGCGCGCAGGAACGCTGGCCTATGCGCCCTACGAATTCACCTTTGAAAATGTGGAGCCGGGCGCGCACGAGGTGGGCATCACCGTCTACGGCAACCGCGTAAACGGGTTCGGCTGCGTGCATAACTGCGATGACGCGCTCACTTGGTACGGACCGGACAGCTGGCGCTCCACGGGCGTGAGATGGTGCTACGAATACCGGCTGCGCAAGATGGGGCTGCTGGTCAGCCCGCAAATCGAGAAATGAGGAGAGGGACGACCCATGAAGAGATACGTGCTGGGCATTGACATCGGCACTTCGGGAACCAAGACGATTCTGGTGGATGAGCAAGGGCGCGTCGCGGCGGCGCAGACCATCGAATACCCCATGGAGACCCCAAAGCCCGGATGGACGCAGCAGGACCCCGCCGATTGGTGGCAGGCGACGGTTGAGACCATACGCAAGGTATTGAGCAAGGCGGACGTGCCGGCGGAGAGCATCGCGGGCATCGGCCTGTCGGGGCAGATGCATGGCATGGTGGCCCTGGACGCGGAGAACAACGTCGTGCGGCCGGCCATTCTTTGGAACGACCAGCGCACGGAGGCGCAGTGCGCCGAAATCACCGAGGAAGCGGGCGGGCTGGACGCGCTGCTGAAGCTGACCAACAACCGCATGCTCACCGGCTACACCGGGGGCAAGATCCTGTGGATGAGGGAAGAGGAGCCGGAAAACTTCGCGCGCACGCGCGTGATCTTCAATCCCAAGGACTATGTGCGCTTCATGCTCACGGGAGAAATCGCCACGGAGGTATCCGACGCCTCGGGCACGGGACTGTTTGACGTCAAGGAGCGGCAGTGGAGCGGCGAGCTGATGGACAAGCTGGGCTTGGACCGCTCGCTCTTCCCCAAGTGCTATGAATCCTACGAGGTGGCAGGGCATGTGACCCGTGAGGTCGCGGCGCTGACGGGCCTGCGGGAAGGCTTGCCCGTGACCGCGGGCGGCGGCGACGCGGTGATTCAGACCACGGGCCAGGGCTTGGTGCGCCAGGGCGTGCTGGGCGTGGTGATCGGCACCTCGGGCGTGGTGGCGATGGGCCTGGACGGTTACAAGGAGAACAAGGGCGGGGACTTGCAGGTGTTCTGCAACAACGCCAAGCACTTGTGGCACGCCATGGGCGTGACGCTGGCGGCGGGCGGGTCCTATCACTGGTACCGCGACGCGCTCTGCGCCGGGGAAATGGCGGAGGCGGCGCGCACGGGGCGCAACGTCTACGACATCATGGGCGAGGAAGCGGAAAAGGTGCAGCCGGGCTGCGGCGGCCTTCTCTTCCTGCCGTACCTACAGGGCGAGCGGTGCCCGCACAACGACTCCGACGCCAGGGGCGTGTTCTACGGCCTGGGATTGGAGCACGGCAAGGGCGCGATGACCCGCGCGGTGATGGAGGGCGTGACCTTCTCCCTGCGCGATGTCTCTGAGAAGATTTACGCCATGGACGCCAGCATCAAGCCGGAAAAGGTGATCCTCTCGGGCGGCGGAGCGATGAGCCCGCTGTGGCGGCAGATCGTGGCGGACGTCTTCAACCTGCCGGTGGTCACGGTCTCCGGCAGCGGAGAGGGCGGAGCCTACGGCGCGGCGCTGGTGGCGGGCGTCGGCGTGGGAATCTGGAAGGACTTGCAGGAGGCGTGCGGGCTGCTGGTGGAGGAGACGTGCACGCTGCCCAAGGCGGAAAATGTGGAGATTTACAACAAAGTCTACGCGCTTTACGACAAGCTGTATTTGGCGCTGAAGGGAACCTTTGGGGAATTGAGCGCGCTCAAATAGGATGGAAAGGGAAGACGCGGGGGGAAAGTTCCTCCCGCGCCCTCTTTATTGTAAGAGGCGTTGCTTTATTTGCTACGCAGAGGCGCAAAGAAGGAGAGTCCCTTTGTAATATTTGACAAAGCGGCACATTCTGTTGTAAAATTTTGTTTCAAGCCACAGAATGACCTGTGACGGACGAAGGAAAACGGGGCGCGCCAGCTTTTTGCGCGCGGAGAGCTTGAGGCGGAGGATGAGGAATGAGCACGTATAACGCGGGGGATTTGCAGGTGCTAAAGGGCTTGGACGCGGTCAGGATGCGCCCGGGCATGTATATTGGCACCACGGGGTCCAGGGGGCTGCACCACCTGCTTTGGGAAATTGTGGACAACTCCATAGACGAAGCGGCCAATGGCTACGGCGATACCGTGCGCGTGACGCTTCACAAGGATGGCAGCGCCTCGGTGGAGGACAACGGCCGCGGCATTCCGGTGGATACGCATCCGACGCTGGGCATTTCGGGGGTGGAGGTGGTTTACACCCAGCTGCACGCGGGCGGCAAGTTCTCCGGGAAGAACTACGCCTACTCCGGCGGCCTACACGGCGTGGGCGCCTCGGTGGTCAACGCGCTCTCGGAATGGCTGGTGTGCGAGGTCTATGCAAATTACACCGTCTACCGGCAGGAATTCGCCTCGGTTTGGGACGAAAAAGAGGGCAAGATCATCTCCGGAAAGCCCATGACGCCGCTGAAAAAGATGGGAAACACGCGCAAAAAGGGGAACAAGACCACCTTTCTGCCCGATAAGCGCGTCTTTGAGGACGTGGAGTTCCACCATGAGACAGTGTCCCGCCGCCTGCGCGAGCTGGCGTATTTAAACAAAGGCATTCGCATCGTGCTTACGGACGAGCGCCTCACCGGCGATGGGCGGGAAACCGTCTACTGTTACGAGGGCGGCATTGTGGACTACGTTCGGTATTTAAACGCGGAAAAGGACCCGCTGACCCCGGAGATCATCTCCCTGGAGGGCGGAAGGGACGACTTCTTCTTTCGCTGTGCCTTTCAATTGACCGACGGCTATACCGAGAACATGTTCTCCTACGTAAACTCCATCCCCACGGGGGAGGGCGGAACGCACGAGACGGGCTTTAAGGCCGCCTACACCAGGGCCATGAACGAATACGCAAGGCGGGTGGGCATTCTCAAGGAAAAGGACGCCAATTTGACCGGCGAGGATTACCGCGAGGGCATGACGGCGGTGCTGGCCTGCTATGTAAAGAACCCGCAGTTTGAGGGACAGACCAAGGGCAGGCTGGGCAACAGCGAGGTGCGCCCGCTCATCGAGGGGCTGGTCTACGACCAACTCTCGCTGTATTTGGAGCACCTGGACCACCAAGAGACCGCGGCAAAGCTGATGGAGAAGGCGTGCGCCGCGGCGCAGGTGCGCGAGGCGGCAAGGAAAGCCAAGGACATCGCGCGGCAAAAGTCGTCCCTGGAGGCCGCGCCGCTGGTGGGCAAGCTCTCCTCCTGCACGGGCAGGCGCCCGGAGGAAAACGAGCTGTTCATCGTGGAGGGGGACTCGGCGGGAGGCTCTGCCAAGCAGGGGCGCGACCGCAGGTTCCAGGCCATTTTGCCCCTGCGCGGAAAGCCGCTGAACGCGGAGAAAAAGCGCTTGGACCAGGTGCTGATGAACGAGGAATTCCGCTCGCTGATCACGGCGCTGGGCACCGGAATCGGCGAGGAATTCAAGCTCTCGGCCTTAAAGTATCACCGCATCATCATCCTGGCCGACGCCGACCAGGACGGCGCGCACATCCGCGCCATTTTGCTGACCTTCTTTTACCGGTACATGAAGGAGCTGGTGCTAAATGGGCACGTCTTTATCGGCACGCCACCGCTGTACCTGGTCAAAAAAGGGCAGATGAGCGAGTACGTCTACGACGACAAGGCGCTGCCCGCGGCCGTCAAGCGCATGGGCAAGGGCTACGCCATTCAGCGCTACAAGGGGTTGGGCGAAATGAACCCCGAGCAGCTTTGGGATACCACCATGAACCCCGCGCACCGCACCTTGGTGCAGGTGACGCTGGAGGACGCGGCGCAGGCCGAGCGGATGGTGACGGTGCTGATGGGCGACAAGGTGGAGCCGCGCCGCCTCTACATCAGCGACCACGCCAACTTCAACAAGGTAGATCAATTCGAAGGGTGGGTGAAAGGGTAAATGCCGCGCAGGAAAAAGGACGACACGGTGGAGCGCAACGAGATCATCCTGCAAAAGCCCATGGAGGAGATCATGCACGAGAGCATGATTCCCTATGCCGAGCACGTGATCCTGGAGCGCGCGCTGCCGCGCGTGGAGGACGGTTTGAAGCCCGTGCAGCGCCGCATCCTCTTTACCATGCTGGAACTGGGCAACACGCCGGACAAGCCGCACCGCAAGTGCGCCCGCATTGTGGGCGATTGCCTGGGCAAATATCACCCCCACGGCGATACCTCGGTCTACGATGCGATGGTGCGCATGGCGCAGAGCTTCAACATGCGCGCCCTGCTGGTGGACGGCCACGGCAACTTTGGGTCGGTGGACGGGGACTCGGCCGCGGCCATGCGATACACCGAGGCGCGCATGGCGCCGCTGGCCATGGAACTGCTGCGCGATTTGGAAAAGGACACGGTCTCCTTTTCCCTGAACTTTGACGACACCCTAAAGGAGCCCGACATGCTGCCCGGCAGGTTCCCCAACCTGCTGGTCAACGGCGCGTCCGGCATTGCGGTGGGACTGGCAACCAACATCCCCACCCACAATTTATGCGAGGCCATAGACGCGGTTTTGATGGTGATGGAGAATCCGGACGCGACGCTGGATGAGGTGATGCGCATCCTTCCCGCGCCGGACTTCCCCACTGGCGGCCTGCTGCTGCAAAACGGCGAGATCAAAAAGGCCTATGAGACGGGGCGCGGGCGGCTTACCCTGCGGGCGAAGGTGGAGATTGAGGAAGCCGCAAACGGCAAGAAGAATTTGGTGATCACCGAGCTTCCCTACCAGGTCAACAAGGCCGCGATGCTGGAGAAGATCCTCAAGCTATCCGAGGAGCGCAAGGGCGTGCTCTCGGGCATTTCCGACATCCGCGACGAGTCCGACCGCACGGGCATGCGCGCGGTCATCGAGCTGAAGCGGGATGTGGACGCGCGAAAGGTGCTCCACCACCTCTACCGCGTTTCCGACTTGCAGGTAACCTTTGGCGTGAACATGGTGGCCATTGCCGACGGCAGGCCCATGCAGCTTTCGCTCCTGGAGCTGATTCGCCGCTACATCGCCCATCAAAAGAGCGTGGTGGCCAGGCGGACGCAATATGAGCTCAAGCAGCTGCGCGCCAGGGAGCATGTGCTGGCGGGCTTGATGATCGCGGTGGACCAGCTCGACGAGGTCATCGCGCTGATTCGCGCCTCGAAAAACCCCAAGGAGGCGCGCGAGGGCCTGATGAAGAGCTTTGGCCTGAGCGAGACGCAAGCGCAGGCCATTTTGGACATGCGCCTGCAAAGGCTGACGGGATTGGAGATTCTGGCGCTGAAAAAGGAGTATGCGGACGTGCAAAAGAACATCGCGCGCCTGGAGGGCATCCTGGGGAGCGAAAAGAAGCTCAACAAGGTGATCGGCGCGGAGATGGCGGAGATCCGCGACCGATTCCGGGACGAGCGGCGCACCAAGCTCATGGTGGAGGAACCCTTGGACTTTCAGGAGGCACAGGAGGAAGTCGTTGCCGAGCCGTGCGTGGTGCTGCGCACGCGGGCGGGCTACCTCAAGCGCATGACGCCCAAGGTATACGCCAAGCGCGAGGAGAGCGAGGACGCGCCCGAAAGCGCCTTTGAGGTCAGAGGCGACGCCAAGCTCCTGCTCTTTACCAGCCTTGGCGCCTGCCACACCGTCACGGCGGACCAGATTCCCGAATGCAAGTGGAAGGACAGGGGATTGGCGCCGACGGGTCTTGTGGCGGGGCTGGAAAAGGAGGAGGCCGTTGTGCGCCTGATGCCCCGGGGCGAGGCGAAGGAGGGTGAAACCCTGCTCTTTGTCACGCGCAAGGGCATGGTCAAGCGCACAGCGCGCGCGGAATTCGGCGCGCGCAAGGGCAAGGCGGCCGCCATATCCCTCAAGGAGGGGGACCGTCTATTGGACGTGATGCCGGTCGAGGAGGAGAGGAACCTCCTGCTCTTTACCCAAAGGGCGATGAGCATCCGCATGGAGCCGGAGGAGATTCCGCTCAACGGCCGCGCGGCGGCGGGCGTGCGCGGCATGGCGCTGGAGATCGGGGACGAGGTTGCCTTCGACTGCTTCGCGCCCGAGGCGGGCGAGGTGGTGCTCATCAGTGAGCGCGGGTTTGCCAAGCGCTGCCTATTGGTGGATTTTGAGGTGCAAAAGCGCGGCGGAAAGGGCGTCAAGGCCTTCCCATTCAACAAAAACGGAGCCAACGGCACGCATCTGGTGTGCGCCAGCATTGTGACCGATCCCTACCGCATCGAGGTGGTGCAGACGGACCGCACCGTGACCCTGATCGGGACGGAGGAGATTCTCATTGAGAACAAGACGGGGCGCGGCAAGCCCTATCTGGTGGCGCTGATGGACAACGTGGTGGAAAGGTGTTATCGGGAGGTTTGACAGATGGAAATGGATCGCTTTTTTGCGCGGCCCATCCCGGAGGGGAGCGGCGCGGCCGAGGGATTTGTCGTGCCGGAGGCCGTGGAGTGCGGTGAGGCGCTTGTGGACATCACCGACTGCCACCCGCGCATTTTCTATGAAGCTAGCTATGCCAAGGCGGGCATCGCCGGCGCGCCGGTGCGTTGCCTGGTGCGCAGCGGCGTGTACGAAAGGCTGTTGGCGGCGCTGGAAATGCTGCCGGAAGAATACGCCTTCCTGATCTACGACACCTTGCGGCCGCTGGAGGTCCAGCGCGCGCTGTACGAAGAGTACCGGGCGCGGCTGCGGGCGGAGCACCCCGAGCTTTCTGAAGAGGAGCTGGAGGAGCGGACGGACGAGTTTGTGGCGCGGCCCACCAGGGATGTGCTGCGCCCCTCCTCGCATCAGACGGGCGGCGCGGTGGACTTGACGCTGCTCAAGGACGGCGTGGAGCTGGACATGGGGACGGGGTTTGACGAATTCGCGCCCGTCGCCCACGCGGCGCACTTTGAAGCGCCGGGCATGGATCAGGCGGTGCGGGACAACCGGCGCCTGCTGCACAACGTGATGCGGGAAGCCGGCTTTACCCACTACGAAGGGGAATGGTGGCACTTTGACTTTGGCGACCGGCAGTGGGCGGCGTGCAATCGCTGCGCGCCCCGGTACGCCCTGATCGAAGCATAGGATGGCAAAAGGCATAATTACACACAGCTATACAGGCAAGATTGCAATCCAAGGTGGATTTGGATGCAGTCTTGCATTTTTTATGCGAATGGACTGCAAAATTGCCGGTTTAGGACTGAAAAGCAAATTTTGCAGCGAGTGGAAAAAGCAAATGAAAAATGACGAACAGAAGGAGAGCTGTTGCGAAAATTTCGCGGTTTATCCGGAGAACAGGCAGCGAAAATGGGGAGATGTGATGGAAAATGATGTGTGTTCATCAAAGCGCGCGCAATTGGACGGCGGGGAGAGATTGCACCCGGAAGAATTTTTCGGTTGCAAATGGATGAAATTTGTGGTAAGGTATGCATTGTATTGAAACAGTCCGTTAACACGGGCGAACGGTTCGGCCGGGCCGGATTGGGAAAGCCGTTTCGTGGCGGGCGCCCATTCGCTTGCGCGGCGGCGTCTTGGCCGGAAAAGAAGAGGATGTATGCGTCCGAGATTGGCGTGTGGGGCGGATGTCCCACGGCGTCTTTTGCATATATAGCAAACATCGGAAATTACTTTGAGGAGGAACGACTAATGAAGAAGCTACTTGCTGTGGTCCTTTGTTTAGCCATGGCGCTGTCGCTGGTTGCGTGCTCCGGCACGCCCAAAGAGTCGGTTCAGCCCACCCAGAGCGCAGGCGGCGACGTCGCGCCCGGAGAGGTGGAGACCCCGGCGCCGGCAGACTCCGGCGAGCCGATGGTCTATACCGACCTTTACGTGTCCGAGGTGACGACGCTCAACTATCTGATCGCCTCGCAGCAGTGGGATCAGGCCGCGGCGGCCAACGTCATTGATTCCCTGGTGGAAAACGATCCCTATGGCAACATCATCCCCGGCCTTGCCGAGACCTGGGAGAATTCCGAGGACGGCCTGAAGTGGACGTTCCACCTGCGCCAGGGCGTTAAGTGGTACGACTATCAGGGCAACGAAGTGGCGGAAGTGACCGCCCAGGACTTTGTGGACGCGCTCAGGTACGTCATGACCGCGGAAAACGAGTCCCTGACCTACAGCCAGACCGCCTGCGTGAAGAATGCGGAGGCCTTCTACAACAAGGAGATCACCGACTTTAACGAGGTCGGCGTCAAGGCGCTGGATACCTACACCGTTGAATACACCCTGGAGCAGCCCACGCCCTATTTCCTGTCGGGTCTGACCTATACGCCTTGGTTCCCGGCCTACGGTCCGTTGCTGGAGGAGCTCAAGAAGGACTTTGGTACCTCCAATGACAAGCTGTACTACTGCGGCGCTTACATTCTTTCGGAATATGAGCCCCAGGGCCACCATCGCTATATCAAGAACGTCAACAACTGGGATGCGGACAAGATCTATATCGACGAGATCTACCGCATGTACAATGCCGAAGCGGGCACCCTGGGCCCGAACATGGTGCTGCGCGGCGAGATCGACTACTCCGACATCAGCACCGACATCGTGGACGACTGGAAGGCCAACAACCCGGAATATCTCTCCAAGAAGCGTCTGGATTCCATGTGGTCCTACTTCTACTGCTTTAACTTCAATCCCACCTATGACGCCGCCTACAAGCCGGAAGACTGGCTCAAGGCCGTCAACAATGAGAACTTCCGTCACTCCATTATGAGCGCGTTCGACCGCGCCTACTCCATCCGCGCCCATGAGCCGGACGATCCCGAGTCCATCATGCAGAGCACCATCACGCCCGCGGCCTTCTGCTCCGACGGCACGACGGACTTTGCGGCGCTGCCGGTTTTCCAGGACAACAGCGACCTCTTCTTTAACAAGGACAAGGCGCTGGAGTACAAGACCGCTGCGATGGAGGAGCTGAGCGCGCAGGGCGTAACCTTCCCCATCCAGGTCGTGATCACCTACAAGAGCGGCGACAGCGACTGGGAGAACGAGTGCATCCTGGTCAAGCAGCATCTTGAGGGCGTGCTGGGCACCGATTACATCAACTGCGAGCTGTGGGCCGGCCCCTCGGAGAACTTCCTGTCCGAAACCCGCAGGGCGGGCAAGTACAGCTTCATGCGCTGCAACTGGGGCGCGGACTACATCGACCCGCAGACCTGGACCGATCCCTTTGACGGCAAGGATAACCTCGATCCCGATACCGGCATCTGCATCGGCAACTCCTACAACCGCATGGACGCCATCCTCTACGATGAGGCGAAGATCGCGGCCTATCCCGAGACGGCGGCGACCCTGAAGGCATACTACGACAAGGTCAACGAGGCCAAGGCCGAGGTGCTGGACATGGCCAAGAGATACCAGCTCTTTGCCGAGGCGGAGGATATTCTCATCGAGCATGCGCTGGTGATTCCCTATTACATCTCTCCCTCTACCTACGTGGCCACCAAGATCAACGTCTTTGAGGGCCAGTACAGCCCGTCGGGCGTTTCTACCAACCGGTTCAAGGGCCAGAAGGTGGAAGACCACTTCATCACCATGGACGAGTTCACGCAGAACTTCGAGGCGTGGCAGGCGGCCATGAACAAGTAAGACCCGTCCTTTGGACGAAACAGGTGCGCAAAGAACCCCCAGACTACGGCGCGGGGGTTCCTTGCGCAATCTCCTGTTTCGCACTTTTATAGGGTTCATGCAAAAAACGGCGGTGCGCGTCGCTGAAAAAAGCGCATCCCCCATCAAGGAAAAAAGGGGCTGACAGTATGCTCAAGTATCTTGCCAAGCGGTTGGGGCGCTCGTTCATCACTCTGCTCATCATCCTGACCATCGTATTTGTTCTGATGCGCCAAATGCCGATTGAGGGCTATTTCCCAAACTATGATAAAATGACGAAGGAACAGATTCAGAACGGTCTGGAAATAATGGGTATGGATAAGCCCATGCCGGTGCAGGTGCTTAATTTTCTGCGGGATCTGTTTTTTAAGGGCGACTTAGGGACCTCGAGGCTGTACCGCAACAACGTGCCGGTCACCGAGGTCTTGGCGCCGAAGCTGCCCGTATCCATCAAGCTGGGATCGCTGGCGCTGATTGTGGCGCTGCTGGTGGGCATCCCCATGGGCACGCTGATGGCCAAATACAAGGGAAAACTCTTTGACCACATCGGAACGGGATTTATCGTCTTTATCCAGGCGGTGCCTGCGGCGGTATACTATTTGTTCATCCAGCTCTACGGCACCGAACTTCTGGGCATTAAGTTGATTTTCGACATTAACGATTGGCGGTCTTGGATTCTGCCGGTATTCTCCATGTCGCTGGGAAACATCGCCTATTACGCGATGTGGCTCAGGCGCTACATGGTGGATGAGAGCAATAAGGACTACGTGCAATTGGCCAAGATCAAGGGCGTATCCAAGAACAAGATCATGTTCCAGCACGTGTTCCGCAACGCCTTTGTGCCCATGGCGCAGTATATCCCCACCTCCTTCCTCAACACGGTGGTGGGTTCCATCTACATCGAGTCGCTCTACTCCATCCCCGGCATGGGCGGACTGCTGGTGGACGTGGTGAAAAAGCAGGATAACAACATGGTGCAAGGCATCGTTCTGGTCTTTGCCTGTGTGGGCGTGGTCGGGTTGATCTTTGGCGACCTTTTGATGGTGCTGCTCGACCCGCGCATCAGCTTTGCATCGAAAGGAGGGAGCCGCTAATGGGCCTGATTAAGCATCCCAAGCTGGAGCAGATCGAGCAGGACTGCACCCGCAACCTAAAGGCCGCCCTGGGCGACAATGAGGCGTTTTCCTTTGCCCAGTTCAACGAGCAGGAGGTCGAGCGGACGGGTTTTTCCGATTACTCGTACTGGGGAAGCACGCTGCGCGCGTTCTGCAAGAACAAGGTGGCGCTCTTCCTGGTGTTCGTGGTGCTGGCGATTCTGTGCTTTACGTTTATTCAGCCCTACCTGCCCGGGCAGTTTGACGCTTTTGTCGTCAACAACAACCCGGATACTGGGATTCCGCTGCGCAATCAACAGCCCGATTCCGTCCATTGGCTGGGCACCAACTCCATCGGCCAGGACCTGTGGTCCAGGCTTTGGCAGGGCACGCGCACCTCGCTGCTCATCGGCATCGCCGTTGCGGGCATTGAGGCCCTGGTGGGCATCAGCATAGGCGTGCTGTGGGGCTATGTGCGCAAGCTGGATTTCGTGTTTACCGAGCTATACAACATCTTGGACAACATTCCCTCCACAATTGTGCTCATTCTGGTTTCCTACATCCTCAAGCCCGGCGTGAGCACCATCATCATCGCCATGTCGCTGACGGGTTGGATCGGCATGGCCAGGTTCATCCGCAACCAGATCATCATCATCAGGGACCGTGAGTACAACTTGGCTTCCCGGTGCTTGGGTACGCCGGTATACCGCATCATCTTGCGGAACCTGCTGCCTTACCTTGTGTCGGTGGTGATGCTGCGCATGGCGCTTTCCATCCCCGCGGCCATCGGCTCGGAGGTGTTCCTCACCTACATCGGCCTGGGGCTGCCGGCGACCATTCCCTCCTTGGGCAACCTGATCAACGAGGGACGCACGCTGATGATGAGTCCCAACCTGCGCTATCAGCTGATTTATCCCACCATCATCCTATCCATCGTCACCATTTCCTTCTACGTCGTGGGCAACGCGTTCTCGGACGCCGCGGACCCCAAGAACCATCGATAAGGAGGCGCGCGGCATCATGAGTGAAAAGAGACCCATCCTTTGCATTGACGATTTGAACGTGCGCTTCAGCCTGCGCGGGCGGGTGCTGCACGCCATCCGCGGCCTCTCCCTGGAGGTTTTTGAGGGGGAGAGCCTGGCCATTGTGGGTGAATCGGGATGCGGCAAGTCGGTGCTCAACAAAAACTTGATCGGCCTGCTGGACTCCAATGGCTATATTGAAAGCGGAAGCATCCGCTATTACGGCATGAAGAGCGATCCCGCGCGACCGGAGCTCTACGGCAAGGACGAAAACGGGGAGTATGCCGACCTTGCCAAGTTTAAGCGCGAAAAGGACTGGCTGCGCGTGCGCGGCCGGGAGATCTGCATGATTTTGCAGGACCCCATGACGAGCTTGAACCCGCTTAAGACCATCGGGGCGCAGATCGGCGAGGCGATCCGGCTGCACCAGGGCCTGCGGGGGAAGGAGCTTAAAGAAGCGGTGCTCTCCATCATGCGCGACGTGCGCATTGACGATGCGGAGAGGCGCTATAAGCAGTATCCGCATGAATTCTCCGGCGGCATGCGCCAGCGCGTGGTCATCGCCATTGCCATTGCGTGCAAGCCGAAGATCCTCATCTGCGACGAACCGACCACGGCCCTTGATGTGACGATTAGATCGGAAGAGCAC
>CAOKIU010000014.1 GCA_948468595.1 uncultured Christensenella sp.
CCAACGACAACAAGGTGTATGATTCTTCTTCCATGAAGATCATCGTCACCGCTGGCGAAGTCGTGGATGAGACCGCGACCACCGCTTACACCGTGACCTGCCGCAACCTGAACGTGCGTAAGGGCCCCGGCACCTCTTATGCCAAGGCTGGCATGATCCACCGCGGCGATACCGTTAAGGTTGTCTCCATCGCCAACGGCTGGGCCAAGCTGGACAATGGCACCTACGTTGCATCCAAGTACATTGCGAAGTAATTGATGCAAGCAGGGAACCAGGCTGTGAATAAGGAAGGTCCGCATCGAAAGATGCGGACCTTCTTTGCGTAGGAGTGATGGAAGGGTGCTCGTACAAAAATCAATACTAAAAGAATTTATTTAATACTTATAGTTAATGTATTCTAAAATAAAAGAGAATTATTGCATATAATACTTACAGAATATTTACTCATTCGGAATTTCATGCTATATTTTGGATAAATTCCAGAATTTGACAAATGACATGAAAGGCGGATGGGTTTTTGGATGAAGAGAATCTGTGCGGTGATTCTGTCCTTGACTCTGCTCGCGCTTTCCGTCCCGCAGGCGCTTGCGAGCGGCGTGAAGCGCGTTTCCGGCAAGGCGTATAACGTTGAGGTCAAGAGCATTGATGTTGTCTGGAACATGAGTGGTACGTTTAAGGTCGTGGAGACCTTCAAATCCAGCGGGCGCAAGACAAATGTCAACCTCGTTGGCTTTTCGTATGACTATGAGGAGGAACGGCCTGAGGCGGCGGGGAAATTCGTCGAGGATCAGAAGGTGGCGTTGGTCTGCGTTGATGGATTTGAGGAGGCTCTTGGAGAGATTGCCGATGAAAAGAAGGTCTCCATAACCGTGGACGGCGAACCGATTGAGGCCGACGCGGCGACCGATTATGCGGAATACATCGGCTGGCAGAACGTGCATAGCGGCAGTTACGGCGTTGTCTTCCCCATCTTTCTGACGCAGGAGGGCGGACGGCGCAGCTATACCGTGGTCGTTCGGGCGGATTCATCCACAGGTTGGGAGATCGAAGAGCGCGCGGAAATTGAAATCGATCTAAAGAACGAGCGGCCGGCGAAGGAGGTGCGGCGAGCGCGAATTGTGAAGATAGAGGGCCGGCATGTGGAAGCCTATCAGGTGAAGGACCGTATATACTTAGAGTATCCTGATGAGCCGTATTATTGGATAGACGATGCCGAACCATCGGTGGAGATCACGTTCGCGGACGGGGAGGGGCGCAGCATCGAGGGCGCCGTATGGGCAGCGCAGACAAGCTGTGAAGCGGACGATCCCTCCGGCGCGGCCCTGTATCGAAAGGCGGAAGGGAAGCTCGACGGGGCGAAGGCCGTCTACGCGGTGCGCGCCGGGAGCGACGAAGCCCACCGCTCCCATGTCGTCTTTCACTTGGAGACGGAGGGTGCGATCTACCAAACACAGGAATACACGCTAGTTGAGCGCAGAAATGTGCGGCAAAAGGACCCCGAGGGCATCTATTTTGCGAAGGACAGCATTTCGATTGCCGTGGGAGAGTCCTACGTGCCCGAGGTGTTGGCGGTTTGCGACGGCTTGCCCGTTCGGCAAGGAGGTACGCAGATCCTGCGGCTGCGAACCGCGGCAGACACACGGGGAAACGTCGTGGAGATCACGCAGGAGAATGCCGTCATTGGCACGAAGCCGGGCATAGTTTATGTGGAGGCGGAGCTCGTCACCGATGAGGTGCTGGAAAACGACGTGGGCTTGATTCTGCGCAAGGCGTATCGCTCGCCGGCGCTCAAGATCGTTGTGGAGGAGGCGGTTGCGAGCGCGGATTGGCGCGTGGCCTGCCGCCGCCTCCATGTCCGCTCGGGCGCAGGGACGCAGTATGGGATTGTGGATAGGCTGGAACGCGGAGACCGGGTGAGCGTCATTGCCGCCGACGGCGACTGGTTCGAACTGAAGGACGGCGGATACGTCTGCGCAAAATACCTCGCGCCAGCGTAAAACCGAGAGCTCGATCTAAACAGGTACAAAAAGGGAAGGGGGTTAACCCCCTTCCCTTTTTTGCTTCGTCGTCACATGCAATCGGCGGGGAAGACAATGCCCATCTGGCGCCGCGCCTCGTCCATGACCATCGCGGCCTCCAAGGAGGCGCGATCGTGCGCCGAGGTATCGCCGCCGGGGACCATGCGTTGGAAGGCTTCAATTTCAAAGCGCATGGAGGAGGGCTCCTTCAGGGTTTCGAGCTCCTGCCGCTGCTGACCGCGCAAGCACAGCGTCAGCTCCTGCGGCACGCTGATACGGCCCACCAAGAGGCTTCCCGCCTCGCCCTGGAACTCACTGGGCAGCGCGCCGTCCGCGATCTTGGAGTACAGCAAATCCACGGTAAAATCCTCATATCCCAAGATCAGACTGCCGGAGCCGTCCACGCCGCCCGCGAGCTTGACGCCGGCGGCCTGAATGCTTTTTGGCAGTCCGAAGAGCATGACCGCCGGGTGGACGCAGTAGACGCCAATGTCCATCAGCGCGCCATTGGACAGCTCGGGCTTAAAGGCGTTGAGCACCACACCCTGCTTGAACTTATCATAGCGAGAGGAATACTGACAGTAGGAAAGCGTGGCGCGCCGCAGCTTGCCCAGCAGGGGCAAGGAGCGCCGCAGCAGATCAAAGGAGGGTTCGAAAACCGATTTCATTGCCTCCAAAAGCACGACGTTGTTCTCCTTGGCGCACGCCTGCATCCGGCGTACCTCCGCCGCGTTGCTGGCCAGCGGCTTTTCACAGAGCACGTGCTTTCCCGCGGCCATCATGATCAGGGACTGACCGCAGTGCGCGTAGTTGGGGCTGGCGACGTATACCGCGTCCACCTCGCCGCAGGCGGCCAGGTCCTCCAGGCGGTCAAAAGCCAGGGGCGCGCCATGGGCCTGCGCAAAGGCCTGCGCCCGCTCCATGGTGCGGCTGTAGACCGCCTGGAGGGTAAACCCCTCGCACTTGCGGCCGGCTTCGATGAATTTTTCCACGATGGCGCCCGTGCCAATTACGCCAAACCGCATGCCAATTCCCCCTCCTTTGCGCAAGCGCCGATAAACCAATCCCAAATGGGCATCATGCCCTCGTCCAGAAGGCGTTCGGGATGCCATTGCGTGGCCAGAATGCGATCGCCGTATTCGTAGGCCTCGATGACGCCATCGTCGCTCACGGCGGAAAGCGTGAAGCACGCGGCCAGCGTCTCCACCGCCTGATGGTGCGTGGAATTGACGCGAAGATTGCACGCGCCGCCGAAAATGCGCGAGAGCATCGTGCCGGGAACAACCTGCACGTTATGGCGCGTCTCGCGGTTTTGGTGCTCGATGACGACCTGAGGACGGTCGAAGATGTGCTGGCAATGCGTGCCGCCCATGGCCACGTTGAGCACCTGCTCCCCGCGGCAAATCGCCAGGATGGGCTTGCGGCTGGCGGCAAAGGTGCGCGCTAGGAGCAGCTCCGTCTCGTCCCGGTCGGAGGGGACGGGCACGGTCTTGGGATGCGCAGGGCAGCCCAGCGTTTCGGGACGCAGATCACCGCCGCCCGTGAGCAGCAGACCGTCAAAGTGCTTTAGAAGGTGCTGGGCATCCTCCGCGCCGGTCACGCCCACGAGAAACGGCCGGCCGCCCGCCCGCTCCACTGCGTGCAGATAGTTCGCGCCCGGCGTAAACTCATCCCCATAGATGAGGGATGCAATGGCAATATTCGGCTTGCTCATGGTTAAAAACGACCTCTCTCCATAGGATCTTCCGCCTCATTTTACATGACGCGCGACGTACATGCAAGCAGAAAAGTTTCGCCCTGAAGAAATTACCAATGGACGAGAATTCAGGCGTTTATGAAGATTATTGCATAGGATGGAAGAAACATCCATTGAAAACGATGGGTTTTTAGTGATATGCTGTAAAAAACGAAAGGGAGGTAAGACCAAATGTTCAAAATTGCAGCAATTCTTACATCGGCAGCCATCGCTTGCTCCGGCGCGGCATGCGCCCAGCAGGATAGCGCCGCTTGCCGTATCGCCGCGGCGCGATGCGGGAGGCCCTCGGCCATCGTCGCCCAATGCCCGGATAGCCTGCGCCCCAATAACGGATGCCAGATCGGCATCTGGGGTGAAGACGGCATGTTTGACAATAGCTGCGGGTCGCAGAAACATAAGCATTGCTTCCGCAACGGCTGCACCATTGACCCGGATGCGCCGGCGATTGACCCGGATGCGCCGGCTGTCGATCCGGACGAGCCGGCGATTGACCCAGACGAGCCGGCGATTGACCCGGACGAGCCCGTTGTCAACCCGGACAAACCCGTAATCGATCCCGATCAGCCCGCGATTGATCCGGACAAGCCCGTTGTCGACCCGGACGAGCCCGCGATTGATCCGGACAAGCCCGTTGTCGACCCGGACGAGCCTGCGATTGATCCGGACAAGCCCGTTGTCGATCCGGATCAGCCCGGAGATAACCCGGTTAACCAGGACCCCTCCATCAGCGCGTATGCGCAGGAGGTCGTTCGCCTGGTCAACATCGAGCGTGAGAAGGCGGGCCTGAGCGCCCTGAAGATGGACGCGCAGCTCTCCCAGGCGGCGCAGAAGCGCGCGGTGGAGATCTCCTCTTCCTTCGCGCACACCCGTCCCGACGGCAGCTCCTGCTTCACCGTGCTCAAGGAGTATGGCATTGCCTATAGGGCCAGCGGGGAAAACATCGCCAAGGGCCAGACCACGCCGGAGCGCGTGGTGACGGGCTGGATGAACTCCGAGGGTCACCGCAAGAACATTCTCAATGCGAACTTCACCACCATCGGCGTGGGATACTACGTCGATAACATGGGCACCGCGCACTGGTCGCAGTTGTTCACCGCGTAAAGCTGATACGCAGCAAAGGGAAGGGGGCGTACCCCTTCCCTTTGTTGCGCGGCGGAAGAAGATTCTCCTAGGCGCTCTTTTGTTTCGCGGCGCAATGCGGTATACTGGAAGAAAAAAAGGGAGGCGGGGACCCAATGCCGGAGCTGGGCGGAAAAAAGGGACTGCCGCTGTGCGTCCTTGAGGTGCTCAGGGCGCGCTCCACAAAGGATAAGCCCATGACCATGGCGCAGATTGAGGAAGCGCTGCGCAGTCAGTTCGGCATGGAGGCCGGGCGCAACGCCATTGCCCGCAGTCTTTCTCTCCTGCGAGAGATGGGGTATTCCATTCCGTCCGGACGGGGCGGCAAGGGCGCTTACCTGGAGCCGCTCTTTTCGGGTACGGAACTGCGCGTGCTCATCGATAGCGTGCTGCTCAGCCGCTATATCCCCCAGGAGGAGGCCAAGGCGCTCATTGCCAAGCTAACCAGCATGGGGAGCGCGGGGTTTAGCAACGGCGCGCAGGACATCCACGCCGTGGACAAGTGGTATCGGACGCATCACCAGGCGTTTTTCGAGCTTCTGGACGGCCTGAGCCAGGCGGTCCGCACACATGTGCAGGTGCGCTTTGCGTACAACCACGTCGGCCTTGACGGAGAGCTGACCAGCGACGGACGCCTGCGGCAGGCGCATCCCCTGGCGCTTTTGTGCGCGCAGGGACAGTATTATTTGCTGGCCTGCTACGAAAAAGAGCGAGAGCTGCGGCATTTCCGCGTGGATCACATCACGGATCTGGCGCTCACCAGCCAGCCGGCGGTGACGCCCTACGAGCTGAGCGAGTTTCGCGGCGGTGTGGATCTGGCCAAGTACGCGGCGGAACACCGCTACATGTTCAGCGGCGAGCCCATGCGCGTCACATTGCGCATGCCGCAGACCGCCGCGGGGCAGGTCTTTGACGCCTTTGGCCACCACGCGGAGCTGACCCCGCTGCCGGATGGGAAGTGGATGGAGGTTCGGCTGACCTCCAGCCTTGAGAACATGCGCATCTTTGCCCTGCAATATGCCTGGGTCTGCGAGGTCGTTGCGCCCGCCGCGCTGCGCGAGATGGTGCGCCAGGATGTGCAGCGCATCGCTCAGCGGTATGAGCGCGCGCCTGGGGCGGAGTGAGAGGATGATGCCTGAAGAGGGCGTCCCTTATTGATAGAACCTCTCCGGGAGCCGCTTGCGCAATAGCGCATATAAAGGCAGGCCCAGCACATAGCAGACCACGGCCTGGCCCAGCGCGACGGAGCCGATGGCCGGCAAGAGCGGCAGTCCATAGACCGAGAGCACCCAGCCCACGATCAGGCCGTTTAAAATGACCACCGGCAGCAGTGCGACCCAGGCGGGCCCCCGGCGGAGACGGCGAGTACACAACCCCGCAACGAGCGTGGCCAGCGTGCCAAAGACGACGTCCAGGATGCCCGCGCCGCCCGCCAGGTTGGCGATCAGGCAGCCAATTGCCAGGCCCGGCACGGCCTCGGGCATCAACAGGGGCAGGATGGTCAGCGCCTCGCTGATGCGGAATTGCAGCTGGCCATAGGAAATGGGGGCCAACGCAACGCACAGCGCCGCGTAGACCGCCGCAATCAGCGCGCCGCGCGTGAGGCGCAGAAGGGCTTTTCTGGTGTTGGACACGGTGAATCCTCTCCTTAATGGAAGATAAAATGGGTGCAAAGAAAAGAGGGAACGGCGACCGTTCCCTCTTAAAACACGACAAAAACCCCGAGCGGGCCCCAATGCGCCGCGCGGCGGTGATCCGTAGTTTTGTTTAACGACGGGATGGTCTCGAACCGTCTATGAAATTGCTTTCCCATTATAGCAGACTTGCGCGCGCTTTGTGTTACGATTTGGTGAACAAGCGCGCGGCCCGATCC
The DNA here is from genome assembly GCA_948468595.1 of uncultured Christensenella sp. GTDB lineage: Bacteria > Bacillota > Clostridia > Christensenellales > UBA1750 > Spyradocola. The sequence continues at coordinate 6,767 of CAOKIU010000014.1, forward strand.
CCGGGCCCTGGGCCGCCGTGATCAGGAGATCAGCGATAGGTCACAAAAAAGGATTCGTCCGCCTTTAAATGCACATCCTCCGCGCAGGCGCGGGAAACCTGAATGAACTCCAGAAGCTTGGATTTGTCCGCGATTAAGAGGCCGTAGTACCACGCAAAAAAGCGGTCGACGGTCTCCTCCAAGGGTGCGGCCAGCGTCAGACTGGGCAGATCGCGGCAGAACTGCGTCAGCATGCCGGCCATCAAGGTGGCTTTCAGCTTGACGCCATCGGGGTCGGTCTGTTCGTTTGAGGTAGCCAGGTCGGGATGGCGCTCGCCGAGCAGGCGGCAGAAATCCATGCGATCCTGCGATGCGTGGTCAAAATACGCGCCGGTGACGCTGATTTCTCCCGCAAAGCGCGCGACGTGCGGGCAGGTGACGAGCAGCTCCAGCCATACGCGCGTGCGGACCATGTCCGCAAGCAGAAGGTTGGCGCGGATGGCGCAGATATGCTCGGAACGCTCGATTTCCCGCTGAACCGAGAATTGCAGCTCATAGAGAATTTGCAGCGCCAAGGATTCCTTGCTCTCAAAGTAATAGGTGAACAAGCCCAGTTTGGAGTCAATGTCGGTGACGATGTCCTTGATGGAGGCGCCGAAATAGCCTTTGGCGGAAAAGTTCTTTTGCGCGGAGGCGTACAGCGCGTCTCGCGTCTCAATTCCGTTGCGGTAGTTTGCCATGCGGACACCTCTTTTTGTCGTTTTATCCCATACGCCCATTGTTTTACGAAATTCAGTATAGCATAGGCTTTTTTCTCGGTCAATTGCGTTTGGCGCGTGCGGCGGGCGTTTTTTTCGTGCCGTCAATAGAAAAACAATATCCAATTGTTCAAACTTTAGTATTTTGTCGCATAAAAAGGCGTCCCTCCATAGAGGGACGCGCAAAAAAATAAGACGCCCGTTTTTCGGGGGCGCCTCGGGGAAAAGTTACACGATGAAAGGCTTGATTTCCGCGAGCAGGTCTTCGCAGTTGTTCTCGTAGACTTCCATGGTAATGGGCTTGTTCAGATCCAGGCTGAAGATACCCAGGATGGATTTCGCGTCAACCACATGACGACCGGAGCGAAGATCCACATCATAGGGATACTTGCTGACGATGTTCACGAAATCCTTCACGTTTTCCGCCAAGGACAGGTGGATTGTAACCGACTTCATAATTGCTCAACCTCCTTTCGATTACGCTACCAGTATAACACAATTTGGCCCATATTCAAGGGCTTTCGAAAAAAGTTACAAAAAAGTTGATTTTGGGTATTGCAAAAAAGAAAAGAACGTGTATAATAATAAAGGCAACGGGGTTATAGCTCAGTTGGTTAGAGTGTCACGTTGACATCGTGAAGGTCGATGGTTCGAGTCCATTTAACCCCACCAAGAAAAGCGCCTGGAATCAAGCATTCCAGGCGCTTTATTTTTTCCCATAACCCACTTTGCCCGCGTTGACGCCATCCGCTGGTTTGGGACGCGATACAGCCAAGGCGCCTTTATTGCGAAAAACGGAGCGACGCCGGATGCAGGCGACGGATCTTCCCCCGAGTACCGAGCGCTGGATGCTTATCGTTTAGGACGTGAGTCACTTTGGCGTCAATGGGATTGGGGAGAGCGTTGAGCGCAATTCGTCCCGAAAAAATGAGTTCAATGCGATTGCACTTGATGAAAGGGAAGCAAGGCAGTGAAAAATAAATGCCCTGAAATCAGATGATTTCAGGGCATTTGGCGCACCTGGCGCGATTCGAACGCGCGGCCTTTCGCTTAGGAGGCGAATGCTCTATCCTGCTGAGCTACAGGTGCATGGCGCAGGACAGCCCAACGGGCGTTGCGAAGGGGAAGCAATTCACCTCTCCCACATCCATACTTTCATTATTATAGGCGATTTAGGCAGGTCTGTCAATTGAAAAATGCGGGGGAGAAGTCCTTAACAAAAGGCGGCGCAGGGCGTATAATCAAGTGTACGATAGACGCGACAAGGAGGCCGCTTTATGAACGGATTTTTCAAGGACAAGCAGGGAAATCCCCTCTTTTTGCTGGGATTGCAGGCGCATAATTCCTCCACGGGCACATCGATGCTGGACAAGGCCATCGCCGCGGTCAAGCTCTACGGCGGCAACGTGTTGGAGACGCCCCTATACTGGAACGCAATTGAGCCGGAAATGGACCGTTACGACATGACCTTGGTCCGGGATACGGTGGACCGGGCGCGCGCGGCGGGGCTCAAGCTCGTGCTGCTCTGGTTCGCCACCAGCAAAAATGGCCATCCCAATTACGCGCCTGAGTACGTCAAGCTCAATCCCGGCGTCTACCGGGTGGCGCTGGGGCCGGACGGCGCGCCCGTGCCCTCCCTTTCCCCGCATTGCGAAGCCACTTTGGAGCGCGACGCGCGCGCCTTTGCGCGCGTGATGGCGTTTCTCAAGGACTACGATGAGGAAGGCACGGTTGTGGCCGTGCAGATTGAAAACGAGATGGGGCTGAGCAACACCGACCGCGACTATTCCGCTCTGGCGCAGCGCGACTATGAGCAACCGCTGCCCGAGGCGCTGTGGGACGTGGAGCTGGAGGACTGCGGCGCATGCGACGGCGCCCGCACCTGGCGCGGCCGCTTTGGCCGGCACGCGCACGAAGCGTTCAGCGCTTGGCATCACGCGCGCTACATCGGCGCCATCGCCAAGCGGGGGCGCGAGGCCTACGGCTATCCCGTGCTGCTGACAAACGTCATGGTGGGCGAGAGCCACTATGAGGAGGCGGGCAAGTGCTACAACAGCGGCGCGGCGGTGGGCCGAATGATCGACATTTGGAAAAAGGGCGCGCCGGAGCTGGACCTCGTCTGCCCCGACATCTACAGCCCGGTTGCCAGCGTGTACGCGCGCATCTGCGATCGCTACGACCGGCCGGACAACGCGCTGTTTATTCCGGAATCCGCGGCCACGGGTGAGGCAAACGCCCTCAACGCGCTGCGCGCCGCGGCTCAGTTCGGTGCCGTGGGCATCTGCGGATTCGGCGCGGAGAGCGCTCTGGACAACGAGGGAAATTTGACCGAGGACGCCTACCCCATGATGGTGACGATGCGCACCCTCAAGAGCCTGGCGCCGCTGCTGATCCGCTACCGCGGCACGGGCCGCGTCCACGCCTTCCTACAGGAGGAGTTTGCCGACGAGCAGTATCTCAAGCTGGACAAATACCACGTCTTGGCGCACTTTTTCAGCGCCGCACCCGAGCAAAGGCGCGGGTTGGGATCGCGCATCAACCTGCGCAACCCTGCCAATAGAGGCCACCTCATGGCCCGGGGGCGCGGCATCCTGATTGAGGCGGGCGAGGACGAGTTCTTCCTGGCGGGCGCGGGGCTTGCGCTGGACTTTATCCGCCGACCCGAACCCGGCGATGAAAACGCATACGCCCATCTCTCCTCCCGCCAGGCAGGACAGCTCAACTTCCTATCCGTGGAAGAGGGGCATTTTGAGGGCGAAAAATGGGTGGTGGACTACCTGCGCAATGGGGATGAGAGCAACTTTTCCCTCTACGCGCATGAAGGCGGCGCGGTGCGCCTGCGCCTCAACCCGAACATGGGAATGGACCTGCATTGACCCTGACCGCTCTCCGCTTTTTGCGGGGAGCGGTTGCCTTTTGCGCGGCGCGCTTTCTCTTGTATTTTGGGCCTATATGCGGTAAAATAGGAGAACCAAATGGGTTCCTCAATGGGTTGAACAATTTGCACAGCGCGTGTCAGGAAGGGCGCAGGATTCTTCTCCGGCCGCGCCGAGAAGAGCTTTCGCATCATAGGCCGCATTTTATTCGAGCCTGCGCCCGCGTGCGGTGGAATGCTTTAGATAGTTTTATATAGGATTTAATTGAGGAAAAGGGGAAAGCATGGAACGGGAACACAAGAGCCAGAGAGACACCCTTCTGATCGTGGACGATATGGAGATCAACCGCATCATTCTGCGCGGCATGTTTGAAGACGAGTATAACATCATGGAGGCGGAAAACGGCGAGCGCGCGCTGCTGCTGTTGCAGCATTACCACACGCAGATTGCCGCGATGCTGCTGGATTTGGTGATGCCCATCAAGGACGGCTACCAGGTGATGGAGGAAATGGGATGCGCCGACCTCTTTTCTCAAGTTCCGGTCATCGTCATCACCAGCGAGGACAGCGCCGAGAGCGAGGTGCGCTCCTTTGACCTGGGCGCCTCGGATATCATCATGAAGCCGTTCGAACCGCACGTGGTCAAGCGGCGGGTGCGCAACGTGGTGGAGCTCTACCGCCACAAGCTGCACCTGGAAGAGTTGGTTCAGGAACAGTCCCAGTCCCTGCGCGAATCCAATTCCATCATGATCGACGCGCTCTCCGCGGTGATCGAGTACCGCTCGCTGGAGTCCGGTCAGCACATTCGCCGCATCCGGTACTTCACCAAGATCCTGCTGGAAAACGTCGCCAAGAGCTATCAGGAGTACAATCTGGACGCCCGCAAGGTGACCATCATCACCGACGCCTCCTCCCTGCACGACATCGGCAAAATCGCCATTCCCGATTCCATCCTCAACAAGCCCGGGCGCCTGACCCCGGAGGAGTTTGAGGTGATGAAGACCCACACCGTTCAGGGCTGCGGCATTTTATCGGGCTTGGACCGGATGCAGGACAAGGAGTACCTCAGCTACGCCTACAACATTTGCCGCTATCATCACGAAAGATGGGACGGCAGGGGGTATCCCGACGGGCTGAAGGGGGATGCCATTCCCATCTGCGCGCAGGTTGTGGCCATTGCGGACTGCTACGACGCCCTGACCACCGACCGCGTCTATAAAAAAGCCATCCCTCAGGAGCAGGCGTTCAACATGATTCTCAACGGCGAGTGCGGGTCCTTTTCCCCGCGGCTGTTGGAGTGCTTTAAAAACGTGCGCGACGCCTTTGCCGACCTCTCGCGCCAGTATGCCGATGGCGCCGCCGCGCCCAGCACTGCGCCCGCGCCCGCGCTTCCGGCCGTGCTGAGCGGCGAGGGAAACACCTTGGAGCAGGGACAGCGCAATTTCTTCGCCATGATGCGCTATGCCGATTCCACCATCATGGAGGTGGATGTGACCACGGGCACCTATCACCTCCTCTACCTTGCCGACCCGAGCTTCGCCCCGCTGCGCACGGGTGCGAGCTTTGGGGACTCCATCCGCACCTTTGCGCAGGAGTCGGTGCACCCGGATGACCGGGAGCTGGTGTTGCAGTTGCTCGGATCGCACATGAAGGACTTTTTCGAAGAAGGGCTGATGAAGCGCGAGAGAAAGTACCGCGTGTTGGACCAGGATACGGGCGTCTATCGCTGGTGCAGGGCGACGCTGCTGCGCATCGACATTCAAAACCCCCGCCAGCGCAAGGTGCTCCTCATTTGGAAGCGGATCGACCAGCCCCTTTGCGGCGCTGCGGACGAGGCGGCGGGCTTTGGGCGCGATCCCCTCTACAACCGCCTGATGGACGGCGCCTGTCAGTCCCTCAACGACAGGTGGTTTACCCTGACATACGTCAATACCGGGCTGACGAATTTGGTGGGCTATACCCGGGAAGAGCTTGCGGAGAAGTTCCACAACCGTTATTTGGAGCTGGTGTACCCGCCGGACCGCGAGTTGCTGTGGGATAAGGTGCAAAAACAGATGCGCCATGGCAAGACCTTTGAAGGGGAGTACCGCCTGATGTGCAAGGACGGGCGCATCAAGTGGGTGCTGGACCGGTGCGTGCTGGCGACCGGCGAGGATGGGAGGGAGTACTTCTACTCCATCTTCGTCGATATTACCGCCTCCAAGTCCGCGCAGGAGGAGCTGCGCCTCTCCTTGGAGCGGCATCAGATTATCCTAGACCAGACCAACGACATCATCTTCGAATGGAACATCGCCACGGACAGCCTCATCTTCTCCAACAACTGGGAGGAAAAGTACGGCTATACGCCCATTACCCAGCGCGCGAGCGTGCTGCTGCCCACCGCCTCGCACATCCATCCCGACGATGCGCGCACCATGGAGGAGCTGATCGCGGCGGTGCGTGCGGGCATACCCTATAAGGAAGTGCAATTCCGTATGGCCAAGGCGGATGGGCGCTACATTTGGTGCCGCATCCGCGCCACCACGCAGTTTGACCAAAACCACAAGCCCTTCAAGGCGGTGGGCATCATCGCCGATATTGACAACGAAAAGCGGGCGACCCAGCGCCTGGTGGATCGCGCCGAGCGCGACAACCTGACCAATCTTTACAACAAGGAGGCGGCGCGCAAGCGCATCCAGTGGCGCATGCGGCAGGACGGGACCGAGACCGCCGCCATGTTCATTATCGACCTGGATAACTTCAAGAGCGTCAACGACCGCTTTGGCCACATGTTCGGGGACGCCGTGCTCACGGAGATGGCCTCCAGCATCGCGCACCTGTTCCGCGATGGGGATATTGTCGCCCGCATTGGCGGCGACGAGTTCCTGGCCTATATGTCCGCCCTGCCCTCCCCGCGCATCGCCAAGACCCGGGCGGAGAAGATCATTCAAACCATCTCCAGCATGATGCGAGAGAACCTCAAGGATACGCCCTTGACTTGCTCGGTGGGCGTGGCCTATTATCCAACCTCTGGCGAGGATTACATCACCCTGTTCCAGCGCTGCGACCACGCGCTGTACCTGGCCAAGGCGGCGGGCAAAAACCGCTACGAGATCTACGGCGAGCAAACGCAGATGCCCGCCCTGCTGCAAAGGAGCGCGCCGGCGCGCACGCACATCGACTCCGAGGAGACGTCAGGGTTGGATAGTCTTGTGGTCCACGCCCTTGAGCAACTCTACAACGGAGGGGACTTTGATCGCGCGGTGAACGCCGTCCTGGAGATGATCGGCCGGACGTTCAACGTCAGCCGGGCCTACGTTTTTGAAAGCACCCCCGATGGGGAGCACGCGGACAACACCTATGAATGGTGCAGCGAGGGCATATCCCCGGCCAAGGACATGCTGCAAAACTACGCCTATATGGACGGAGACGTGGACTACCGCGCCAACTTCTCGGAAAACGGGGTATTCTACTGCCCCAACGTCAAAACGCTGCCGCCCAGCCAGTGCGCCTTGCTGGAGGTCCAGGGCGTGTTGGCCTTGCTCCAGTGCGCCATCCTGGACGGGGGCAAGTTCTGCGGATTCGTGGGTTTTGACGACTGCGCGATCCACCGCCTTTGGACAAAGGAGCAGATCAACGCCCTATGCTTTGTCTCCCGGGTGTTGTCCGTGTTTCTTATGAAAAAGCGGATGCAGGACCGCCTGGCCGCCGTCATGCCCGAATCAAAGGAGGAGCCCGGCTATTTCGCCCCGTAAGCGCAAAAACCGGCAAGGCACGCGCCTTTTTCGTCTTTACTTCCCCGGCCAATGGCCTTATAATGAAGGTATCAACGCAGAAGAAAAGGTCGTGTAAACATGTGCGCTTCTCCGCTGGCTCCCAACGCCCCGCCGGTCAAGTGCGAGCCCCCCGAATTTCGCACGCTGTACCGCCTCAACGCCCGCCTCGCCCTGCGGCTTGAGGAGACGCTCTATCTTTGCGTGCTGCGCGCGCGGGATAGCGAGGCGGCGGACGCGCTAGAGCGGCACTTGCGCACCCACCTTTGCGCCGGCGAGCTATACTGCCAGATGCAGCCCGGAGTGATCTACCTTCAGGTCTTTGCCAAGAGCGAGGAGCGGGCGCAGGTATTGCTGTGCGATGCGACCGACTGCGTGCCCGGGGTGACGGCGCAGCTAAAGCCCGTGCCCAAGGGGGAGTGACGTAAAAAAACAAGTGGGAGGGAATGCGACATGATCACAAGAGCGGAGTACGACCAAGCGGTTCAAAGCGCGCTGGATCTGTTTCAAAAGGCGCATATTGCCGTGACCCCAGAGGAAGCCGCCGCCATTGAGGTGGCGGATTTCGGCCTGTCCAACCTCAGGGAAATCGGCTTGCAGCTCCTCGTCTACATCAACACCCCGCGCGTGTGCGCCAAGGAGATGGCGCTGCTGCCGCACCAGACCTGCCCGGAGCACCGCCATCCCGACATCGGCAAGGAGCTTGGCAAGGAGGAGACCTTCCGCTGCCGCTGGGGCGTTTGCCATCTCTTCGTCTATGACCCGGACTGCAAGGAGAAGAGCGGCCTGGAGCCCGCCTCGCGCGCGGAGTATTTCACCGCGTGCAAAAAGATCACCCTTTTGCCGGGCGAGCAGTACACCATGTATCCCAATACGCTGCACTGGTTCACTGCCGGCGACGAGGGCGCGGTGATCTCCGAGTTCTCCACGATGAGTCGCGATGAGTATGATATCTTTACCGACCCCGACATTGCGCGCGCCACCGTCGTTTCGGACTGACGCGCGGCTTTGCCGCAAGCCTTGCGCAAACGTGCGTTGATCCATTCAACAAATGGGCATCGCGCCGCGGGAAAACCTGCGGCGCTTTTTTTGTCTCCGGAAACCATGCGCGAGGCGGCCACAACAAGAAAAGCCGCAAAAGGCGGCGCGTTGCGGAAGGGCTGGCGCATCGAAAGATCAGCCGTGGAGGGGAGAACCTCCGGCCCCGACGGGGGAGCATTATTATCTTCAGATTAAATCCGCGCGATAGATAAATTTATATGGCGAAAACCCTCGAAAGTATGCTATGATAAGAGGGGGATTATGCCGGCGGCATCCGCACGGCAGCATTAAATTTTGAGGGACACGGTATGCAAAAGATTCGACTGATCGCCATAGATTTAGACGGGACCCTTCTTGACGAGGAGAAGAAGATCTCCGCCTTGAACCTGGACGCGCTGCGAGAGGCCGCGGACCGTGGCACGCTGATTGCGGTGGCTAGCGGGCGCAGGTTTCAGGACGCGATAGCGTATTCGCGGCAGATTGTGGACCGGCAGCCGGTGATCTGCGCCAACGGCGCGATGGCCTGCCTGAACGACCCCTATCAGTGCGTGTATTGCGAATGCATGCCCAAGCAGAAGCTGCGCTCCGTGGTGGAGGTGCTGGAGAGGGAAAAGTGCTACTATCACGTCTACTGCGATGACGGCGCCGTGATGGAGAGCCGCACCGGCAACCCCGGCAAGGGGCGCAGGCTGAATTGCTACGACTATCAGGGAGAAGTGCTCACGGGCGACGAGATGCCCAAATACGTGGGGGACGGCGCGCTGAAGGTGGTGTGCTTTATCCCCGACGCACCCAGGCTGGCCAGGGTCCGCGCGGCCATGGAGGCGCTGGGCGGCCTGGAGATCAACTCCTCCTGGTGGGACAATTTGGAAATTTTGGAACAGAATGTCAATAAGGGCGCGGCTCTGCGCGCTCTGGCCCAGTCCTTGGACATCCCCATGAGCGAGGTCATGGCCATTGGCGACAATGAAAACGACCTCTCCATGTTTGAAGCGGCGGGCCTATCGGTGGCGATGGGCAACGCGAGCGACCGGGTGAAGGAAAAGGCGGATTATGTAACCCAATCCAATGGAGAGGACGGCGTGGGCCGGGCGGTGCGCAAGCTGGTGCTGGGGGAGGGAAATTGATGGCGGACGTGGTGCTGTCCCGATGCGAAGAATACGACGTGGATCGCATCGAATGCCTTCTTTACGATGCGCTTGATCGCCTGGGCGGCGTTGCGGCGCTACAGCCCGGCGCGCGGGTGCTGGTAAAGCCCAACCTGCTGATGAAGCGCGATCCGCAAAGGCACACCACCACCCATCCCGCCGTGGTGGAGGCGCTCGTGCGCGTGCTGGCGTATCGGGGATGCGACGTCACCATTGCCGACAGCCCCGGCGGGCCGTTTACCGAGGGCATATTGCGCGGCCTGTATACCGTGACGGGGATGCGGGAAGTGGCCGCGCGAACGGGCGCGCGGCTGAACGAATCCACGGACAGCGTGCAGGTGGAGGTGCCCTCCGCAAACCTATCGCACATGCTCACGGTGCTGCGCTGCGCGGCGGAGGCGGATCTCATCATCTCGGTGGGCAAGATCAAGACGCACGGATTGACGGCGTATACCGGCGCGGTCAAAAACCTGTTCGGGCTGATCCCCGGCACGCTCAAGGTGGATTATCACGCCAGGTTCCCAGACATCCGGGATTTCTGCCTGGGCCTGATGGATGTGGTCGCATGGGCCAAACCCTGCCTTTCGGTGCTGGACGGGGTGTGGGGCATGGAGGGAAAGGGACCCTCGGGCGGCAGCCCGCGCAAAATCGGCGCGCTGGTGGTCTCGGAAAACCCCCATGCGGCGGATGTGGTGGGGGCTGGCCTCATCGGCCTGGCGCCGGAGGAGGTGCCCACCCTGCGCGCCGCGCGCGAGATCGGCGTGCTGCCCGAGGTGCGGGTGCTCAAGGAGGAGCTGGCGGCGCTCCGGGTGCAGGACTTCCGCAAGGCGCCCGCCGAGTGCCAGACGGGCATTCTGGCCAATCCCCTCTTCGCCCGCATAGTGCGGTCCCATCCCTATGTACACCCGCGCGCGTGCGTGGGATGCGGCGCGTGCCAAAACGCCTGCCCGGCCAAGGCCATCGCGCTCAAAAATGGCGTTCCCCGTTTCAACTATGAAAAATGCATCCGCTGCTATTGCTGTCAGGAGCTCTGCCCGCAGACAGCGGTGGATGTGTGGCAGCCCTTCTTTATGAAGTGGCTGAAATAGGGCGGCGCGCCCGCACCAAGGCGCAAACCCACCCCCAACCAATTTATACGCGAATCAATGATGAGGAGGAATGAATCATGTTCTGTCCCAATTGCGGCACCAAGCTGGAGGATAGCGCGGTCTTTTGCACCTCTTGCGGCATTCAGCTGAACAAAGATCAGGGGAGCGCCCCGCAGCCCGCCGCCCAGCCCGAGGCGGCGAGCGAACAAACCGTTGAAGACACTTGGCAAGAGGCCCCGCAGCAAAATGCGAACCAGGACGTTTGGCAGCAGGCGGAGCCTGGCGCGCAGGCGGAAGGTCAGACCCAGCCGCCCGCGGACGTCGTCGCCCCGCCCGATTACATGACCGTCAACATCATCCTGACGGTGGTTTCCGTCTTTGCCTGCTGCTTTAGCTGCATCGGCGTGATCGGCATCATCACGGGTATCATCGGTATTGTCAGCGCCTCGGGCGTGCGCAGCGCGATGAGCGCGCACAACTACGCGCTTGCCGAGCAGAAGAGCAAGACCGCCAAGAACATGTGGATCGTCACGGCGGTGATCCTGGGCGTATCCGTCTTCTTTGGCATTCTCTTTGCCGTCATGGGCATGTCGAGCTACATTCTGGAGGAGTTCCTCTAATCCATGGCAGGGCCTTGTTCCAAGGGCGGCCGCCTCATGCCTCTGATCGCCTGGGCGCTGGTGGCCGCGCTGCTGGGCTTTACCGCCTATGTCTACTTTCACAACCCGTTTGAAGGCGGGGTGACCTTCTGTGCGTTTCATGCCGTGACGGGGCTGGACTGCCCCGGCTGCGGCATGACGCGCGCGGCCTATCTGCTGCTGCATGGACATCCCCTTGCGGCGCTGCGGCAAAATCCCTTTATTTTCATCATCCCGGTGGTGGGCTATATGGGGCTGGCGGAGCTTTCGCCCCATCTGTTTGGCCGCCAGCTCAAAAAGCTGGTGCTGCCCAATTGGGTGCTGATCGCGCTGGGCGTCATGGTGGTGGTCTTTACCATCGCGCGCAACATCCCCAAGTTTTTCTGACACGCCATCTCCCCGACAAAAGCGCGCGGGACGCACGGCCTATTTTCTGTCCATAAGTTCAATGCAAAAGGAGAGCTACCGCCTTGCATATCGTACTGGTTGAGCCTGAAATACCGCAAAATACAGGCAATATTGCGAGGACCTGCGCCGCCACGCGCACCACGCTGCATCTGATTCACCCGCTGGGCTTTTCCATTGACGAAAAGCAGGTCCGCAGGGCGGGGCTGGATTACTGGCACATGGTCACCATTGAGGAGCACCCCTCCTTTGACCAACTCGTTTCGCAGTATCCGGACGCACCGTACTTTTTTGCCACCACCAAGGCCCCCCGCAGCTACTGCGAGGCGAGCTTCCCGCCGGACGCATTTCTGGTCTTTGGCCGGGAGTCCCGCGGACTGCCGGAGGACCTGCTGCATCAAAACTATGACCGGTGCATTCGCATCCCCATGGTGGAGGGAGCGCGGTCGCTGAACCTTGGAAATTCCGTGGCCATCGTCCTGTATGAGGCGCTGCGGCAGAACGGCTTTACGGGCCTTCAGGGCGCCGGACGCCTGACGCAATATTAAACAAGAGCTGTGTGCAAGAAGGAGAGATTGGATGACTTGGCAAGATTTCTGCCTGCTGGGCGGCGGCCTTGGTCTGTTTTTGTTCGGCATGAAGATGATGGGCGACGAACTGGAGCGCGCTGCGGGCAATAGCCTGCGCCACCTGTTGGAGGTGCTCACCCGCAATCGCTTTATCGGCCTTTTGGTGGGCATGCTCTTTACCATGCTGGTGCAGTCGTCCGCGGCCACGACGGTGATGGTCGTGGGCTTTGTCAACGGCGGGCTGATGGACCTGTTTCAAGCCGCGGGCGTCATCTTCGGCGCCAACATCGGTACCACCATCACCTCTCAGCTCATCGCATTTAAGCTGACGGACATTGCGCCGGCGATTCTGCTGATCGGCGTGCTGTTCTATTCCTTCGGCAAAAAGGCGATGCTGCGCCAAATCGGCGGCGTGATCGCCGGATTCGGCATCCTGTTTGTGGGTCTGGACCTGATGAGCGATACCATGGGCAAGCTGCGCGACATGCCGGAGGTGGCCTCTTTCATGGCGACGTTCGCACAGACTCCCATTCTGGGCGTGCTGACGGGCCTGGCCGTTACGGCGCTGCTGCAATCCTCCTCGGCCTCGGTGGGCGTATTGCAGCTTCTGGCCGCGCAGGGCGTCATCGGGCTGGACAGCGCGATTTTCGTGGTCATGGGCCAGAACATCGGCTCCACCGTCACGGCGCTGATCGCCTCGGCCGGAGGGAACAAAGTCGCCCACCGCACGGGGGTGCTGCATCTGATGTTCAACGTCTTTGGCACCATCCTGTTTTATCTGCTGGTGACGTTCCTGCCGGTGGCCGATTGGATCGCCTCCCTCTCGCCCGGAGATCCCATGCGCCAGGTCGCCAACGCGCACTTGATCTTCAACGTCTTTGGCGTCGCGGTATTCTTCCCTTTTATCAATCAGCTCGTACATTTGACCGAGAAGATCGTGCCCGGCGAGGATGCCTCCAGCAATGCGCTGCGGCTGCAATTCCTCAATGAGTCCATTCTCAAGACGCCGCCGGCCGCGCTTTCGCAGGCCATCAAGGAGATCAACCGGATGCAGTCCCTGGCCTATGAAAACGTGCAGGCGGCCATGGAGAGCTTCTTAAAGGGCAAGGCGGACGAGGAATCCGACGCCGAATTGGAGAGCAGGGAAGAGGTCATCAACTTCCTGAACCATGAGATCACCAAGTACCTGGTGCTCATCAACCAAACCGAGCTTTCCGAGCATGAGGGCGTGCTGGTCGGCGAGCTGTTCCACGTGGTCAACGACATCGAGCGCATCGGCGACCATGCCGAGAACATCATTGAGTATGCGCAGGCGCGCAGCGTCGACAAGGTGGTTATCTCCGATGCGGCGCTGCTGGAGCTGAGGGAGATGTTCTCCTCGGTGCGCGAGCTGCTGGACATGGCGCAGGTCTCCTTCGATACCCACGACGACAACCGCCCCTCCAGGGCCTATGCGCTGGAGCAGCGCGTGGATGAGATGGATGAGCTCCTCCGCCAGCGCCACATCGACCGGTTGACCAAGAATCTCTGCACGCCGCAATCGGGCATGCTCTTTACCGACGTTGTGACCAACCTGGAGCGCATCGCGGACCACACCATCAACATCATCAACGCTGCGGATATGGATTGATTCGGCGCGCCCTTTCGCGCAATACAAAACCCCAAAGGGAACATGACAAGCCGCTGTCATGTTCCCTTTGGTATACTGGGAGAAAAAAGGAGGGTATGATGATGAACGAGCAAGTTATCGCCCGCGCGGAAGCGATCCTAAACCGCAAGGAGATCCAGGAGGGGGGATGCTGCGTCCTGGCGCTGATCGACGCGGAGGGCTATCCAACGGCAGCGACCATTTCGCCGGCCAGGATCGACGGCATCCGGCGCGTGTATTTTTGCACCGGGAAGGGCAGCAATTGGGTCAAGCGCATTCAGGGATGCGGGCGCGCCAGCGTCTGTTTCAATTCCCAGGCTGAACAGTACAATATCACGATGGTGGGTGAAGTGGAAGTGCTGGACGATCCCGCGAGCAAAGCGGAGATGTGGTACGACGGCATGGGCGCGTATTTTAAAGGGCCTCAAGACCCGGAATACTGCGTGCTGCGCTTTGTCACGCGGCGGTACAGCCTGATGCTGGACGAACACGACGTGGGCAGTCAGGCCAGGGGAACGCTATAAACCACGGAGCGGGCTTGCTCACTTGGGGGATTTGAAGCAGGTTGCGGTGGGGGCGAGGGGGAATTCCCCCTCGCGCACCCCCAAAACCGGAAGGGATTCGCCGGCGGGCGAATCCCGGAGAATACGCGGCGGCAGGGCCGCCAAACGAGAGCGGAGGGGTCCTGCGCGCGGTTTGTTGACGGTGTGAGAGGGGGCATGAGCGCTGCCCAACCGGAAGGGATTCGCCGGCGGGCGAATCCCGAAGAATACGCGGCGGCAGGGCCGCCGAACGAGAGCGGAGGGGTCCTGCGCGCGCGGTTTGTTGAATGTAAAGCAGAGGGAAGTGCTTACCGGAGAATGCGCGGCGGCAAGGCAACCAAACGAAGGCGAAGAGGGCTGAGGCCCCTTCGCGCTTTGCCTCGGAAGAGCGCGCGGGAATCGCCTGCGCGAGACATGATTCCGCGACGTGTCCCTCAGGGGCGGCAGTGGTGTGGCACGGAGCAAAAAAAGGGATGGAACCCGCGGCAAAACGCCGCGGGTTTCATCCCTTTTGCCGGTTACTCCTCCCAAGGCGTCTCCACATAGTCGCCGCCCCTAGCCCATTTGAGGTAGCGGAGGGCGTGAAGCTGGCCCGTCAGCTCCCATTGCGCACGATAGCAATTGTCGTGATAGCCCTCGATGCTCACATCCCCTTCATATCCCTGGCAGTGCAGGATGTAGAAGACATCGCGCCAATTGGTATCCCCAAAGCCGGGCAGGCGGTCGGGGGTGAAGTCCTTTCCGCAATAAATGCCCTCGTGCCGAATGCCGTCCCAATCCACGGTGGTATCCTTGCCATGGACAGAGAAGATCTTGGAGGCGTATTTACGCAGCTCGGGCAGGGGGTCGATGAGTTGCTTGATGGCGTGCGCCGGCTCCCATTCCAGGCCGATATTATCCAGCGGCACGGCTTCAAACATCATGTCCCAAGCCCTGGGGCTGTAGGCGATATTGCAGGTATTGCGCCGCCACGTCCCGCCCATGGGGCAGTTTTCAAAGGCGATGCGCACGCCGCGGTCCGCGGCATATTGGCCAAGCTCGGTAAACACGCGCTTAAAACCGGGCAGGGCGTCGGTCACGCTCTCTCCCTCCAGGGCGCCGGCAAAGGTGGAGACGATGTCCGTGCCGTAAAGAGGCGCGGCATCGATGCACCGCTTGAGGTTTTCAAAATGCTCCTGGGACTGAATGGGGTTGCAATAGTAGCCAAGGGCCGTGACGCGCTGGCCCGTGGGGGCGATCAGATCCTGAACCCGCTTGGCAAGGTCTTCGATGTCCATGCCATAGAACTCCATGTGAAAGCAGATTTCAAACCGCTCAAAGCCCTTGTCCACCATGTGGGGCAGGTAGGTTAGCGCCTTTTGTCCAGGCACGCAGGTTCCGATGTAAATTTGTTTCATAATCTTGCTCCCCCTTTATTGCATAGATTGCTTTACCCACATTATACCAACGGCGCCTCGCACATGCAATGGGTTGACCTGCCTGGTTTGGGAAACATTGCATCGAACGGCAGGCGACCGGGCATAGTTTTGGTGGTATACGGGTAACCTGTGTTTATGGAGGGATCGATCATGTCTGTGCTGCCTGCCGACCCGGTCAGGGACCATTGCAAGCGCCTGCTCAAGTGGGCGCTGGCCATCGCGCTGATGGCCGCGATTTTAAGCCTTATAACCATTTCCATCCGCCTGGCGAGCAGCTTTTTCGCCGCGCTCTCTCAAATGGCGGGCAATCTCCTTGCCTAAAAGCCGGATACAAATTTTTTGTGAATTCGTTAACAATCCGGCAGAAAAGCGGTTGCAAATGCGGACGGTTTCAGGTATACTTTAATTGTACGAAAATTCCATCTGGGCGGCGGTGGGCCGCACCGTTCCGACAAATGCGCCTGATCTAAATTGGACAAGGAGTGTGTGCTATGAACAAGAAGACGATTGAGGATATCGAGGTATCCGGCAAGCGCGTATTGGTCCGCTGTGATTTCAACGTCCCGCTGGACGGCGCGAAGATCACCGATGAAACCCGCATCGTGGCCGCGCTGCCCACGATCAAGTACCTTCTTAACAACAATGCGGCGGTCATTCTCTGCTCGCACCTGGGCCGTCCCAAGGGCGAGTTCAACATGAAGTACTCCCTGGCCCCTGTGGCGGAGCGGCTGTCCGAAAAGCTGGAGAAGAAGGTTGTGCTCGCCAAGGACGTCATCGGCGAGGACGCGAAAAAGTGCGTGGCGGACATGAAGCCCGGCGACGTGGTGCTTCTGGAGAACGTCCGCTTCCACAAAGAGGAGGAAAAGAACGATCCCTCCTTTGCCAAGGAGCTGGCCTCCCTTGCGGAAATCTATGTAAACGACGCCTTTGGCACCGCGCACCGCGCGCATGCCTCCACCGAGGGCGTGACCCACTATCTGCCCGCTGTGGCCGGCTACCTCATCGGCAAAGAGCTGGCCGTCATGGGCAAGGCGCTGGATAACCCCGCCCGTCCCTTCGTGGCCATCCTGGGCGGCGCCAAGGTATCCGATAAGATCGGCGTGATCAACAACCTGCTGGAAAAGGTGGATACCCTGATCATCGGCGGCGGCATGTCCTACACCTTCCAAAAGGCGCTGGGCGGCAGCATCGGCAACTCGCTGTGCGAGGAGGACAAGGTGGAGCTGGCCAAGGAGATGCTGGCCAAGGCCAAGGCCAAGGGCGTGCGGATGCTCCTGCCCGTGGACAACATCTGCGGCCAGGAATTCTCCAACGACACCATGCGCATTACCGTTCACTCCAAGCAGATCCCCGACGGCTGGGAGGGCATGGACATCGGCCCCAACACGCAGGCGCTGTTTGCGGCGGAGATCGCCAACGCGGCCACCGTGGTTTGGAACGGCCCCATGGGCGTTTTCGAGTTCCCGAACTTTGCCGGCGGCACCCGCTCCATCGCGCAGGCGCTGGCCGATAACACGGGCTGCGTCTCCATCATCGGCGGCGGCGACTCCGCGGCGGCCGTGGAACAGATGGGCTATGCCGACAAGATGACCCACATCTCCACCGGCGGCGGCGCGTCTCTGGAATTCCTGGAGGGCAAGGAGCTGCCTGGCGTCGCGGCGCTGAACGACAAGTAAGCAACAACCACCGATCCAAACGCTCTGCGGCAGCCCCGCAGAGCGTTTCGCGCGAATACGCCCGTTTCACGGGTTCTTTACGGAGGTAAAAACCATGAGAAAACCCATTATTGCGGGAAACTGGAAGATGAATCTGCTGCCCGGAGAGGGCGCCGCGCTCATCGCCGCGCTCAAGGACAAGGTTGCCGGCGCCAAGTGCGACGTGGTGGTCTGCGTCCCCTTTGTGGACCTTTGCGCGGCGGTGGAGGCGGCTGCGGGCAGCAACATCCGCGTTGGCGCGCAGAACATGCATTGGGAAAAGAGCGGCGCCTTCACCGGCGAGGTTTCCGCCGAAATGCTCAAGGCAGTGGGCGCGCAGTACGTCGTGCTCGGCCACTCCGAGCGCCGGCAGTACTTTGCGGAAACGGATGAGACCGTCAATAAAAAGGTGCTCTCCGCGGTGAAGAACGGCCTGACGCCCATCATTTGCGTGGGCGAATCCCTTGCGCAGCGCGAGAGCGGCGAGACCGACGGCCTGGTTTCCGCCCAGACGGTCAAGGCGCTGTCCGGCCTTGCGGGCGAGCAGGTCAAGGATGTGATCATCGCCTATGAGCCCATCTGGGCCATCGGCACTGGCAAGACCGCGACCGACGCCCAGGCCAACGAGACCATCGGCGTCATCCGCGCCGCCATTGCCGGCGTCTACGGCAAGGAAGTGGCCGACGCCACCCGCATCCAGTACGGCGGAAGCATGAACGCCAAGAACTGCGAGGGCTTGATGGCGCAGGCGGAAATTGACGGCGGCCTGATCGGCGGCGCGTCTCTTAAGGCGGAGGATTTCTCCATCATCGTGGCGGCGGCGACCGCGACGGTTCAGTAGAGAGGGAAGCATAGCATGGGAAAGAAAATGACGGCACTGATCATCCTGGACGGATTTGGCGAGCGCGCGGAGGAGAGCGGCAACGCCATCAAGCTGGCGGGCACGCCCAACATCGATCAGCTCAAGGCGGAATATCCCAATACGCTCATCGGCGCCAGCGGCATGGACGTTGGCCTGCCCGATGGGCAGATGGGGAACTCCGAGGTGGGGCATCTCAACATCGGCGCGGGCCGCATCGTCTATCAGGAGCTGACCCGCATCACCAAATCCATTAAGGACGGCGACTTTTTCAGCGTGCCGGAGTTTATGACGGCCTGCGCGGCGGTCAAGGCAAACGGCGGCAAGTTGCACCTGATGGGTCTGCTCTCCGATGGCGGCGTGCACAGCCACATCGAGCACCTTTACGCGCTGATTGACATGGCCAAGCGCCAGGGCCTTGACAACGTATACGTGCACTGCATCATGGACGGCCGCGATACGCCGCCCTCCAGCGGCATTGAGTACGTCCGGCAGCTTCAGGCCTACATGGACAAGGTGGGCTTTGGCGCCATTGCCACCATCTCCGGCCGGTTCTGGGCCATGGACCGCGATAAGAGATGGGATCGCGTTCAGAAGGCTTACGAGGCCATTTCCTGCGGCATGGGCGAAACCGCCTGCTGCCCCGTTCAAGCCATGGAGAACAGCTATGGCAACGAAAAGACGGATGAGTTTGTCACGCCCTGCGTCATTTTGAAGGACGGCAAGCCCATGGCCACGGTTTCCGCGGGCGACGCGATGATCTTCTTCAACTTCCGCCCCGACCGCACGCGCGAGCTCACCCGCGCCTTCATCGACCCGGACTTCGATGGCTTTGCGCGCGCGGGCGGCTACAAGCCCGTCACCTTTGTGGGCATGACGCGCTACGACGATACCTTCCAAAACATCCTCACCGCCTTTAAGCCCCAGACCCTTTCCAACACCATGGGCGAGTATCTGGCGGCAAACGGCAAGACGCAGCTGCGCATCGCCGAGACCGAGAAGTACGCGCACGTCACCTTCTTCTTCAACGGCGGCGTGGAGACGCCCAACCAGGACGAAGACCGCGTGCTCATCCCCTCGCCCAAGGTCACGACCTACGACCTCAAGCCCGATATGAGCGCCAACGAGGTCTGCGAAAAGGCGGTCGAGCTGATCGGCAGCGGCAAATACGACGTGATGATCCTCAATTTCGCCAACTGCGATATGGTGGGCCACACCGGCATCATGGAGGCGGCCATGGAGGCCGTGCGCACGGTGGATACCTGTGTGGGCAAGGTGGTGGAGGCTGTGCTGGCCACCGGCGGCGCGGCGCTGATCACCGCCGATCACGGCAACGCGGACATGATGGTGGACCCCGCGACGGGGGAGCCCTTCACCGCGCACACCACCAACAAGGTGCCCTTCGTGCTGGTGGACCCCTCCCGCAAGGGCGTCGCTCTGCGCGGCGACGGGCGCTTGGCAGACCTCGCGCCCACCATGCTCGACCTGATGGGCTTGCCTAAGCCCGCGGAGATGTCCGGCGAGAGCTTGATTGCGAAGTAGCGATCGAAAAAACAACGGCAAAAGAATCCCCCGGCGCGGAAACGCGCCGGGGGATTCTTTTGCCGTAAGACAATCGGAAGATGCCGACGGCCCTATTCGACATGGGTCCAGGCCTCAATGCCGCGATAGGGTTCGCCCTGGCGGATCACGCCGGAGACCGTCACCCCTTCGCCCGCAACCTGCGTGCGGGTGCGCATGCACAGGGTATACAGGGGCAGCTCCTGGGCGATGAGGTCGTAGACCTTCTGCATCGCGTTGTAGTATTCCTCCGCGCTCTTAGCGGCGGCGAGGCCGTCCAAAGCGGCGTCCATCTGCGCGCTGGCATAGCCCATGCGGTTGTTGCTGCCATCCGAGCGCAGCAGAGAGGAGAGGTCGCCCGTATCGGGGAGCTGATAGCCGATGAGCAGCAGGTCCCAGTTTCCCTCCTGGGCCGTCTCCTCCAACTTCTTAAAGGGCACCGATTGCACGGTTGCGGCGATGCCCGCCTCCGCCAGCTGAGTGACGATGCGGCCGGCAGCGTCCTTGTGCGAGGAGGAGTCCTCCTCGTTGGTCAGAATCGTGAGGGTGAGGGGCTCCGACGTCTGTCTGGGGGCAGAGGCATCGCTCCCGCCCAGCAGGCCGGAGAGCGTCCCGCTGCTCTCGGGCTCGGGATCGTCCGCCTCCGGGTCGGGGGTGGGGGCGGCGCCCCCTTCGCCCTTTTCCGCCATGCCGTCCCCGTCCAAGTCCGCCCATCCCGCCTCGGCCAGCCGCGCGCGTGCGGTCTCCGCGTCGTGCTCGATGCCGCTGGCGCGCTCGGCGAGCCAGCTATCGGGCAGCACCGGCACGTCCACCGCCACGCCGTGGTTTTGGTAGGTGTTGGTGATGATGTCCCGCTTGTTGAGGGCATAGGCGATCGCCTGGCGCAGACGCAGGTCCGCCAGCTTACCGGAGAGGTTGGGCAGAAGCAGCTCCGCCTGCCCGGTCAAATAGTCTTGCCGCTTGACATTGCTGCGCTGCGCGACCGAGGAGACCGTGAGCATGTCCACCGTGCAAACGTCCAGCTCCCCCGTCAAAAAGGTGTTGAGCACCGATTCCGCATCCTCGCGGGCCGTGGCCTTAATGGCGGGGATGAGCGCGGGCGTTCGCCACCAGCTCTCAAAGCGGGTGAGCTCCAAGGACACGCCCTGCGTATAGGCGGTCAGGGCGTAAGGCCCCGTGCCCGCCGGGTAAGCGGAGCCCTCCTGCGCGCTGACAACGGGGAAGGTCAGGGCGTAAAGCGCCGCGTATCCCTCCTCCGTCTCCACATTCAGCACGCGCTCGCCCTCGGCGGTCATGCTTTTGATGGGGGCGATCACCTGCTTCCAAGGGCTGCTTTCCGCGCTCTTGATGGCCTCATAAGAGCTTTTAACATCCTGCGCGGTCAGGCCCTTGCCGTCGTGGAAGAGCACGCCGTGGCGCAGGGTCACCGTGTAGCCGGTCTCCGTCCGCTGCACGCTCTCGGCCAGCCAGTTCTCCGGTTGGTAGCGGTCGCCCAGGCGCATCACGCCCTCAAAGGCGAGCTTCATCAGCCCCTGCATGGCGCTGGATGGATTGGTCAAGGGATTGAGCTCTCCCGAGGCGGCCGGCATGCTCACCGCAAGGACCTGCGACTCCTTGGAGGGCTGCGCCGTGGGCGTGGCGGAGACCGTGTTCAGCTTTGACCAATTAAACGCCTCTTCACTCTGGCATCCCGCTGCCGTCATCAGGAAGAGTGCACACAAAAACATCAGAATAAGCCGTCTTGTATTTCTCATGGGTCCTCATTACCTTTGCCGCGTATTCTTTGACGTCCCGCCCGGGGATGACGTCCAGCCTGCGCCCGTCCGCCGAAAGCTCGGGATCGCTCAGCCATTTGTCCACCTGCCCCTGCCCGGCGATATAGGCGGTCAGGGCCTCCTGCCACTGGCCGTCGTAGCGCCCGTGCAGGTAGTTTAGATACCAACAGCCCAGGCGCAGGTTGGTGCGGGCGTCCAGCAGCGACGCCTCGGTATAGGGCTCCGCAAGCTCAATCTTGCCTGAGAGCCATTCCCCGGTTTCCGGCATGATCTGCATCAGGCCAACAGCGCCCACGCCGCTGACCGCTTCGGCGTCAAAGCTGCTCTCGCAGTAGACCAGCGCCGCCAGCAGGCAGGGGTCGATGGAAAATTCCTGCGCGGCGTCCAACAGCTCCTGCTCGTATTCCAGCGGATAGAGGAGCTCCTGCCGCCGGGGCGCCCAGTACCGCGCCCAAAAGGCGGCGATGCCCGCCAGCAGCAGCGCCAGCACGCCGATCCACAGAAGGCCCGCCTTCCACTTTTGCCTTGTCACCTTACTTCCTCCCACAATCGCCTGAGTTTTTCTCGTGTTTCCTCAATGGTCCCCGATGCGTCCACAGCCTTGTCCGCGCGCCGGAGCTTTTCCGCCAGCGGCATCTGGCTGTCGATGCGCGCGGCGGCGGCCTGCGCATCCAGCCCGTCGCGCAGGTAGATGCGCCGAATCTGCTCCTGCCGAGAGACATAGACCAGCCACGTCTCGTCGCACAGGCGCTCCATGCCCGTCTCAAAGAGCAGCGGCACGTCCAGCACGCATACCGCCGCGCCCTGCTGCCGCAGTTGGCGAATGCGCCGCTCCGCTTCCGCGATGACCAGGGGATGCATCAGCGCGTCCAGCGTCCGCCGCCGCTCCCGGTTTCCAAAGACGAGCGCGCCCAGCCGCCTGCGGTCAATGCCTCCCTGCGCGTCAAGAATGCCGTCGCCAAACGCGCGCACAACCTCCTCATACCCGCGCGCGCCCGGCTCCATCAAGCCGCGGGAGATGGCGTCCGCGTCCACGACGTGGGCGCCCAACTCCTTGAGATAGGCGGACGCCGTGGACTTGCCGCTGGCGATGCCGCCCGTCAAACCGATCACCTTCATGCTCCCTTTTTCCGCCCTTTCATCTTCCGCTTCTCCCGCGCCGCATATTTCCCGGCGCAGGATAGGCGGCTACTTGGTCTCGTACCAACTGCGGCCCGTCTTGACCTCCGCGGTCAGCGGCACGCTCATGTTCACGGCGTTTTCCATCTCCCGCTTGAGCAGGGCGCTGACGCGCTCCGCCTCGCCGAGCGGCGCGTCCACAATCAGCTCGTCGTGTACCTGTAGGATGAGCCGGGCGTCCAGGCCTTCGTCGCGCAGCGCTTGCGCCACGCGCACCATGGCGATCTTGATGATGTCGGCCGCGGTGCCCTGGATGGGCGTGTTCATGGCGGCGCGCTCGCCGAAGGAGCGCGTTTGATAGTTGGAGGAGGAGAGCTCGGGCAGATTGCGCCGCCGCCCCAGCAGCGTGGAGACATAGCCCTGTTCGTGGCCCAGGCGCACGCATTCCTCCATGTACGCCTTGATGCGCGGATAGCGCGCGAAGTACCGGTCGATGAAGGCCGCCGCCTCCTTGCGGCTGACGCCGATGTTGCGCGCAAGGCCGAAATCGCTGATGCCGTAGACGATGCCGAAGTTGACCGCCTTGGCGGAGGAGCGCATCTGCGCGGTGACCTCCTCCAGCGGCACGTCGTAGACCTGGGCGGCCGTGCGCGCGTGGATGTCCTGTCCCTTTAAGAAGGCGTCGATCATGTTGCGCTCATCGGCCATGTGCGCCAGCACCCGAAGCTCGATTTGTGAGTAGTCCGCATCCACCAGCACATGGTCCTCATCTCGGGGCACGAACACCTTGCGCAGCTCGCGGCCCAGCTCCGTGCGCACGGGGATGTTCTGCAAATTGGGCTCCGCGGAGGAGATGCGGCCGGTGACGGTGACGGTCTGGTTGAGGGTGGTGTGGATGACGCCGCGCTCGTCGGAGAGCTTGAGCAGGCCGTCGACATAGGTGGACTTGAGCTTGGTAAAGGCGCGATACTGCAAGACCAGCGGCACCACGGGGTGCGCCTGGGCCAACCCCTCGAGCACCTCGGCATCGGTGGAGTAGCCGGATTTGGTCTTGCGCCCGGCGGGCAGGCCGAGTTTTTCAAAGAGCACCGCGCCCAACTGCTTGGGCGAGAGAATGTTGAACACCTCGCCCGTCACGTCGTAAATCGACTGCTGCAATTGGGCGATCTTGGCGCCGAAGAGGTCCTGAAGCTGAACGAGCGCCGCGCGGTCCACGCGGAAGCCCTCCTGCTCCATGTCAAAGAGCACCGCGCACAGGGGCATCTCCACCTCCTCAAAGAGCGCCTTCATGCCCTGATCTTCCAACTTGCGCGTCAGCTCGTCCGCCAGGCGGAATAGGCTCTTGGCCGAGGCGGGCGCGCCCAACTGCCGGTCGCAGAGCTTCTCCGCGCTTGCGCTGTCCGAGGGCTCGATCAAGTATCCGGCAATGCTGACGTCCATGTAGGGCGGGGCGAGGAGGAATCCCATCGCCTTGAGGTGCGTGCGCCAGCCCTTGACGTCGAAAAGCCGCTTTTGCGCGCCGCCCTCCAGCCAGGGCCGGAGCGCATCCAGCGCGCTGCGCTCGTCCATGCCCGGGCTGAGCAAATCGCCCTGCAAGGCGATGCGCGCTTGCCGCCCGAAGCTATCCGCCAGGCAAAGGGCGTCGCTGTCCCGGTGCAGGGAAAAGGCCGCGGGTTCTCTCTCTATAAACGAGGCAATCGCCTCGGCCGTGTCCAGCACCTCTTCCTGCGCCCATGCTTCGTCGCGCTCCTCCTCCTGGGATGCGCGCGCGTCCTCGGGCAGGCGCTCTAGGAGCGAGCGGAAGCCCAGGCGGCGGAAGGCGGGCGCAAAGGCCGGCGGCGCGGGCAGCAGCGCCTCCTGGCGGTCGAAGCGAACGGGCGCGTCGCGGTCGATGGTGGCCAGGGTCTTGCTCATGCGCGCGACCTCGCAGCCCTCCCGAACGCGCTCACCTAGCTTGCCCTTGATCGCGTCCTTGTTCGCCAGGACGGCCTCCAGCTTGTCATATTCGCCCAGCAGCTTGAGCGCGGTCTTTTCCCCCACGCCCGCGATGCCGGGAATGTTGTCCGAAGCGTCGCCCATCAGCCCCTTTAGATCCGGAACCTGGTCGGGCCGCAGGCCGTAGCCCTCCATCAGCGCCTCCGGCGTCAGATCCTCGATCTCCGACAGCCCCTTTTTGGTAAACCAGACGCGCGTCGTCTCCCCGATGAGCTGAAAGGAGTCCCGATCCCCCGTGACTAGGATGGACTCGGTCCCCTGCATGCCGGCGCTCTTGGAGAGCGTTCCCATCAGGTCGTCCGCCTCGTAGCCCGCAAGCTCCACCTGCCGGATGCCGATCTCCGCGAGCACCTGGCGCAGCATCGCCATTTGCGGGCGCAGTTCTTCCGGCATGGGCTTGCGGCCCGCCTTGTATTGCTCATACACGCCATGGCGAAAGGTGGGGGCGTGCGCATCCAGCGTCACAATCAGGTAATCCGGCCGGGCGTCCGCGATCACCTTGAGCAGCATGTTGAAAAAGCCGAAGAGCGCGTTGGTGTACACCCCATCCTTGGATAGCGCGGGAATGGCGTAAAACGCGCGGTGCATCAGCGAGTAGCCGTCGATGAGAACCAATCGATCCATAGAAGAAGATCCTCCGCATCACATATTCGTCCGCTTTTAAGTATACCACAGATGCGGCCGGACAAGGAGATGCAAAGGCGCGCGGCGAATCATTTTTTTCAGCATCATTTTCGCAAGGGGGATTGACGCATGAAAATCGCCGTTGGCTCCGACCACGCGGGTTACCCGCTCAAAATCCAGCTCCTGGACGTTCTGCGCCAAAAGGGGCATGAATTGATCGACTTTGGCAGTTACGATCCCGCGCCCGTGGACTTTCCCGATATTGCAGCCAAGGTCTGCGCCGCGATTCTCTCCGGGGAGGCGGAGCGGGGCATCATGTTTTGCGGCACGGGCGTGGGTGCGGCCATCGCCTGCAACAAGACGCCGGGCATCCGCGCCTCGGTATGCCACGACTTGTACACCGCCCATCAGTGCGTGGAGCACGACGATGTGCAGGTCATCGCGCTGGGCGCGCAGATTGTCGGCCCCACCGTGGCCGAGGAGCTGATCGACCTCTTCCTCGCGGCGCGCTTCTCCACCTCCGAGGAATTCCGCCGCCGCGTGGCCAAGCTGGACCGCATGGACGCGGCGCGCCGCGCCGAATGAGCGGCGAATAGAATCAAAGCCGCTCGTAAAATGCGCGGGATGCACCTGCCCCGCAACGGCACGGTGAGGGCAACCGCCCAAAGAGCTACCCCAGGGCCGCCGCCAAGGCGGCCCATGCTTTTGAAAACCCAGCTGGCGTTTTTCGCCCGATAAAATAACTCCCTTTTCGGAAAAGTGTACCCACAGCTTAAAATGTGGAGTACAATGTATACTTTCACATATGATTACGGACTTACATTTACCCGACAACTCTTTAAACCGGAATTTGTTAGTCAATTTCCACCAATAAATAAAATATAAGTCAAGTCATATATGGTGTGTGCTAAAATTGGATTCCACAGAGTTTTGCTTTTTTTTAATAGCCAACAAAGTACAAGTCCCCAAATCAAAGCACTGCTACTTTGCCCTATCAGTCCCATGAAATCGAAAACTCCAAATCTATATAATTTAATAAAGTAAGCAGGACAATGCAATAATACAAAGAAAACAGTTGATATTACAGCTGCTTTTTTATGGGATACGATTTTTGATAGCGAATTATATCCCCACCCTCTGAAAACAGTCTCCTCAACCAATCCTACAACAATGTATTTAACAACAACTAATCCCAAAGTGTTCCGGCTGTTAAACCAAAACCCCTTATGATTTATAAACATTCCGGTGACAACATATCCCAACGAAATTACTATCACTATTATCAATGATTTATCAAATTTAAGTGGCTTATATAATTCGCACTTTTGAATTTTTAATTGACTGTTGTATTTGATAATGAGTAATATCGCCGGTATCGCCCATATACATCGACTAAAATAGCCATAAATATATGTTCCTGTGTTACGAAAACTGTTTCCGAAAATTCGGTCTGAATACCCCCACGCATCTGTAATAACTGCCCAAAGTGCAACAAATCCTGACAGTATAAAAATAATCCTTATGCAACTAAGTTGTTTTTTCGCCACTATACATAACTCCCATATAATTTTCAATTTATATACTTGATTATCAAATATTTGCCTGCAATGTATATTTATAAGCCGGTTTTTAATGGATACACAATTCCGAAAAGGGAGTAAAATAAGAAAGAGGACCGCTCGCGGTCCTCTTTATCGCTATTTTTCCTGGCGACGCCTGCGCACCCGGCGCACCGCCAGCACCGCCGCCAGCGCGGCGATGCCCAGAATCACCACCCAGGTCACGATGTAGGGGATGCTGCCGTAGAGGTTGACCAGCAAGTCCTTGGCGCCCTCCTTAAAGTCGTCCCAGGAATTCGCCAGCGCGTTTTGCAGCCGCTGGGCCAGCGTGGGGTCCGCGGGCGTGACCCGCCGCACCTCGTTAAGATACACGTAAACCGTGGAGTAATTCACCCGGCCATCCCAATAATTGAGCATGCCCTGGTTTTCCTCAATGAGGAGCTCCAGCCGCGAGAGCTCCGATTCGATCTGGATCAGCTCCTCCACCGTCGCCGTTTTGTCCATCATCGCGAGCACGCGGTCGTACTGCTTCTGGTAGGCCTGGAGCCTGCGGTCCGTGTCGGTGTATTGGCCGGTGACGTCCTGCTCGCTGACGCTGCTGACAAGGGGAATGCCCACTGCCCTGGCCTGCTCCAGGAACTCGTCCAGGCGGCTGGAGGGCACGCGCAGCACCATGGATACGTAGCGGTTGCCGCCGCCCTGATCCATCAGCTTGGCGCTGCCGGACTCCTCGCTGGAGGTGACATACCCGCCCAGGGACGAGACCAGCGAAATTAGCGCCTCTCGGTCCGCTTCGTAGTTCTCGGTCTGCATCTCCAAGCGCGCCTCGCGAATGATCTTTAGGCCGTGCTCAGCCCCTTGGGTCATTGTCTCCCCATCGGCCTCCGACTGGCCGGAGACATCGCTGGCCCTTTCCTCTCCCGCAGGCGCCGCCTGCATGGCGTAACCCTTTTCCGCCGCCATGGTGGGCATGGGTTCCGGCATCTCCGCCATATCCGCGCTAAAGCCATTGTCCATGCCTGCGCCGGAAGCGTAAAGCGCCGTGGGGGCCTCCGCGGGCGAAGAACTCCAATTCTCCTTCATCGTGCCCATTCCGCCCATCAGCGCGGTCAAGCCCAACGTCAGGCACAGCGCCGCGGCGATGCCCCCCAGCACCCAGGGACCCCTGCGCCGGAAGGAGCGCTCCTTGTGGATGCGGTGCATCGCGCCCTCCACCAAATCGTCGGGCGCAAACACCTCCTCGTCCAAGTGTCCGAGCGCGTCCAACAGCTCCTTTTGTTCGCGATAGGCTTTTTGGCACTCCGCGCAGGCATCCAGATGCTCCCGCATCGCTTCCATTTCAATCCCGGACAGGCTCTCGTCCAAGTAACCGTCCAGGTTCTGCAAAAACAACGCACATTTCATGCTCTTTCTCCCTCCCTTCCGTACCATTAGACGCGCTTTTTTGCGGAAAGTTCCGCTTCCTGCTCCAACACTCGCCGCAACGCTGCGCGCGATCTGGATATGCGCGATTTAACGGTATTGAGGTTTAAACCGAGGATTTCGGCGATCTGTTCATAGGGCAAGCCCTGCACGTCCCGCAGAACCAGGGCCGCGCGCTGCTCCGGGCCGAGGGATGCAATCGCGCTTTCCAGCGTGCGCCGCAGCTCTTGGCGGTCCAGCGCCTTTTCCGGCGTCTCCTGGGGGTCCACGGGTTCAAATCCACTCTTGCGCATCTCCTGTATCGACTCGCTGTGGTCGTTGCGCCGCTTGCGCAGTTCGTCCAAGCAGACGTTGCTGGTGACGCGATAGAGCCAGGTGGAAAAGCGCGATTGTCCCTTGTAGGTCGATAGGGAGCGCCAGGCGCGCACAAGAGCCTCCTGCGCCATATCGGCCGCATCCTGTTCGTTGCCCATCATGCGCAGGCAGAGGCGATAGGTGACGTCGGTGTATGGCCGAATGAGTTCCTCAAACGCGCGCTCGTCGCCGCGCGCGGCCCGCTTCAGATTCAGCTGATCGGTATCCATAATCCCCTCCCAATACATCCATGCGCCTAGGTCCGCATGGGCGATAAAGTGCGTGCAAGATGCATTCCCCTCTTGCAATTTCATGGCAAAACTGCTATACTATTTCCTGTGATTGCGCCGCATGGAGGGAACAATCGCTTCCCCTCGGTGTAGGCAACTCCCCCTGTGGTTTGGAGTTACAGGGTAATGAGTTCGGCGCTCACAGGTGACATTCCTCCCTTTCCATGATCCAATTTTGTGGAAGGGTGGCGGGAATTGCCATTTTTACGCCGGTGTGATGGAATTGGCAGACGTAGTGGACTCAAAATCCACCGCCAGCGATGGCGTGCCGGTTCGAGTCCGGCCACCGGCACCATGGCCGCTCAAGCATTGCTTGGGCGGTTTTTTTGCGTCCATTTGGCCTACCTGGGCGCCTGCGTACAGATGCCGCCTCCCCATACGTCATTAGACGAATGCCGCTTGTGATTTGATGCATGATTGCGCGAAAACGGCTTGCTTTTTTTCTGGGCAGGGGGCGGAGGATGCGCTTGAAACGAAATTACATTTGTGTTAAAATATTTCCCACGAAAAATTAGAATCGGGATGTTCTACAGATTAATGGATAGCGAAAAGGAATCGGGATGTTCTTTGTACTAAATTGTCGAAAATTATCGAATTGGGGAGAAAAGGATGTTTCAAGCTGTGGAGTGCTTCAATATCGGATCGAGCCCAAGGGGCACGCGCATTCAATGCCCAAATGATGATGGCCAGCGCGCAGGAGAGGCGGTTGGGGCGATGGATATTGCAGTGTGTGAAGACGCACAGCTTTATGTCGATGAGATGCTTGGTTTTATAGATAATTGGATTCGGATAAACGGCCATACGGATGTTCATACAACCGTGTATGCCTCTGCGGATGATTTGTGGGATGATTGGGAAAAGGGGAAGATATTCGACGCCTTATTCCTGGATATACATTTTGAATACATGAGCGGGTTTGAACTGGCACAAAGAGTGCGGGAGACAGACCTCAACATTCCCATTATATTTGTCACCAATGACAATCGCTATTTGCGGCTTGGGTATGAAGTCTCGGCTTATAGGTACCTAAAGAAGCCGATTCGAGAAAATGAAGTGCACGCCTGTCTTGATTATTGTTTTGACAGGCGGAATACCTCGGCCATCCTGCATCAGAGCTTTTTAATCACAAAACAAGGCTTTTCTATCCGAATGCCGTATCAGGATGTTCTCTACATTGTTTCTGGGATTCATTCGGTGAAAATCGTGACGCGCTTTGGCAGGGAATACGCGATGCCCCTGAAAGGTGCTTTCGGAAAGTACGCCGAAACGTTTCCTTCCGATTTATTTGTACGCTGTCATCGCGGCTATATTCTAAATATCGCCTACGCTGTAAAGTATACGAAAAAGGCGATCACTTTGACCAATGGGTTTGAAGTGCCCATTGGCAAAACTTATGCGGAGGAGGCGTTGAAAAGTTTGAAGGATTTTTTCTACAAGGCCGTGAGCAAATGATGGGGACGAAGGGCCATGGGTTTGCGTTGGCTGGGCGGGGGCCTTGCAGGGAAAATTTGTAAGAAAATTCGCCCTGGACGGCTTACATTTTGCAGCATTCATGCTATACTAGGGTTACAAGCGGACACGCGCCGCAATGCAACGATAGGGGGAAACCTTATGGCGACAAAAGGCGACGAGGTACTCAATCAATTTCAGCAAACCGAAATCGTAGAAGAGGTCGAGGTGCGCGACGAGGATAAGCTCAAGATCGGCATCATCGGCACGGGCTGGATTGCGGAATCGCACATCGAGTCCTACAAGCGCATGAAGGACGTCAAGGTTGTGGCCATGGCGGACCTGATTCCCGGCAAGGCGGAGAAGTTCGCCGCGCGGTATGGCATCGAGGGCTGCCGTTTCTATCCCGACCACAAGTCCATGCTCGACAGCGAGGAGCTGGATGCGGTCAGCGTTTGCACCTATAACACGCAGCACGCGACCTGCACCATTTATGCGCTGGAAAAGGGCGTCAACGTCCTGCTGGAAAAGCCCATGTGCGTCACCACGGATGAGGCTGTGGAGATCATGCGCGCGGAGAAGAAGAGCGGCAAGGTGCTCTCCATCGGCTTCCAGCCGCGCTTTGACGAGAACATGCAGATGATCAAGAAGATCGTCGACAGCGGCGTCCTGGGCAAGATCTACTACATTCAGACCGGCGGCGGCCGTCGCCGCGGCATCCCCAACTCCACCTTTATTGAAAAGTCCACCGGCGGCATCGGCGCTATGGGCGACATCGGCTGCTATTCGCTGGATTGCGTGCTCAACGCCATCGGCTATCCCAAGCCGCTGACGGTGACGGGCTATACCTCCAATTACTTTGGAACCAGCACCGACTATCAGTCCGAAAAGGACGCCAAGCGCTTTAACGTGGATGACTTTGCCGCGGCGTTCGTGCGCCTGGATGGCGGCATCATCCTCGACTTCCGCATTGCCTGGGCCATGCACCTGGATACGCCCGGTGACAGCATCATCATGGGCACCAAGGGCAGCCTGCGCATCCCCTCCACCGACTGCTGGAACGGCACGGTGGGCGGCCCCATGACCATCTACCACGACGTGGCCGGCGTGCAGACGGAGACCAAGATCCCCGTCATCGAGTCCAAGGGCCCCGGCCTGTTCGACCGCAAGATCCGCTCCTTCCTGGATGCGGTGAAGAACGGCACGGGCGCGCCGATTCCCTCCAGCCAGATTCTCTATAACCAGGC
This sequence comes from uncultured Christensenella sp., assembly GCA_948468595.1. GTDB lineage: Bacteria > Bacillota > Clostridia > Christensenellales > UBA1750 > Spyradocola. The sequence continues at coordinate 38,575 of CAOKIU010000014.1, forward strand.
CATCATCGACCACATCGTCAAGTCCGCTGAAGTGGGCCACGAGGTTGAGGTCGTCATTCCCGAGATCTAATCCCCATAAGAGCGAGCACAGGCGGCAGATGAATGCATCTGCCGCCTGTTTTGTCAATCGCTGCCCCAGAGGGCAAAACGCCTATTCAGCCTTGCCGATGTTGCTGACAAGCTGCTGCATTTCCGCCTTGGATTGAACATGGCGCGCCTTATCGATCAGCGCCTGGCGCTCAGAAGCGCTCATCGCGTTGAACCGGTTGAGCGTTTCAAGGTCCTGCGCCATCATCAGCGACAGGCCCTGGGGAATCTCCACGCCGTCTGCGGTATATGCCATCTTCATTTCCTCCCTAAATTTGATCGATATGGTCGAGGTAATCGCCGGCCATGTTCTCCACGTCCACCGCCGTGTTCATGCGCGCGGCGGATTGCTGCACCATGGACTGCACCTCTTCGGGCAGCAGGGCGTACAGCTCCGAAGCGTCGGGATCGTCCTCCAGCATGCGGTTGAGCATCACGTCTCGCGGTCTGTTCATCTTCAACACCTCCGCGCTTAGCATGCGCTCTTTGGTTAAAATAATTCCCTTTGCTGGAAGCGCGCGATCGGCAAAAACAAAGGACGAGGGCGCGCCCTCGTCCTTTGAAAGAAATGCCGGCAATGGGCAAGTGCGCAAGCCGGCTGATAGACCCAATCAGCGTGAATACCTTTTAAAATCCGATAGAACAGGTGCGAAGGCAGCTTCGATCTTTTTACGCACAGCTTCAATTGCGCTCACGACAGCGGCCAGGCTACATCTCGGACCAGGCCCTAAGCCTTGGCCCGGTCAATGGACTGCTGCAAGCGGTCGTTGACCATGATGTGCGCGTCCTCGCCGTTGTCCTCGTAGTACTTTTTGCGCAGGCCCGCCTTTTTGAAGCCCAGCTTTTTGTACAGGCCCAGCGCCGGCTCGTTGCTCACGCGCACTTCCAACGTCATGTACGTTACGCCCACATCCACCGCTGCCTGCATCAGAGCCGAGAGCACCAGCGCGCCGTAACCGCGGCCGCGCCTTTGGGGGTGCACCGCGACATTGGTGATGTGCCCCTCGTCGATGATCAACCACGTGCCTGCGTAGGCCGCCACCATTCCGTCCTCGATGACGACGAAATACCGCGCCGCCGTGTTGGAGAGCTCGCCCACCAGGTCTTGCCGGGTCCAGGGCACGGCAAAGGAGCCGTGCTCGATCTCCATCACGCCGTCGATGTCCTCAAGGCACATCGGCCGCACCATCACCTCTGGCATGCTTCCGCCTCCTTTTTAAGCCGTGCCGCGCGCTCCCGCTCCGCCTGCGGCGCGCGCAGGTACAGAGGGCGCAGGCGGGCGGCGGGCACCCAGGTCTCCGGCCGGGCCGCCGCAAGCGCCGCGGCAAACGAGGCGCGCAGCCCGTGCAGGGCGGGCGGCGCAACCACGGCGAAATCCGTTTGACGCAGCCGTGCCGCGTGCGCGGCCGCACCGTCGCCCAAGAACAGGCACCGGCGGCCCGACGCCGCAAGGTCCTGCAACAGCTCCTCCAGCTTGATGGGCCGGTCCTCCATCGCGCGCCGTCCGCCGTCGAATACGGCGGCGTAGACCTGGCCCGCGCGCGCGTCCAGGATGGGGCAGACGAGGCCGTCAAACGCCCCGGCCTGTGCGGCCAACGCCTCCAGGCCGTCCACCGGCGCGCAGGGCTTGTCGCCGGCGAGCCCCATCACCGTCGCAACGCCGATGCGCACGCCGGTAAAGGACCCCGGGCCCACCACGCAGCCAAAGACATCCACCGCATCGATGTCCAGACCCGCGTATTTCATCGCGTCCTCCACCATGGGCAAGAGAAACGAGGAGTGCGTCAATCCGTTGTTCAGATACCCCTCGTAGAGCACCTTGTCATCTCGCGTCACGCACACAGACGCCGTGCTGGATGAGGCGTCCAAAGTCAGTAAAATCATGCAATCCCTCCACCGTGATCCGGCGCTCTTCCCCCTCGCCCGCAAGCATGACGCGGATCACCTTTAAGCTGTCCCAAAGGCCGCCGGCAACCTGGCCCCACTCCACCGCGCAAACGCCCTCGCCCGAGAAGAAGTACTCCTCAAAGCCGAGGTCCTCGACTTCTTCCGGGCCGCTCAAACGGTAGAGGTCAAAGTGATAGACCGGCAGGCGCGCCTCGTATTGGTTCATCAGCGCGAACGTCGGGCTGGAAACCTCATTTTCGTCCCCGCCAAGGCCGCGCACCAGGCCGCGCACAAACGCCGTTTTGCCCGCGCCCAGGCCGCCGGAGAGCAGCAGCACCTCGCCGCCGCGCAAGCCGCTGGCGAGGAAAGCCGCCACCTCCTCGGTCTGAGCGGCCGAATGCGTCTCAAATTCCGTCATTTACAGCGCGACCTTTTTCGCGCCCACGGGGCGGATGCCCAGCACCGTACACGCGCCCTTTCCAAAGACCTGATCCATCATCTGGACATAGGCGGCCAACTTGTAATGGGGGACAAAGGCCAGAATCGTGCCG
>CAOKIU010000015.1 GCA_948468595.1 uncultured Christensenella sp.
AAAATAAGTTGCGAAGGATCATTTGAACCTTGCAACTTAATACTACTCCTCACAAATTTTTCCTTTTTTGAAAAAAAGTGTTGACAAGTTTTCTCCCCCCTGCTATAATTACCTTCGTTGACACGGCAACGAGCCAACACAGGGTATAGCGGGATGGTGTAACGGTAGCACCTACGACTCTGACTCGTATTGCCTAGGTTCGAATCCTAGTCCCGCTGCCATTTCATATGCCTCCCTGGTCTAGTGGCCTAGGACACCGCCCTCTCACGGCGGCAACAGGGGTTCGAATCCCCTGGGAGGTGCCATAAGCCCCAGCATCATTGCGTTGATGCTGGGGCTTTTCTTTACCACTTTGCAAATACGCGCCCGCCTAAACGGCTGGTGGATGGGAAGACCTGGACGGCGATGAGGCCCCGCACAGAAAAAGTCCCCCGGCCAGCAGCGGCCGAGGGACTTTTTCTGTAAAAACCTCCTAAGAAGTCAACCAAACGCGCCAAAATGGGCATAAAACCATGTGGGCGCACATATTCATCTAAGGAGAGGCAGCCGTCCGGGAGGACAAGCCCTGAAGGAGGTACGCATGAACATCATCCTATTTGACGGCGAATACACCGTTCACTACACGCCGGCGGAGGCCCGGCAGGCCAAATGGGACAAGCTGTTGAGCATGGCGGCGGAGATCCTGGCCGAGCTCAGGGGCAGATGAGCGCAGCGGCAGGCCGCTAGAGCAGGAAGCCCGCAACCCATACCACCACCGGCAGCGTGAGGGCCGAAAGCACGGTGGTCGCGGCGAACAGCTCCGAGGCGTAGAGCGCGTTGCGGTCATAGCGGATGGAGAACATCGTGCCCATGGCGGCCGTGGGCGCGGCCAGGGCGACGGCCACAGTCAGCGTGATGATGGTGGGCAGGCGGAAGAGGGAGAAGACCAGCACCACCAGGATGGGGGCCAGGAGGAGCTTGAGGGCGCAGACGTAATAGGTGCGCCCGCGGCCAAAGGTCTTGATGAGGTTGGTCTGCGCCACCGTCGCGCCCGCAATGAGCATGGCCAGCGGCGTATTCATGCCCGAGATGTAGTTCAGCGCGTCAAAGGCCACCTGCGGCAACCGCCATTGCAGCAAAAAGCAGACGAGGCCCACCGGCACGGCGATGATGGAGGGCGAGCACAGCGCGCGCAGCAGGCCCTTGGCGTCAAACTGCCCGCTGCCGGTGAAGAGGAACAGCCCGTGCGTCCACACGATCAGGTTAAACGCGGTCAGCACCGCGGTCAGATAGAACACGCCCTCGGTGCCGAACATCGCCATCACCAGCGGAATGCCCATAAAGCCGCAATTGGAGTAAATGGTGGAAAACCGCTCGATGACGTAATCGTGCTTCCCGCTCTTGCGCAGCAGCAAGTACGCCACCGCCATGGCGATGGCAAAGCCCAACAGCGACAGGCCAAAGGCCGCGGCCAGACCCAGAAGCATCTCCTTGTCAAAGTCCCGCTGATAGGATACGAAGATCACCACCGGGCTGACCAGCAGGATCAGCAGGTCGGACAGGTGCTTGCTGCCCTCCTTGGTGATCACGCGCGTCTTATAGCAGATCACCCCCGCCACCACCAAAATGAGCATCAGCAGCACTTGATTGATAATCACTGAAACATAACTGCTCAACAGACGGACCCACCCTTGCATTTTTCTTTCTATTGTAGGCTTTTTCGCGCGCAACTACAATGCCCGCGTGTAAATTAGGCGCGCCCAACGTGTTAAGAACGTGTTTCCCCCGCCTTTACAACGCCCGAAAATCGTGCTACTTTATACAAAGAACAGACATAAATAAAGGAGGATGGGTTTATGCGTGAAATTCAATTGGAGCTGATGCGTCCTGACCAGATTGTGGCGGAGAAGCAGCGCTGCTCCATCGCGTATCTTGCCGTGGGGCCTTTGGAGTGGCACGGCCCTGCCGCGCCCTTTGGCACTGATCCCTTGACCGCTTATGAGGTGGCCAAGCGGTGCGCGCGCCGCGTGGGCGGCGTGGTGCTTCCGCCCCTTTATCTGGGCACCGAGCGCGAGCGCCGGCCGCAGGACCTTGCCAATCTCGGCTTTTCCGATACCGATCAATACGTTGTGGGCATGGATTTTCCCGCCAACAACGTGCCCTCCTACTATTTCCGAGAGGACATCTTCGCCCTGGTGCTGCGCGAGCATCTGCGCCTGCTCAAAAAGCAGGGCTACAAGCTGGCCGTCGTGGTCAACGGCCACGGCGCGTCGGGTCAGGTGGAATCCTTAAAGCGCGTTGCCGCCGAGTTTAACGGCGAGACGGACCTAAAGGTGTTGGTGGTCTTCCCCGTCGCCTCGCTGGGCTTCCCGGGCGAGGACCCTGGCCACGCCACCCGCGCGGAGATCTCCACCGCGATGGCGCTGACCGAAAGCGTGGACCTAACAAAGCTGCCGCCCGAGGGAGAGCCCATCGTCATGTGGCAATACGGCATGGCGGATGGCAGCGCCTTTGCCGGCCATCCCAACGCGGACTTCTCCGTCACCGACGATCCCAGGCAGTCCACAGCCGAGCTGGGCGAGCGCTATCTGGCCGCGGGCGCGGAGATCGCCATTGAGCAGGTTCAGTCGGCTTGGGAGGCGCTGAACAGGGCCTAACCGCCGCAAGACCGGCACGCCCTTTCCCCCTGCAACTCCCCCTGCCGTGCGCCGGGCGCGCGGCAAATTGATGCGGCATCTTTTCATCCCTTCGAAGATGTGGTATGCTGGTTATAATCGACCGCAACCAAGCATTCGGAGGGATTTTTGATGCGAAAATGGCTCCGGGAGATGTCTCCCGCTATGTTGCTGTATCTGGTGGTCATTCTTCTGGTCGCTCTGGGCAACGGCATGAGCGACAGCGTGCTGGCAAACTATTTCAAGGACGCCTATCATGTGGATTCTGTGCTGCGCGGGTTCATCGAGTTTCCGCGCGAGCTGCCGGGCTTTCTGTGCGCTCTGCTGATTGCGGCGCTCTCCTTCTTTGGGGACGTGCGCTCGGCCGTCTTTGCGCAGATTCTGTCCGTCATCGGGCTCACGGTGCTGGGGCTGTTCACGCCGCCCTTTGGGGGCATGCTGGTCTTTCTGTTCATCTACTCCATGGGTCAGCATCTCTTCATGCCCCTTCAGGACTCCATCGGCATGTCCCTGGCCGAGCCTGACCGCATCGGCAAGCGCATGGGTCAGTATAACAGCGTCAAGTCGGCGGTGGGCTTTGTCGCGGCGCTTCTCATCTTCTTCGGCTTCCGCTTGAATTGGTTCTCCTTTACCACGCCCGTCAAGCTCCCCTTCCTCATCGGCGCGGTGTGCTTTGCGCTGGCTGTGATCGCGCTGCTTGCGCTGGACCGCCGCGTGGACCGGCGCCCGGTGGCGCGCGGCAAGAAGCTGCGGCTCGTCTTTCGAAAGCAGTACAAGTACTATTATCTGCTCACCGTCATTCGCGGCGTGCAAAAGCAGATCGCCTTTGTCTACGGCACCTGGGTGGTGGTGGATCTGCTGATGAAAAAGGCGGATACCACGGCGCTGCTCTCCATCGTCTCCAGCTTCATCTGCATCTTCTTCCTGTCGCGCCTGGGCAAATGGATGGATAAATTCGGCATCAAGAAGATGATGTATGTGGACGCCCTGACCTTTATCGGCGTCTATACGCTCTACGGCTTTGTGGTGCTGGGCATCACCTCCGGCGCGCTGCCGGACGTGGGCTGGCCCGTGTTTGTGGTCTACACGCTCTTTGTGCTGGATCGCCTCTCCATGCAAATCGGCATGGTCAACGCCATTTACCTGCGCTCCATCGCCTATGACGAGGACGAGGTCACGGCAACCCTTTCCACCGGCGTCTCCCTTGACCACATCGTCTCCATCCTGGCGGCAGCGGCGGGCGGCCTCGTGTGGAAATACTGGGGCAGCCAGTGGGTGTTCTTCATGGCCGCGCTCTTTTCGGTGGGCAACATCATCGTGGCCTACCTGGTCAAGCCCGATCAGGAGCGCGAGCAGGCGCTGGCCGCGCGGGCGCAGCGCAACGCAACGGGCGCGTCCCTTTAGTGCGGACCGCTCCGCGCTATCCGGCGCGAAAAGCCCGCGGCGTGCAGATAAAAACTGGCTGTGCCAAATGCCGAACTTTATGTTATACTGGTTCGTGTAGGAGTGTACCCTCCCCCAGAGGGTGAAAGGAGTGCTGAGGAAATTGAGTAAGGTTCCGCCGCGCCGCGGGCGTCCCCATAAAAATCCCGAATCCCCCAAGAGCATCGGCGTAGAAAACATCCGCTGGTCCGCGGTGATTGCCACGGGACTGGTGCTGCTTGCCCTCTTGTTTGGCTTGACCTTTGGCATCCGCGCCTGCGCGGTGCGCAGCGGCAAGCAGGAGCCTGTTTCCGTCAAGGCGCCGTCCGCGACGCCCACTGCGACGGACCCGGGCCTTGATCCCGTTTCCCCAGAGCCTTCGGGCGCGCCGGGTTCCTCTCTGGAAAACCCCATCGATCTTTCCGATGGCATTGTGGAGATTGCCTCCAAGGAGAAGAGCGTCAATACCCCCGATGTCTTTGGCCACGAAATGGTCTATTCCGCGGGGACCGGCTCCCTGCTAAAGCCGCTGCTCAAGACGCTGTATCTGTACGATCTGGAGACCGGTACGGAGCAGGAGGTCGCCAAGGTCAAGATCAAGGACGGCGAGATCTTCGAAACCGTTCTCAACGGCGATTACATCGCCTGGCTGGACACCGACCAGAAGGGCTCCAACGCCATCTATGTGCTGGATCGCAACGAGGCGAACGCCAAGCCGCGGCTCATCAAGGAGTGCTCCTTCGCGGTTCCCAAGCTGCGCCTGTCGCAGGACTACCTGATGTGGATTGAACAGAACGAGGAAAAGGAAGAGCGCTTGTACGTCGTGGACCTCATCTCCGAGGAGAACGCATCCATTCCCGGCTTTGCGGAGTCCATTGAGCGCGCCATGTCCACTTATGGCGTGTCCGCGCCCGGTATCTACGACACGGAGATCATTTGGGCCGCCTCCGACCCGGAACAGAGCCAAGAGGACAGCATCCTCAATGGCGAGAAGAGCGCCATCTACTACTGCGATTTGACTTACTTTGCGCAGGATGACTACGAGCCCGCCGTGTTCCGCCCGGGCATGTACGTGCATGATCCCATCACCAATGGAGAGGTCTGGGCTTGGATCGATAAGAACAAGGCGCCTGATTCCACGCTATACCTGAAGGTCGGGGATGAGGTCCGCTGCATCGGCCAGGGCGTCATCACCTATGCCCTTGGGGATGAAATGCTCGTCTTTGGCAAGGACGGCAACATCTACGCCTATTTCTACAAAGACGGTTCCTACGCCCGCCTCAACCGCGAGGGGGAGCGCGGCATTATGCCGGTGGTTTCGGGCCGCCGCGTGGTCTGGTTCAATAGATCCGCCAAGGACGGCGATCAATTGGATTATCTGAGCGTACCCTATCGGAAATGAACGCAGACTGCCTCCCCTTGAGGGGAGGTGTCGCGGCGCACCGCGACGGAGGGGTGGGACGATCCATGCAGGAGAATCGATTCCCGCGCAGGGAGGGCAGCGTAGAGGCCGCCCGTGAGCAGCGCAAGGGCATGTCCCGCGCTGCCAAACATCTATGGTATGATTTTCTGCGCCGTTACCCCCTTCGCTTCCGCCGCCAGGAGATCATCGGTGACTACACTGTGGATTTTTTCTGCTACAAAGCCCGCCTGGCAATAGAGGTGATGGGGCCGCTTTCCCCACCCGCCTTTGCATTGACCGAAAAGGCGCGCTATCTTCACTCTTTGGGCATTCAGGTTCTCTGCTTCTCGGCAGAGCGCATTCTCAACGATTTTCCCGGCGTGTGCACGGCAATCGATCTGGCGGTTCGCCTCCTGGCGCCGGCTGGTTCCATCCCCCACCCCTCAGTCGCCCAAGGCGACAGCTCCCCTCAAGGGGAGCCTTAATCCGTCCACCCGTTGATTTTATTAGAAATGGAATAACGCATCATGCCCAAAACAAAACTGCTCTATATCTGCTCTGACTGCGGCTATGAATCCGCCAAGTGGATGGGCCGCTGTCCCTCCTGCGGCGCATGGAACAAGATGGAGGAACAACAACCTGAGCCCGCCAGCACGCCCATGACAGGGCCTCTGCGCAGGAGCACCGTTAGCGCGCCATCCGCGCCGGCCAAAACCCTGCTCCAGATCGAGGAGGCACAGGAGGAGCGCGCCCGCTGCGGCATCGAGGAGTTCGACCGCGTGTTGGGCGGCGGCATCGTGTCCGGCTCGCTGGTGCTCATCGGCGGCGACCCGGGCATTGGCAAGTCCACCCTGCTTTTGCAGGTATCCGCCCGTCTGGCGCAGCAAGGCGCGCGCGTGCTCTACGTCTCCGGTGAAGAGTCCGCCCGGCAGATCAAGATGCGCGCCAAGCGCCTCGGCGTGGGCGGCAGCAACCTATACGTCATGAGCGAGACCAACATGGACGAAATCGAGGCGCAGCGCGCGGCGCTCACGCCCGATTACATGATTGTGGACTCCATTCAAACCGTCTATGTTCCTGGAAAAAACGCCGCGCCCGGGTCCGTATCGCAGGTGCGCGAGGCGACGGGCATCTTGATGCGCGCCGCCAAACAGGGTGGCGCCACGATCTTCCTGGTGGGCCACGTCACCAAGGAGGGCGCGCTGGCCGGCCCCCGGGTGCTCGAGCACATGGTGGACGCCGTTTTGTATTTTGAGGGCGAGCGCCACCAGGAGTACCGCATCCTGCGCGCGGCGAAAAACCGCTTTGGTTCCGTCAACGAAATCGGCGTATTCCGCATGGAACAGACGGGAATGGAGCAGGTGCCCAATCCCTCGGAATTCCTGCTCTCCGGGCGCATCCCGGGCGCGGCGGGCTCAGCGGTGGCGGTGTCCATGGAGGGCACGCGGCCGGTGCTGGTGGACCTTCAGGCGCTGATTGCGCCCACCTCGTTCGGCACGCCCCGCCGCCAGGCGCTGGGGTTTGACTACAACCGCCTGGCGCTGCTGCTCGCGGTACTGGAAAAGCGCGCGGGATTGATGCTCTACAACCAGGATGCCTACGTGAATGTGGCGGGCGGCTTGGAGCTGGATGAGCCCGCCTGCGACCTGCCGCTTGCGGCGGCCGTGGTCTCGTCCCTGCGCAATGTCCCGCTCCCGCCCGATTGGGCGCTCATCGGCGAGGTTGGCCTGACGGGCGAGGTGCGGGCGGTGAGCATGATGGAGCGCCGCCTCGCCGAGTGCGCGCGCATGGGCTTCACCCACCTCATCCTGCCCAAGGCCAACCTGCGCGCGCTGCGCGTGCCCGAGGGCGTGGAGGCGCGCGGCGTAACCACCCTGAGCGAGGCGCTGGCCCTTCTCTTCTAAATCGAAGCAAACGGGCCAAGGCGAGAGGCCCTCGCGGACAACCCCATCTTATCCAATTAGGAGGTGACGCAACCCGTGAAAAAAACCATGCGCTGGGTCCTGACCGCATTCGGCGTTCTGCTGGGACTGGGTATGGTCAACGAGCTAATGGGCTTTATGGTCAGCATCAAGCTGATCTCCCCCGATCACGCGGACATCTATCCCTGGGTCTCCCTTACGGCATACATTCTGGGCGCGGGTATTTTCGCAATCATATTCTATCTTTTTTCCATTCCGTGCGGCATGGCGTTCATCCGCCTGATGCGCTGGATCGAGGGCAAGCTCTCTTCCGTGCCCATGATGGACATGATCTTTGGCTCCCTGGGGCTGCTGTTGGGCGTTCTGCTCTCGTTCCTGATCACGTTTATGTTCATGTGGGGACATTCCACCTGGATCTACACCGTGCTCAGCGTGGGGGTGTACATCCTGTTTGGGTATCTGGGCACCACCATCGGCATCAAGCGATGGCGGGAATTAAACTTCGGCTGGGTGCGCAAATTGCAGCAGCAGACCGAGAAGGGCCCGGCCGCGCCCGATCACGCCGCATCGCTCAAGGTGCTCGATACCAGCGTCATCATCGACGGCCGCATCTTCGACCTATGCAAGACGGGCTTTATCGAGGGCGCGCTGGTGCTGCCCAACTTCGTGCTCAAGGAGCTGCGCCACATCTCCGACTCCGCAGACCCGCTCAAGCGCAATCGCGGCCGCCGCGGCCTGGACATCCTTTCCCGCATGCAAAAGGAACTGGGCATCCAAATCCAGGTGGACGAACAGGACTTTGACGACACCGACGAGGTGGACGTCAAGCTGCTCAAGCTGGCGCGGCTTCGCGGCGGATATGTGGTGACCAACGACTACAACCTCAACAAAGTGGCGGGCGTATCGGGTATTCAGGTGCTCAACATCAACGACCTGGCCAACGCCCTCAAGCCCGTGGTGCTGCCCGGCGAGGAAATGCTGGTGCAGATCATGCGCGAGGGCAAGGAGCAGAACCAGGGCGTGGCCTACCTGGATGACGGCACCATGATCGTCGTGGAAAACGGCAGAAAGTGCATCTCCGAATCGGTTTGGGTGGTTGTGACCTCGGTGCTGCAAACCTCGGCCGGCCGCATGATCTTCGCCAAGCTCAAGGAGTAGAGTCTGCCCCGCATGCCCGCGGAGGGTACGGAATGATCGGGGCGCAAGGATCTAAATCGTCAGCCATGCCGCCAGGCGGCGGGCGCGCAATCGGGAGCCCGCGTCATTGGCCGAACCGATCGAAAACAAGATGGAGATGGAGGAGGATACCCAATACCGGCGCGGCGCTCTTTGCGCGCGAAAGCCCCCCGCAACGCATTGCGGGGGGCTTTTTTTGCTTACCTGTGTGGATTTGCTTACCGCTGCACGCGGCCGGAGGCGTTGCCGCCCATCAGGGACTTGACCTCGGCAACAGAGACCATGTTGAAGTCGCCCTCGATGGTGTGCTTGAGCGCGGAGGCAGCCGCCGCGTACTCCACAGCGCCCTGGTTGTCATAGCCCGCCAGCAGCGCGTAGATCAGGCCGGAGCCAAAGCTGTCGCCGCCGCCAACGCGGTCCACGATGCGGATGGAATACTTCTTGGAGATGGAGATCTCGCCGGACTTGCCGTCATAGAGCATGCCGGACCAGTTGTTATCGGACGCGGAGAGGGACTCGCGCAGGGTGATGGCGACCTTCTCGCAGCCAAAGCGCTCCACGAGCTTGCGGGCAACGGACTTGTAGCCCTCCACATCCAGCTTGCCGCTGTTGATGTCGGTCTTATCGGCATGGATGCCAAAGACATCCGCAGAGTCCTCTTCGTTGGCGATCAGCACGTCAACATAGGGAACCAGCTCGCCCATGACCTGGCCCGCCTTCTCGCGGCTCCACAGGTTCTTGCGGTAGTTCAGGTCGCAGCTGATCTTCACGCCGCGGGCCTTGGCCGCCTTGCAGGCCTCCAGGGTAACGGCCGCGGTGCCATCGGAAAGGGCGGGGGTGATGCCGGTCCAGTGGAACCAATCGGCGCCCTCAAAGATCTTATCCCAGTCGAAATCGCCGGGCTTGACATTGGCAATGGCGGAGTCCGCGCGGTCGTAGACCACCTTGGAGGGACGCATGGAAACGCCCTTCTCGCAGTAGTAGACGCCCAGGCGCTTGGAGGAGCGGACGACGTCGGAAACATCCACGCCGAAGGTCTTGAGCGCGTTCATCGCCGCGTCGCCGATGGGGTTGGAGGGGACGGCGGTGACATAGTGCGCGTCCATGCCGTAGTTGGACAGAGAAACTGCCACGTTCGCCTCCGCGCCGCCGTAGACCGCGTCAAAGCAATGCGCCTGCTGGAAGCGCTGATAGCCCTGCGGGGCCAGACGAAGCATGATTTCGCCAAAGGTAACGATTTTTGCCATTGAGGTACACTCCTTTTTATGCTTACGCATAATATATTTGTGCAGGCACAAAATAGCCATGGCGCACCCACGCACTTTGTGCCAAGGGCAGCGGATTAGTCGCGGTAGCCCATGCGCTGGGAGATGCTGTGCGCCGCGTCCATGACCAGGCCGGCGATCTCCTCATCCCTTGCGGGGGTGATGATCTGCTTTAAGCCCGAGGTGGACACCGCCGCAATGATGTTGCCGCGATAGTCGTAGATGGGCGCCGCAATGCAGCGGATGCCCGGCTCGTGCTCCTGGTCGTCCCGGGACCAGCCGCGCTGGCGCGTGAGCCGGATCTCCTTGATCAGCGCCTCGGGATCGGTGATGGAGCGCGAGGTGTAGGTCGGCAGCTTGGTAGAGCGAATCCTCTCACAAAGCTCCGCATCCGGCAGGCCGGAGAGCAGCGCCTTTCCCGTGGCCGTGCAAAGCGCGGGGGAACGGCGGCCGATCTGCGAGTACATGCGGATGGAATGGATGGTCTCGATTTTGTCAATATAGATGATCTCCAGGCCGTCCAGCATCGCCAGGTGAACCGGCTGCTTGGTCAGCTGCAACAGCTTTCTCAGGTAGGGCTGCGCCTCGGTCTTGAGTTCTACTTGATTTAGGTATAGGCTGGATAGCTCCACGATTTTCATGCCCAGGCGGTAGGCCCCGCCGCTGCGCTGTTCGACATACCCGCGTTCGCCAAGGGCCGATAGCAGGCGATGCACCGTGGACTTGTGAAGGCCTACGCGCGTGGAGATCTCCGTAACGCCCAGGCCCTCTTTCTCCCCCGCCAGCGCTTCTACTATGGACAATGCGCGGTCAATGGACTGAACGGTTGCCTTTTCCATCTCGTTTCTCTCCTCGTGCGTGTTGTTCTGCTATATAAAACGCCGTTTCAACAATGTGAGTATACCACAGAACAAAAAAGCGCGCAACCATTTTTGAAACGAAGTATCATATTATGAAACGGCAATTTCTGTCGAAAAAATTCCGAACTTTACGGGCGAGTTCTTGATAAACGGCACGGGGAAAGATATAATGAAAGAATCATGGCATAGCCTTATGAGAGACGGAGGGGCAGCATGGGTCAAAAGAGAATGGCGGTAATCATCGGCGCGGGAAAGATGGGCCGCGGATTCTGCGCGGAAATTCTCCTGAGCGCCGGATGCCATTTGACATTTGTAGACAGCGACGAAACCCGCGTCGCGCGCTTGAACAGCGCCCGCGGCTACACCATATACAAGGCGCGCAAGACCTATTTTGAAACGGTCTTTATCGAGGGGTATGACGCGCTGCCCCTGAGCGCGGAGGGAGAGCTATCCGACCTCATCGCCAAGCGCGGCGCGCTGGTGATGCTGGCGGTTCCCTCGCAGCAAATCGAATCGGTGGCCTCGCTGCTGGGCGTCTGCATCGCGCGCAAGGCCATGGAAACGCCCGACGAGCCGCTGGACATCCTGCTGTGCATCAATGAGATGGACGCCAAGCGCCGGCTGCAAACCCTGTTTGAAAACATGCTGGGCGGCAGCGCGCTGGACTACGTCCATCGCTGCGTGGGCATTGTGGAGACGGTGGCCATCTGCATGTGTCCGGAGCTGCCGGATAACCTGGCCGAGCGCGACCCGCTGGGGGTGCTGACCAACGGCTACCCGGAGATGCCCATGGACGCCACCGCCTTTAAGGGCGAGCCGCCCCGCTCGGAGAAGATCCGGCTGACCTACCATCTCTCGGCCGAGGCGCACCGCAAGATGTATACCTTCAACACCGCCTACGCCTCTGTGGCCTATCTGGCCAGCCCGCGGCACTACGTCTGGGCCACGGAGGCCATGAAGAATGAGGACATTCACAACGGCGTAGTCCGGGCGCTGGAGGAATCCTCCGTGGGGCTTTGCGGCGAGTACGAATTCACTCCGGAGGAAATGGCGGACTGGAACGCGCGCATCCTGGCCGTGATTGACAACCCGCTGCTGGGCGATACCATCAACCGCCTGGGTGCGGATACCCCGCGCAAGGTGGGTCCGCAGGACCGCCTGGTGGGCGCGGCGCTGCTGTGCCTGAAACACGGCGGTTCGCCGGACACGCTGGCGCGCGTCATCGCCAACGCCTACCGATACCCCGCCTCCGACGACCCGCGCACTCAGGCGTTCATGCGCTTTATCGAGTCCGAGGGCATTGAAACCGCGTTGGAGCGGTATTCCCGCCTGGCGCTGCGCAATCAGCTCCACCGCCAGATACGCGAAATCTATGAAAAACTGGGAGAGCCGGACTGAGGATACGCGCGGCGCCCTTGGGGCGCGCGGCCCTTCGCGGCGCCAAAACCCAGCCGTCAGCACCCAGGCGACGGCCCAACTGCACCCGCGACGCGAGCGTCCGGGCGCTTTTGCTCCTCACCGCAGAATTGACGCCCCTTCGCGCATCGCGGCGGGGGCTGCGGTCATCGCACAAGCTTTCCTTGGTTCGCTTCCAGCACGGGGCTCGCTTGCGCTTTGGGCGATCGCCCGCTTTTCTCCGCCTGGCGGTTGAAATCGCGGTCTCGTTCCAGGGTTCGGGGCGCTTCCCTCACATGATTACAGAATGGAGGACTCACACATGAAAAGTCAGGCCGCATTTCTCGCCGACGTACACGGCAACCTGCCCGCTTTAGAGGCTGTGCTGCGCGATCTTGACCGCCGGGGTGTGGAACAGATCTACTTCCTGGGCGACGTGCTGGGCAAGGGGCCCTCGGTGGGCGAGGTGATTTCCCTGCTGCGGGGCGCGTGCACCGGCGCGATCTACGGCAACTGGGATCAGTTGGTCCTCACCGCCAAGGATGGCGCGCGTTTTGGCGTTCCCTATTACCGCCAGCGCCTGACCGGCGAGGACCTGGCCTTTATCCAGGCCCTGCCCGAGACGCTGGAGCTGGATTTCTGCGGCCGCTCGGTGCTGGCCTATCACGGCCGCCATTCCATCGACTGCGTGGTGACGCCGATGCTCAACAACGACCGCGCCAACGTGGAAAAGGCGATGTACCGCTTTGGCGCGCACGACATCACCATCATGGGAGATGCGCACCATCCCTTTTTCTTCACCCATCAGGGCCGCTTCTTTATGAATACCGGCGCGGTGGGCAATCCCTGCGACAGCATCACCCAGGCGAGCTACCTCATTTTGCACGATGAGGACGGTGTTTTCTCCACGGAGCATGTGCGCGTGCCCTACGACCGGGCGCGGGCGGTGAGCTTGGCGTTGCGCACGCCCGAGCTGCCCATGCTGGATTGCTACATCAACGAGATTGCGACCGCGCGCTACGGCCGTTCCTACAAATAGTCCTAGTCCCCGCCGGAAAGCGCCTGGGCGGAGGTTCTTCCCTCGGTCGCGCTCCATCCATCTGGGCGACCGGCTCTCGCTCCTCCAGGCGGACCCTTTCGCGCTGGATGCCTCTTAACCCCTGGGGAGCAAGTTTTGGCCAGCGTGCTGATCGCGTATGTGGGCGTGCACGCCTTTGTCCGCCGCGCCGCTAAACCCCAAGCGGTGTCCTGCGTGCTGATGCGCAGCGGGGCGCATTCCTGCGCCGCGGCCTTTGCGGGCGTTGAATCGCTGCATCAGGGCGGGGACCCAAAGTTCTCTTCCGCGCTATAGCGTGCTGGGCTTTCGGCGGTTGAGCGCGAGGGTTGAGCGCTTTGTCTGCGCCACGTTCCCATCGTGCCACAAGCGCATGCCAGCGCGCATCCTCGCAATAATGGGATTCATGCCGAAAAACCGCGCCGTATTGACCGCCGCGGGCACAACAAGAGGGACAGGCCATCGGTGAAATCGATGGCCTGTCCCTCTTGTTCATTTTGTTGTGCTGTTCGGTCCTGCGGCGTCAGTCCCTATGCCCGGCGTCAAAGAGAAGGAGCATGTCGTTCCAGGACGCGCCTCCTCTATCATCCGGTGAAGCAGGCTCGCCGCGATGCCCTTTTTGCGGTGGTCGCGCTGCACATTTGGGCCGAAGGCCGTCTGATGGGCGCAGTCCGGTCCTGCCGCGTCAGTCCCCTTGCCCGGTGTCAAAGAGAAGGAGCATGTCGTTCCAGGACGCGCCCTGCCACACGAATCCGAACCGCTCGTAATAGGGCCTGAGCGCGTTCTTACAGGCGAGGGCCACACCCTTGCGGCCGCGTGCACGCGCCTCCTCTATCATCCGCTGAAGCAGGCGCGCCGCGATGCCCTTTTTGCGGTGGTCGCGCTGCACGTTTAGGCCGAAGGCCGTCTGATGGGCGCAGTCCGGTCCTGCCGCGTCAGTCCCTTTGCCCGGCGTCAAAGAGAAGGAGCATATCGTTCCAGGACGCGCCGCCGTGCGTGGAGGCGGACGCGCCCTGCCACACGAATCCGAACCGCTCGTAATAGGGCCTGAGCGCGTCCTTGCAGGTGAGGACCACGCCCTTGCGGCCGCGCGCACGCGCCTCCTCTATCATCCGGCGAAGCAGGCTCGCCGCGATGCCCTTTTTGCGGTAGTCAGGCAGCACGTCCAGGCCGAAGACCGTCTGATAGGCGCCATCCGGCCGGTGCAAAGAGGCGTCGTGGTACAATTCGTCCGGCAGGCAGGGCTCATCGTGCGCGCAGCCGTTGATGAAGCCGACCACGCGCCCCTCCTCCTCCGCCACGAAGAAGCACTCGGGGAAGGCGGCAAAGCGCGCCGTGAGCGCCTGCGGCCCTGCGGCCTCCTGCGGCGGAAAGCAGACGCGCTCAATCTCGATGATGGCGTTCAGGTCGCCCGCACGGGCGTTGCGGATGCTCATTTTGTCTCTCCTGTCTCCGCGCGCACGGCCTTGCGCGCCGCGCGCGGCAGCGTTTTCCTCGCGGCGTTCCGCCGCGCCATGACGTCGGCGACGCGCTCGGGCGTGGCCAGGTAGGCGCGCTGGTGCATCACCAGCTTGTTGTTGTACAGGCGCTTAAAGTGCATCTGGGCAAAGGATGTGCCGTGCTGCGGGCAGTCGCACAGCGCCATGAAGCGGCCGTGACCGGCGTCGAACCAGGGCAGCGTCATCGCCGTTTCGCCCCCGCAGACGGGGCAGCGCACCGCCACCATGCGCGCGTTGCCCAGCACATCGTCATAGTTGGTGTAGGTCGTGGGCACGGAGCGGGTGTCCGACTGCGCGGCCAGCGCCTCCTCGTTCAGGAATTTCCGCAGCGCCTGGGCCGTCTCCTCCGTCGCGGCGGAAACGGCGCCCTCCAGGCGCTGGAGCACGCGCGCGGTGTAGAGCGCGTCGTTGAGCGCGCGGTGCGCGGGCAGGTCCATGTCCATGCCCAACCGCTCCATGGCCGTGGATAGGCCCACCTGCTGCAACGGCTTGTCCGTCAAAAGATGGGAATAGACCATCTGCACGTTGAGGGGCGGGTCCAGGGGCAGGTCCATCTTGTAGTAGCGGGTGTTGCGCAAAAGCACGGGATAATCATCGCGGCCCCAGGTGCACAGGCAGGCATCCTCGCCGCACCACTTGACGAACTGGGTAAACGCGCGCGCAAAGGAGAGGCCCGCTTCCAACTCCTCCGGGTCGATGCCCGTCACCTCGCGGATGTGCTTGTCGAGCACGGGGTAGACGACGGGCTTGATGATGTATTGCCGCTCATCCAGAATGCGCAGGTCTCGGTCCAGTTTGACCGCACCAATTTCGATGATCTCATGCGGGATCTCGTGGTTGGTGCGGCTGGCGTGCTGGTTCCACTCCAGGTCCATCACAACGAAGCACTGCGTTTTCTCGGGCACAAATCGTAGCATCTCGGTTAAAACTCCTTCATTCCTCCGCCCGCCGGGCGGGCAGGGGACGCAAATACTTTGCTATTATACCACCGCGCGCCCCGTTTTGTCACCCTCAATCGCGGGTCCGCGCGCCGCGTCGCTGCAAATTCCGCGCCCGCTTGGGCGCGTCCCTCTTTTTTTCCGCGCCGCGCTGTGGTATCCTTACCCTATAAGAGTATCGAGGAGGTTTTTTCATGGTCATTCGCAACTTTCTGGAGACCCCGCTTCACGATGACTGCATCCACGACGGCCAGGGCCTGTGCCATCACGCCAACATCCTGCCCGCCGAGGTCTTTGACGCGCCCATCCGTTTTCTGAACTACACCATCCTGCCCAAGGGCGCCTCCTTCGGCGTTCACAAGCACGGGGACGACAACGAGCTCTACATCATCTTGGAGGGCAGCGGGCACTACACCTGCAACGATGAGACGGTGCCCTGCAAGGCGGGCGACGTGCTGGTCAACCCCGCCTTCGGCGCGCACGCCATCGTCAACGACGGCGACGGCGATGTGGAAATGCGCGTGCTGGTGCTGGAAGCCTATAACCGCTGACCACTTTGCGTTGGGCAGGCTGCACCTGCCGGGGACCAGAGCGCGCGCCAGCGCCAACGATGGCTGCGTGGATACGCACGGCTGGGGCCGAAGGTCCAAAGCCGCTGATCTCTTTGCGTTGGGCGGGCTGCACTGCTCGGCGGCGCGTCGGCGCCGTTCGCGCCGCAGCGCGGGCCGTCTCCCGTCGAAGGTCTATAACCGCCGGGCGGGCCTCACCTCTCGTCCAGAGTTTCTTCCAGCGCCCTTAAAAAGGCCTGATCCTCCGCCGCCGTGCGCTTTTTCGGCCCGCGCAGACGCCCCCCGCCGCGCCTGATCTTTCGGGCGGTATGCCGCGCCAGCAGCAGCGCGTCGATATTGTCCGCGCTGTAGCGCAGCCCATCCTGCCGCAGGACCTTCGCGCCCCTGGCCAGGCACATGGCCGCCAGGCCGTAATCCTGGGTAACCGCCACGTCGCCCGGCCGCACGGCGTTCGCCAGCGCCAAATCCGCGCTGTCGGCGCCCTTTTCCACCACGAGGGTGCGCGCGCCCATGCCCTCCACGTTGTGCGACGTATCGCACACGAGGAGCGTTTCCACGCCCCGTTGGGCCGCCGCGCGCACGCAAAGCTCGATCACCGGGCAGGCGTCGGCATCCACCAGCAGTCTCATCTCATCCCTCCGCACCAAATTGTCATGTAAAGGAGAAAAATTACGATGGAATACACTCACTTGGGTTCGACGGATATCACGGTTTCCCGCATCGTCCACGGCTGCATGGAGCTGGGCGGCGGTCCCTGGGAGGTCCAAAGCGACAAGGAGAACCTCGCGCTGCTCAACGCCGCGCTGGAGCACGGCGTCACCACCTTTGACACGGCCGAAAGCTACGGCGGCGGCCATTCCGAGGAGGTGGTGGGCGACGCCCTCCACGCCGTGCGCGACAAGGTGGTGCTGTGCACCAAGGTGGCCAAGGAGCACCTGAAAAAGGAGGATGTCATCGCCGCCTGCGAGGGCAGCCTGCGCAGGCTGCGCACCGACTACATCGACTTGCTCTACATTCACTGGCCCAACGACAGCATTGACATTGGCTCCACCATGGAGGGCTTCAACCAGCTCAAGGACCAGGGCAAGATCCGCGCCATCGGCGTATCCAACTTCTCGGTAGAGCAGATGCAGGCGGCGATGCGCTACGCCCGCCTGGACGCGCTGCAACCGGAGTACAATTTGCTCTGCCGCGGCATTGAGCGCGACGTTTTGCCCTTCTGCGCGCAGAACCACATCTCCGTGATGACCTACAACTCCATCGCCAAGGGCATCCTCTCCGGGGCGTTCCACTTCTACGGCGCAAAGGTGACGGATTTCCGCACCGCCAAGCCCCTCTTCCAGCCCGAGGCGCTCGAGCGGGAGCTGCCGCTGCTCAACCTTTTGCGCGACATCGCCCAGGCGCACGGCGTCACCATCGCCCAGGCCGCCATCCGCTACAGCCTGGCGCAGCCGGGCGTGACCTCCACCATCGTGGGCACGCAAAACCCCCGCCATTTCCTGGACAACATCGCCGCCGCGGACCTCGTCCTCTCGCCGGATGAGCTAAAGGCCCTTGCGGAGGCCAGCTCCGCGGTGCTGGCCGCGCTGTAACGCCAAGGCCCGACTTTAACGGATGCGTTGATGGCGCTGGGGCGCAAATAAAACGAAGGCGCGGAAAGGATGACTTTCCGCGCCTCTTTCATCGATCACTCCGCCTGAATGCCCTTGTTCTTGAGCAGCACGTCGTGCGAGCCGCCCTCGACGATGGAGGTGGAGGAGACCACCGTCAGCCGCGCGTTCTTTTGCAGCTCGGGGATGGAGAGCACGCCGCAATTGCACATGGTGGAGCGCACCTTGTAAAGCGAGGTGTTGACGTTGTCCTTGAGGGAGCCGGCATAGGGCACGTAGGAATCCACGCCCTCCTCAAAGGAGAGCTTGGCCGCGCCGCCCAGGTCGTAGCGCTGCCAGTTGCGCGCGCGGTTGGAGCCCTCGCCCCAGTATTCCTTCATGTAGTTGCCGTTGATGTTGACCTTGTTGGTGGGGGACTCGTCAAAGCGGGCAAAGTACCGCCCCAACATCAGGAAATCCGCGCCCATGGCCAGGGCCAGCGTCATGTGGTAGTCGTAGACGATGCCGCCGTCCGAGCAGATCGGCACGTAAACGCCCGTCTCCTTAAAGTACTCGTCCCGCGCCGCGGCCACCTCAATCAGCGCGGTGGCCTGGCCCCTGCCAATGCCCTTGGTCTCGCGCGTGATGCAGATGGAGCCGCCGCCAATGCCCACCTTGACAAAGTCCGCGCCCGCACGCGCCAGGAACAGGAAGCCGTCCCGATCCACCACGTTGCCCGCGCCGATCTTGACC
Organism: uncultured Christensenella sp.; assembly: GCA_948468595.1. Lineage (GTDB taxonomy): Bacteria > Bacillota > Clostridia > Christensenellales > UBA1750 > Spyradocola. Next base: position 18,499 of record CAOKIU010000015.1, read on the forward strand.
GAATCGCCATATTTGCCGCGCACCCAGGCCAGCGTGCGCTTCTGCCACTCGGTAAAGCCCTCGGAGGAATCGATGCACAGCACGTCCGCGCCGGCCTCCACCAGGGCGGGCACGCGCTCCTCATAGTCCCTGGTGTTGATGCCCGCGCCCACCACGTACCGCTTCTGCTTGTCCAGCAGCTCGTTGGGGTTTTCCTTGTGCTGGGCGTAGTCCTTGCGGAACACCATGTAGACCAGGTGCTGCTCCTCGTCAATTAAGGGAAGGGAATTGAGCTTGTGCTCCCAGATGATGTCGTTGGCCACCTTCAAGGTGGTGTCGGCCGGGGCGGTGATGAGCTTATCAAAGGGCGTCATGAACTCGGAGACCTTGGTAGAGGGGCTCATGCGGCTGACGCGGTAGTCGCGGCTGGCCACGATGCCCAGCAGCTTGCCCTCCGCGGTGCCGTCCTCGGTCACCGCCACGGTGGAGTGCCCGGTCTTTTCCTTGAGGGCGAGCACGTCCTCCAGGGTGTTGTCCGGCTTGATATTGGAATCCGACTTGACAAAGCCTGCCTTGTAGCTCTTGACGCGGGCCACCATGGCCGCCTCGTCCTTGATCGACTGGGAACCATAGATGAAGGATATGCCGCCCTCGGTGGCCAGGGCGATGGCCATGTTGTCGTCCGAGACCGACTGCATGATGGCGGAGACCATGGGGATGTTCATCTCGAGCGGGCACGCTTCCTCGCCCTTCCTGTACTTGACCAGCGGGGTCTTCAGGCTCACGTTGGCGGGGATGCACTCCGCAGAGGAATAACCGGGAACCAGCAGGTACTCGCCAAAGGTGCGGCTGGGCTCAGAATAGTAAAAAGCCATGGCTTGTCTCTCCTTTATCCATCGTTTTATATTAGTGGCATTATAGCAGAAACCTAGGCAATTGCAACGGCTTTTCCAAAAAATTCGAAGATTTAACATCGATTTTGCCTGTCAATCCTGCATTATGGCCACATAAATCCGAATATTACAAAACCCCGCTGCGCGCAATGTTCACGTTCAGCGGGGTTTGGGAATTTCTGCGGAAGCTATCCTTCACTTCATTATGTTAAAGCGCATTTTTTCCTGCAATCTCATCCAGCGTCATCTTGTGCAGTCCCAGCACGACCGAGGCCTCCGGGTTGGCCGCCAGGCGGATGGCCGGGTGCCCCCAAGGCGTCCAGGCGTACTTGTTAACGTGCTCCTCCATCGGCCGGCGCAGGTCCTCGCCCATCCGGGCAATGCCGCCGGAGAGGACGATGACCTCCGGGTCGTAGGCGACGATGAGATTGCAAAGGTTGGCGCTCCAGCAGTCCAGCGACCGCTTGAGCAGTTTTTGGGCGAGCAGGTCGCCCTCGTCCGCGCAGCGCTTGAGGTTTTTGTAGTCGATGACCTCCAATCCGCTCAGGGCGCTGACCTCAAAGAGGGGGTCCTTGCGGGCGAACAGCGGCAGGGACCAGGAGCTGGCGTTGGCCTCCATGCAGCCGATGTTGCCGCAGTTGCAGGGCGTGGCGTCGGGCCCGGCCTCAATGACCATGTGCCCGCCGATGCAGGCCGCCTGGAAGTGCTTGCCGCGAATCAGCCTGCCGTCCATCATGGCCGCCGCGCCAACGCCGGTGCCGAAGATCATCATCACGGCGTCGCGCGTGTCCTGGGCGCAGCCGTAGGCCACCTCGCCGATGAGCGCGGCGTTGGAGTCGTTGTCCAGGACGAAGGGGCAGTCGAACGTGCGCTTGACCCAGCCCTTTAAATCGTAGCCGATGGCATCGACAAACTTGCCGTTGGCCGAGACCACCACCTTTTCCTTGGGATTGACCAGGCCCGGGAAGGCGATGCCCAGCCCGTCCACGCGGTCAAGGCCCATCTCCGCCATCATGGCGCGGCCCTCCCGCTCCGCCGTGTCCAGGTTCTTTTGGTACTTTCCGTCGCGGTAGGCCTCCACCATGCGCTCCTTTAGGATCTTGCCGTCCTCAAGCAGCGCCAGCTTCATGCGCGTGCCGCCAATATCCATTGCCAGTGTAATCATGTTTTCATAACCCCTTATTTTTTATCTCCCTTTTCGGAAAGGTGTTCCCAATGGCCGTTACGAACCTTGATAAGAAAAAACATCGGTTTAATCCCGAGAACATCAAAAAGCATTGTTTATAACATGCTCTTCATGTACGCCTGGAGAGCAGTGTATTCACGCTGATATGAGCCTCTTTTTTCCTCGCTTACATCAGCATAAAATTGGTGTTGCGAGAACAACTCAATCGCTTCTTGCAGAGGAATCCACTCCGGCTCCAGTCCACGACGTTTCTCTGCATCTGTCAGATGCATCTTCCCTTCACCAATCACTTCACATACAAAATAGTGACTGATATAACGATATTCCTCATAGTATTCATACAACGTCAGAAACTGCTCTATAGGACGCACAATCAGACCCGTTTCTTCCTCTGCTTCCCGCACGCAGCATTCTTCGGGCGTTTCACCCTCCTCCAACCCGCCGCCGGGTACCAACCACCATCCGGACGCCGTTTCGTGGGTAAGAAGAATCTTCCCATTCTGCACAATCACTGTCCGGCTGCCCGCACGCGTCTTGGTGAAAGTTTCAAAACGATTCGCACCAAGTATTTCTATCTCCTTCATGTCGCTTCTGCCACCTATTCTTGGGTTTATTCCCAAAGTATTTTTCGGCATTCTCGCAGCTAATTCTAATGGATACACAATTCCGAAAAGGGAGTTTTTTTTATCTATCCACCCTCATCAGGCGCCTGCGCATCCGCCCGCGCCCTAGATCAGCGCCAAGGATTTGAGCGCGAAGATCCACAAAAACATCGTCAGCACCGCCAGGAGCGAGCCAAAGACCACCAACCCGCCCGCCAGTTCGCTGTCGCCGTCCATCTGCTGGGCCATGGTAAAGGAGGAGACGGCGGGCGGCGCGGCGAGCATCACCATCAGGGCGATGAGCTCCTCGCCGCGGAAGCCCAGCATCACGGCGATGGTGACAAAGATCAGCGGCATGATCACCAGCCGGCCCGCCACGCCTATGGCCAGCTGCCGGACGCAGCCCTTAACGGAGCTGAAGTTGAACTCCGCGCCCAGGATCACCAGCGCAAGGGGCGTGGCGACCTTGGCCAGGTCCCCTATGGGCTTGAGCAGCACCTGCGGCAGCTTGATGTTCAGCGCGAGCATGACAAGCCCCAGCGCCGAGGCGATGATGAGAGGGTTGGTCGCGACGGACTTTGCGATCTTCCAGAAATTTGGACGGCCGCCGCGGTTGATCTCCAGGGCGATGACGGAGAAGGCGTTAAACATCGGCACCACCACGGCGATGACCAGGGACACGGCGCCCGTATTGCCGCCCTCCCCGCACAGGGAGATGAGCACCGGCAGGCCGAAGATGACGAAGTTGGAGCGCATGATGCCCTGGATCAGCACGCCGCGGCGCCGCTTCTCCTTTTCCACCAGCGGCACCACGATCATGCACAGGGCGAATTCCGCGATGACAAAGAGCACGGCCGTGAGGATCAGCGGCCCGTTAAAGGCCGTGGTCAGGTCGGTCACGACGATGTTATAAAACAACAGGATGGTCAAAAATACGCGGAAGACGACGTTGTTCATCTTTCGCAGCGTGACCTCGTCCACCATCTTGATGCATTTGATGAAATAGCCCAGCGCCATCATCAAAAACAGGGGCAAAACCACGTTAAAGGCCAGGATTAGATTTTCCATACGCGCGCCATCTCCATTTGATGTACTGTCTGCATTATAGCATATCCTCTCCCGCCCGTAAACGGACTGAGGCGCATTCCGTTGTTTCCCGCCGCGGACCGTATCGGCACAATAAAAAAGGGAGGAGCGGCCTATCCGCCGCTCTCCCCCTTGGGCCGTCGTCTCATCCCGGCATGCGCGTCACCCGCGCGCCGCCCAACAGCTGCGCGTTCCGCTCCTGGCAGGTAAAGAGCAGGACCTGCCTCCCCTGCTGCGCGAATTCCCTCGTCAGCTCCAGCGCGGCGCGCGTGCGCTCGTCGTCAAAGAGCGCAAAGGGATCGTCCAGCAGCGCGGGCAGCGGCCCGGACCGCTTTTCCATCATTTGCAGAAGCGCAAAGCGCAGGGCGAGGTACATCATCTCCACCGTACCGCCGCTGAAGTAGTCCCAGGGCTGCATGGCCCCGCTCTCGGGCTGCAAGGACAGCTCCAGGCTCTGGTTGACCGCGGCCTTGACGTACTTGCCCGCCGTAAGGTGCGAGAGAATGCCCTCCATCCTGCCCGTCAGCGCCGGGACAAAGCTCCCCTGGCGCTCCCGCGCCGCCAGCATCAGCTCCTCCTGCGCCATCGTGAGCGCATCCAGGCGGGTTTGCAGGGCGCGCTCCCGGGCCTGAAGCTCGGTCAGCCGCGCGCGCCGCGCCTCGGGGTCGCCCCGCTGCCGCAGCAGGGTCTCCATTTCCACGCGCGCGGCCAACAGGCGCTCCTGCGCGTCCTCCTGTGCCGGGCCTGCCGCATACTCGATCTGCTCGCCCAAGCGCGCAATGTGCGCGCCCAGCCGCTCCGCCTGCTCAAAATACATCGCCCGCTCCCGCTGCGCCGCGCTCAGCTCGTCCTTGAGCGCCGCCGCGTTTCCGCTGCGCATGGCGGCCTCGCACTTGTCCTTCTGCCGCATGTACAGAACGGCAATCCCCGCCGTGAGGATCAGGCCGGCGTAGACGGCGTTGTGGATCAACAGCCCGCCCGCCACGCTCAGCGCCGCCACGAGGATGGCCAAGACGAGGTACACCACGGTCAGCGCGCTCCCGCGCGGCGGCTTCCCCCGGCCCTGGGCGCGGCCAATTTCCTCCTTCAGCTCCCGGATGCGCCCGTCCAGGCTGCCGGCCTTGAGCAGATAGGCGTCGCGGCGCGCGGCGGCCGCCTCCTTTTCGGCCATCTTGGAGCGCGTCTGCCCGGCGTCTGCCCGCGCGGCCGGGGTAGAGAGGGCCTCCACCTCCCGGCGCAGCGCCTGGAGCCGCGCCTCCGCCTTTTCGCCCTCGAGCAGCTCCCGGCGCACCTGGGCCATCTCCTCCCGCGTGTCGTTGAGGCTGCCCTTATCGCGCACGCGCGGGGCGACCTCGCTGCGGGCGGCGCGCAGGCGGTCCATGATCTTGCCCAGGTCCACGTCCTCCGCGCCCGTGCCGATGAGGTTCTTGATCTTCTCCGTCAGCGCCGCGCCGTCCCCGTCGGGCCGGCTCCCGCGCGCGGAAACATAGAGCGTGCCGGCAAAGACCGCCTCGTCCACGCCCAACAGCACGCGCCCCACCTCGTCCCCGGCGGGGATCTCCACGGGATCGCCCGTTGCGAGCTCCGTCACGCGCAGGGAGTCCAGCTTCTTGGTCTGCCCAAAGACGCGCGCCACCTCAAAGACCGCGCTGCCATCGGTCAGCCGCAGGCTGCCGCCCATGCTCGTCTCGCCCCAGGGCATGTACTTTTTGCGGTCGTTTTGCAGAATCGAGGCGGACTTTCCGTTTAGGCCGTAGAGCATGGCGCGCAGAAAGGCCATCACCGTGGTCTTGCCGCTCTCATTGCGCCCCAATATTACGGTCATCCCCTCCGACAAGCGCAGGTCGAAATTCCGCAGCTTGCCGAACTTATCGATGTGCAGCGATTCAATCCACATGCCGCGTCACCTCGCCTTCAAACGCCTCCAGCCCCAGGCGCAGCGCCTCGCGCGCCACGGCGGGGTCCTCGCCGCGCTCCTGCGCCCGGCCGATGCGGTCGAGCATCCGGCGCACGAACGCGCCGCGCAGCGTGTCCTCCCGCGCGGTTTTGGCAAGGTCCGCCTCCGGCCGCGTCTCATCCTCTATGCGCATTTCCAACGCGCGCCCGGCAAGCAGGCGCAAAAGCGCGTCCGCGTCCACGGCAAAGCCCTTGGGCGAGCCGGTCAGCGTCAGCTTGACGCGGTGCTCCTCCTGCCGTCCGATCTTATGGTCGTAGCGCGCGGCCACCTCCGTCAAGCTGCCGCAGCCGTCGACGTTGAGCGTCTTTTCCAGCGTCATGCTGCCGCAGAGCTTGACAAAGGCCAGCTCCACGTCCTCCCCCTTGACCGTTCCCAGGTAGGCGCCCTTTTCCCCCGCCTCGTCAAAGCCCGCGCCTTGCAGGCACCCGCTGTAGGCGTAAAGGGTGCGGCCCGCCCGCTGAACCGGGCTGCGCGCGTGGATGTGGCCCAGGGCAAGATAGCCCAGGCCCGTTTGGGCGATCTCCTCCCTGGCAATGGCGCGATAGTCGCTGCGCGCGCCGGGGCTGGCCAGGTCGCCGTGCAAGACGCCCAGATCGTACAGCCCCTCGGTCAGGCGCAGGCGCTTGCGCGCCGGGGCGAAGGGCGGCATCCTTTCCGCGGTAAAGCCGGCGCCCCACACGCGCACGCCGTAGGCGGGAATCTCCGCGCAGGACCACTCCCCGCCAAAGGCGTAAACGTTGGCGGGCATGGCTCCATCGTAATTGCCGCCCGCAACGAGCGGGTCGTGATTGCCCGGGGCGATCATCACGCAGAGCGATGGATTGCCCGCAAAGGCCTCCATCACCGTCCGGCGCGTGCGCTCGTCCACGCGCGGCGCGTCAAACAGGTCTCCCGCCACCAGCAGCACGCCCACGCCCTCCCGCTTGGCAAAGGCGAGCATGCGCAGGAACGCGCGCATCCGCTCCTGGCCGCCGGCGCCGCCCAAGTGCAGGTCGGCACAGTGAAGAAATTTCATTTTCCGTCTCCTCTTTCCGCGCCCATGGGCGCGCTATCCGCCGCGTAAAAAGCGCGGCGCGTCCCGTTCAGGCCGCGCCGCGCGAAAAAACCAAGATCCGCTGGACCGCGCAAAATCGCGCGGTCGCCGGTCCCCGCAAGCAAGCGCAGGGGGCGGCGCCGGATCTCCCGCGCCGCGCTCACTCCTCGGGAATGTCAAATCCTTCGTCCGGCGGGAGCGCGGGGGTCTCCCCGGGCGCGTCGGGCACTGAGCCGCCGCCGCCCTCCTCGGGGATGGAGCCGCCCGCACCCGGCGTCGCCGCGGAATTGACGGCGATGACGGGCGTGCGCTTGGGGTAGCTGGACTTGTGCAGCACCTCCTTGCCGGTCTGCTTGCCGTCCTTCTTGGTGATGAGGTAGGTGGTGACCTTCTTGCCCTCCAGGCCCTCGGTGACCACGACCTCCTCGCCGTAGCTCAGGCTGGGGTCCTGGGTGTACTTGGGCTCCGGAATTTCCAGCGTTTCGGTGATCTCGCTCTCCAGGTCCAGGGTCACGCCCTCCTCCAGGATGGGAATGCCGTAGACCGTGGCCTTGAGCTTTTTGCCGCTCTCGTCAAAGGACATGACCACGGCCACGGGCCCGGCGGAGTTGTTGACAAACTTAAAGTCCTTGTGGGGATAGTCGATGGCCGCGTCCTCGCCGATGGGCACGTAGCTGGAGACGATGGTGTGGTTGTGGCGCTCGGTGATGTCAAAGCCGGCGCGCACCACGGCGTTAAAGAGCGTGGAGGACACCTGGCATACGCCGCCGCCCGGCTCCTGGATGTAGACGCCGTTCTTGATGACGGTGGCGTCCTTATATCCCTTGGCCGCGGTGCGCGCGCCAGTGATGCCGTTGACGGAAAACTCCTCGCCCTGCTTGACCACCGTGCCGCTGATGGCCTCCGCGCACAGGCGGATGTTGGTGTTGCGGTTGGAGTTGGAGGTGGTCTTGGTGGTGAAGGAGGCCAGCTTCTTAAACCGCTCCTTCAGCGTGGCCTTGTCCATTTGCGGCGGGGTCTCCTTGACCACAATCTTGACCACGATCGCCGCGTTATCGTCCAAATTCCCCGTCTCCACCGCGGCCTTGGCCGCCGCCAGCGTGGCCTCCGTATCCACGGCAAGGCCGTTTTTGCCCTCTTCATAGGTAAAGGAGGCGTCCTTTACGTTAAAGCCGGTGACGGTGGCGTTCACAGGCGCGGTTTCCACCGCGCTGCAAATGGAGGCGAGCACCTGGGTCATGTCCGGAAGGGAGTAGCCAGGCTCCACGGTGAAGTTGACGGGCTCCGCCTTGAGCTTTTCAATGGCGGCCAGGTTCTCCTCGCGCGTGCCTTCCCGCCCCACACGGTAGGCCTGGTCCACCACGTCGGATAGGTCCGCGCCGGTGAGCAGCTCCACGGGGAAGGACTGCCCCTCGTGCGTGAGGGTGAGGATGTGCTGGCTCAGGCCCAGGTTGGCCTCCACGGCGGACACAGCCTCTTCCTTGGTCATGCCGGAAAGGGCCACGCCGTTGATGCTCACGCCCTCGTAGATGGTATTTGCCTCAAGGACGAGGTCCTCCTGCTGGCGCTTGTCCTGCGCCTCCTGCTCCAGGCGCTGCTGTTCCTCCTGCGCCTTTTGCTCTTTTTGGGTCTTGAAATAGTTATAGCCCGCAAACGCGCCCAGGGTCACCGCCAAAACCAACAGCGTAATGGGCAGCGCGTTGTTCCTTTTCTTCTTGCGCCGCCTGCCGCCCCTCCGGCTCGAGCCGCCCGATGGCCCCGCGCCCCTTTGGCTGCTCGGCCTGCGCGCCGGCTGCGTTCGGCCGCGGCCATCGTTGTAATAACTGGACATACCCATCCTCCTGTCGGCAAAAATACCAGTAAAATACCATATATATCACGACGCGGCGCCCGCAAATGTTGCAGGCTCAGCGCCCTATTTATTATAGCCCTCCCCACCCAAAATGGCAACAAAGCGGAAGCCTCGGTCCCGACGCCGTTTGTTAAAAATACAATATGACGCGCGAGCGCCGCGCGAAATGCGGGATGGACAACGGTGCGCGGTGTGGTATACTAAAGGCAGAAGCGCACAAGGGAGGGTTGCATCCATGGCAATGGAATTGGTTTGGCTGGGGCAAGGCGGTTTTCTCATCCGGTGCGGCGGCGCCTCGATCTGCCTGGACCCCTACCTGTCCGACAGCTGCGAGCGAAGCGGCGGGCATACCCGCATCGCGCCCCCGCCCCTGGACCCCGCGCTCATCGACGCGGACGTCTTTGTTCTGACGCACGATCACATGGACCATCTGGACGAGGGGACGCTGCGGCGCATCGACCTTGCGGCCAACCTCTTTGCCGGGCCGGCGTCCTGCCGGGCGCACCTGGAGCGCCTGGGCGTGCCAAAGGAGCGCCTGCTGCCCTTTGACCGGGGCGATCACTTCGGCATGGAGGACGCGGAGCTTCACGCCGTGTATGCCGAGCACACGCAGGACTCCATCGGCCTTGTGGTGCGCGCCGGCGGCCGCACCGCCTACTTTACCGGCGATACGCTCTATTCGGACAAGCTCAGGGAGGCGGCGGCGCCCTTTGCGCCCGATCTCCTCGTGGCCTGCATCAACGGCCGCTGGGGCAACATGAACGCGCAGGAGGCCGCCGCGCTCGCCCGCGCGCTCAAGGTCAAGGTCGCCATCCCCACCCACTACGGCATGTTCGCGGAAAACACCGCCGACCCGGCGGCCTTTGCCGCCGCGATGGACGGCCAAGGCGTTAAGATCCTAACGCCATACGAACCCACTGCCATAAAATGGTGACGCCCCAAGCACAACGGAGGAGACATGAAGAAATACAAAGACCTCACCGCCCAGCAAAAGCAGGCGCTCAGCCAGCGCATTCAGCTCTACGGCGGCATCGCGCTGATTTTCGTGCTCTGCGCGCTCTTTTTGCGGAACTACAACATCAAGCTGATCCAGCGCGACGGCATCGCGCCCACGCCCCGGCGCGCGGTGGCGGCCCTGCCGGTGACCTACCGCGCGCAGGACGACCCCCTCTGGGCGCAGGACCCGCTGGGCGATACGGGCTACACCATGGGGCAGGAGGGCAGCCTGTTCGCCTGTCTAACCATGGTGCTGGAGACCAACGGCATTGACACAACCCCGGGGGAAATCAACCGGCAGTTCATCGAGCGCGACCTGTACATTGACGGCCGCGCGGCGGATGTGACGCGCCTGGACCTTCTCTACCCCCAGATCCACTTCACCGCGCCCAGGGACTTTGACGGCGGGGACATCACCGCCGTGCTCAGGGGCGGCCGCGCCTGCATGGTGCGGGTGAAGGTGGGGGAAAACGTGCACTGGCTCTGCGTGGTGGGCGCGGACGAGGAGGATTTTCTCGTCCTGGACCCGCGCGGCGGTTCGGAAATTAAGAAGCTGCGGGATTACGGCAACGTCTTTGCGCTGGGCATCATCAAGTAAGGGAGGGCGTCCCATGGCGGAACACTACTATACCAATACCCCCTCCTCCGCCCACGAGGAGCGGCACATTCAGGTGCGGGCGGGCAGGCGGCTGCTCACCTTTGAGACCGACGCGGGCACCTTCTCCAAGACGCGCCTGGACCCCGGCAGCCGCCTGATGCTGGATTCGCTGCCCCCGCTCTCCGGCCGGCTGGTGGACCTGGGCTGCGGCTGGGGCGCCCTGGGCGTGACGTTGGCAATTCAAAACCCCGGCCTTGCGGTGGAGATGGTGGACGTCAACGAGCGCGCGGTGGGCCTGGCCGCGAAAAACGCCCTGGCCAACGGCGCCGCCAACGCGCGCGCCTATTGGAGCGACGCGCTGAGCAGCGTGGAGCCGGGGATGGACGTCTGCGTCACCAATCCCCCCATCCGCGCGGGCAAGGCGGTGATCTACGGCTTTTTTTCCCAGGCCGCGCAGGCGCTCGCGCCGGGCGGGCAGCTCTTTGTCGTCATTCGCAAGCAGCAGGGCGCGCCCTCGGCGCTGAATTACCTTCGCCAGATCTTTGCCTCGGCCGAGGTTGTGGCCAGGGACGCCGGATACTGGATTTTGCGCGCCGTGCGCGCCTGAGGCCGCGCGGAGGCTGCGTTAAACTCTTCCATCGCCCATTTTCCGCTTGTCATGGCGGCGATTTAATGCTATACTCTTTGGGTAGGGGTGTTAAACTTTTGGCAAACTTGTTTGGGCGCCCTGAGTTGACAGGATGGGAGTGAACGGACGAAATGGCTGCGCACAGGATTTCCGATGCGGTAATTCGCCGCCTGCCCGGATATTACCGATATCTGCGGGAGCTGGAAAAGATCGGCATCACGCGCATCTCCTCGCAGGAGCTGGGCGCGCGCATGGGGCTGACCGCGTCGCAGATCCGTCAGGACATCAATTGCTTTGGCACCCTTGGCCAGCAGGGCTACGGTTATAACGTCACCGAGCTTCGCAGCCACATTGCGGGCATCCTGGGCCTGGGGCACAAGTATAAAATGGTGATCGCGGGTGCGGGCAACATCGGCCAGGCGGTGGCGTGGTATCCCGGCTTCTCCCAGCGCGGGTTCGATCCGCTGGCCATGTTCGACGTCAAGCCTGACCTCATCGGCCGGGTGATCCGCGGCGTACCCGTCCACAACATCACGGAGCTGCGGCCCTTCTTGCAGGAGCATCCCGCCGAAATTGGCGTGGTGGCAACGCCCGCCCGGGTGGCCCAGCAAGTGGCCCAGCAGATGATCGAAGGCGGCGTTAGAGCCATATGGAACTTCGCGCCGCTGGACCTGAAGGTGCCGCCAAACGTCGTGGCCAACAACGTCCATCTCACCGACAGCCTGTTGGTGCTGACCTACCGCCTGCACCAAATGGAGCAAAATGAGGAAGCGGCGGACGCGAACAACCCGGAGCGCTGAGTCGTTTAAAAAATCGCCGCAGGCTTGATCTTGCGGCGTTTCTTTTCGCGCTTCCCAAGCGCGGCAGGCGCATAAGCCGGCGGCGGCAAAGGGAAGCTAAGGGCGCCGGAGGCAGACGCCCCTTTAAGAAGAAAATCCCAAAGATCGGGACTATACTTCTAACATGGTTTCGTGGTATGATAGACATGAATTCGGCGGGCGGTTCTCGCCGCCATATCATATAAGGAAGGGCTGAAAAAATGGCAAAGGATACGGACAATCGCGTGGACGAGGGCGAAGAGAAGGATTTGGAAACCCCGGCGGAATCTTTCCAGGAAGAAGAGAGCGCCCGCGCGCCCAAGAAGAAGAGCGGCAGGAGCATCACGGCCACCGTCTTGCTCAGCCTTGCCATCGTGCTGTTTTTGGCCGGCGGCGTATTGGGTCTGTTATACTATAATTCCTATCGCAGTCTGGAGGAAATGAAGGCCGCGGTGGACGTGGAGGGGTTCTATCCCGGCATCACTATCGACGGACAGGACGTGGGCGGCAGGTCCTACGAGGAGGTGCGCGCCGAAATCCTCGCCCGCCAGCAGGCGGAGGCGGACGCGCGCGTGCTCACGGTTGCGTTTGAGGGGCAGAGCTTTACCCTGCCGGCGCAGTCTTCCTACGATACCGAGCAGGTGCTGGTTGACGCCTACAACTACGCCAAAGAGGGCGAGCTCAAGGAGAGATACGAAAAGGTCTCGGCGCTGCGCACGCAGCCGCTCGATTTTACCACCACGGTCAGCGTCACCGTTGACAAAGTGGACGCCTTTATTCAGGAGATCGAATCCGCCGTCAACATCCCGGCGCAGGACGCCACGGTGGGCGCCTTCGACGCGCAGAGCAAGACCTTTACCTTCACCGACGAGGTGGCCGGCCGCACGATGAATTCCGAAAAGCTGCGCGCCTACATTGACGCCGCGATCAACACGGGCGATTTTTCCGCGCCCATAGCGCTGGAAGTGGAAAGCGTGCTGCCCACCGTCACCAAGGCGCAGCTGGAGGCGCAAAACACCCTGCTGGCCTCCTTTACCACCAAGACCACCTCCTCCACCTCCCGCAACACCAACATTCGCCTGTGCTCCTCCGCCTTCAACGGCTACGTCCTGGCGCCCGGCGAGACCTTCTCCATCAACACGCTGACCGGGCCGCGCACCTCCGCCAAGGGCTATAAGGAGGCCGGCTCCATCCAAAACGGCATTATGATTCAGGAGCCGGGCGGCGGCGTCTGCCAGGTATCCACCACGCTCTTTAACGCGGTGGTGCGCGCCGGCTTGGAGATTGAGGAGCGGCACGGCCACTCCTGGCCCTCGGACTACGTCAAGATCGGCATGGACGCGGCCATCGACTATCCGGCCAAGGACTTTAAGTTCAAAAACACCTCCGACGCGCCCATTTACCTCGTCTCCACCTTTGAGGACCGCAATCTAACGGTGGAGGTCTACGGCAAGCCCATCCTGGAGGAGGGCGTCACCATTGACCTGCGCTCCACCACCGATTCCACCATCAAGCGCGGCAGCGACATCATGGTCTTTGACGAAAGCGTCGCCCCCGGCAAGAACAAGACTGTGCGCAAGGGCCGCGACGGCAAAAAGTCCACCACCTACATCCAGTACATCAAAAACGGCGAGGTGTTCGAGGAAAAGGTGCTCTTTACCACCACCTATCCCGCCATTCGCGCCATCATCAATTACGGTCCGGAGATCGTCTACGAGGACCCCAATCCCGCTCCCTCCGAGCCCGATACCCCCGTGGTTCCTCCGGAAGAGGACAACATCTGGGATTGATCTACAGGACAAAAGAGCCGTCCCGGCGCGCTGCGCCGGGGCGGCTTTTTTCGCCCGCTTGACATTTCTCTTGCCCTGCATTATAATCGAGTTATATAAATCGTTTATATAACTTGATTATGTGGAGGTACGCGCATGCCAAAGCAGCGAATGACAAGGGAGACGGTGATCGGCGCCGCCTTTGCGCTGGCCCGAAGCGGCGGGATGGAGCAGGTCACGGTCAAGGCGATCGCCCAAAGACTAGGCTGTTCGGTGCAGCCCATCTACAGCTATTGCAAGAACATGGAGGGGCTGCGGCAAGCCGTGGTGGAGGAAACGAAACGCTTCGTAAAGGCGTATGTCGCGGCGCAGATTGACGCAGGCGACCCCTTCCGCAGCATGGGGCGCGCCTACATTCGGTTGACGCAGGAGGAGCCGCATCTCTTCCGCATCTTCATTCTGCACAAGCGGGAGGGAATCTCTTCCCTGGACGATCTGTACCGCGCCGAGGCGGACGGGAGAATCCCCGCCTATCTTGCCGAAAAATGCAACGTCAGCGCGGCGCAGGCACGGCAGCTGCATCTGGACATGCTGATCTACACCATCGGCATCGGCGCCATCTTCTCGGTGAGCACGCCGGGCATCCCCGCGGAGGAGATCTTTTCGCAGCAGGAGAGGGCTTATCGCATCTTTATCAAGGGCATAACGGAGGATGAACATGGACAGTAACATTCTGATTTGCTACAAAAGCGTGACGGGCTTTACCAAGCGCTACGCGGAAATGATCGCCAAGGAGGCCGGCGGCACGCTGATGGCGCTGGAAGACGTCACGCCCGAGGCGCTGAAACCCTGCGATATCGTGGTATTCGGCGGCAGGTTTCATGCCGGTGCGGTGGACGGCCTGAAGCGCATGAAGGCGCTCCTTGCAAAGGGGAGGACCCAAACCTTCATCGTTTTTGCGACGGGCGCCATGCCCATAACGGCGGCGGAGACGATCCGGCAGGCATGGGAAGGCAATTTCACCGCCCAAGAGCTGCGCCAAATTCCGCACTTCTATCTGCCGGGCGGCCTTCGCTACGAAAAAATGCCGCTGCATGAAAGGGCCATGATGCGGGCCTTTGCCGCCGTGATGAAGGGCAAGATCAACCGCAAAAAGGAGAAGACCGCGCAGGACGAGGCATTCGTGCAGATGATTGGGACCTCCTATGATCTTTCCGCAGAGCAATACATCGAACCACTGGTATCCTGTTTAAAAGAAAAAACAGGGGCGCGGGGGTAAAGGAGGCGCTTAGGCTCTCGTTGGCCGTGCATGCCGGGGGGAATTAAAACTCCCTTTCATCGCTTCTCCCGGTCAAATAGTCCAAAGAGACGCCGTATAGGTCCGAAATGCGAATCAGAATCCCCAGCTTGGGCTCCCGCGCCGCCAGTTCGTAATTCTGGTAGGCCTTTTCGGTGATGTCGCAGTAGACCGCGGCCTCCCACTGGGTCAGGCCCTTCTCCCTTCGGCACTGCCTGAGCCGTGCGGCGAGTATTTCTTTCATGCTCTTTTCACCTTCAATTGTTGTTAATGAAAACCAGTATGAACCATTTGAAACGGCGCAATACCAATGATCGTTGGTGTATATCGAATCAAGAGGCGGGGAAAAACCGCTGAAAACAGGGGACGCGAGCCACGGCGTCTCCTTCTTTTTGGCACGGGATACATAAACTGACGCGGAGCCTTCCATAATAATGAAAAAAGGGGAGGTGCGCGCTTGATGCCGTCACTTGGCTATTGCATCGCGGACAACTTAGAAACCTTTCAAGAGCTCTTTCACGCCCAACGCAACTGCGACTTTATCATAAGGGAGCTTTCGCCCTACGGCGTGCGCATGGCGGTACTCTACATCGATGGGATGGCGAGCCGGACCAACATCGAGGACATGGTGCTCCGCCCGCTGATGCGGATGCGGCCCTTCGGCTCCATTGCGCCGGCAGGACGCGCGCAGGCGCTGATGGATATGGTGCTGCCCACGGGCACCGGCGAGCTAGAGACGGACGTGATGAAGGTGGCAAACTTCATTCTGGACGGCAACTGCGCCGTGCTCTGCGACGGCAGCGGCGAGGCGGTGCTTGCCGAGATGCAAGGGTTTGTCACGCGCAGCGTGGACCAACCGCTGATTGAAAACGTGACCTTTGGCCCGCACGAGGCCTTCAACGAGTCCATCCGCACGAACCTGACCTTGCTGCACCGCACGCTGCGCACGCCCGACCTGGTCACCGAGATGATGGAGATCGGCTCCACCTCCAAGACGAAGGTGGCGGTGGTCTACTTAAGCGGGGTGGCCAATCCGGATACCGTCAATGAGTTCAAGCGCCGGCTAAGCGGCGTCAAAGTGGACAAGCTGCTCTCCATCGGCCAATTGCAGCAGCTCATTGAGGACCGCCCCGGCCGCTTGCTGCCGCAGATCTTGCAGACGGAGCGGCCGGACCGCACGGCCTCCTTCCTAATGGACGGGATGGTGGCGGTGGTCTGCGACAATTCGCCCTACGTCTTGGCGGCGCCGGCGACGTTTCTGACCTTCCTGCACACGCCGGATGATCACGCGCTGCGCTGGCAGTACGGCTCCTTCATCCGCGTGGTGCGCATACTGGGCTTCTTCCTCTCGCTGTTGCTGCCGGCGGTCTACAACGCGCTGCTGCTGTTCCACCAAGAGCTGCTGCCCACGGACCTGCTGACCTCCATTTTGGAGGGGTACACGCTGGTGCCGCTCTCGGTGACGCTGGAATTGGTGCTGATGGACTTCATCTTCGACTTGATCAACGAGGCGAGCCTGCGCATGCCCGGGAGCATGGGATCGACGCTGGGCATCGTGGGGGGACTGGTGCTGGGGCAGGCCGCGGTCAGCGCCAACCTCATCTCCCCCATGCTCATCATCATCGTCTCGGTCGCGGGGCTGGGGCTGTTTGCGGTGCCCAGCTATCCGCTCTCCCTGGCGCTGCGCATCGCGCGGCTGGTGCTGGTCATCGCCTCGACCGTGGCGGGGTTTGTGGGCATAGCGCTGGCGCTGTGTTTTTTCATCGGCTCCAGCGCGGCGCTGGAGAGCTTCGGCACGCCCTATTTCGCCCCGCTGGCCCCGCACATGCGCCACAATGGCGACCTCTTCCTGCGCCTGCCCGAGCGCTTCCAGAAAAAGCGGCCGGGCATGGCGCACCCGCTGAAGACCAACGCCGCCCCCGCCCCGCGCGGCTGGGATAAGAAGGAGGGAAAGTGACATGAACGACAGCATCCGCACCCCGGAGATGACGGTACTGCTCGCATCGATCCTCACCGCGCAGTGGTTTTCCTCCACGGGCAACGGGTTTTTGGACGCCTGTGGCAACGCGGTGATCTGGGCGATCCTTGCGGCGGGGCTGCTGCTGACGCTGCTCTCCCTGCTGCTGGTGCGTCTGGCGCCCAAGCGGGGGCTGCTGACCGTCTGCCAGGAGAGAAAGGGGTTTTTCCTCTTCCCGCTGATCAGCTTTGCGCTCTTTTCGCTGCTTGCCGCCACCGCCCTGCGCGACACGCTCTCCATGCTCTCCACCTTTCTGCTGCCGCACACGCCGCGCTGGTTTCTGCTGCTGATGCTGCTGCCCGTGATCGGGCTGGCGGGGTGGCTGGGCATCGCCTCGGTCGCGCGGTCGATCAAGCTGGTGGGGCCGGCGCTGCTGGCGCTCTACGCCGTCGTGCTGGTGCTCTCGGTCTGGAACCAGGGGGATGTCTACAATTTCTTCCCACTGCTGGGCAACGGCGTGCCCGCGCTGGGCAAGACGGCGCTCAGCGCGCTTTCCGTCACGGCGTGGCTGCCCATGTTGTGGATCGACAAGCCGCAGCTGGAGGGCACGGGCAGGGCGGGGATGCGCGCGCCGCTCTACGCCACGGCGATCAGCCTGGCGGGCTATATCGCCTACGGCCTGCTGTTCTCGGGCGGTGGGGCGGCCACGACGACCTTTCCCCTGCACCGGCTGAGCGCGGCGGGCGGGTTTTCCCACTCGTTCCAGCGCACGCACGCGCTGTTCGTCTTTGCATGGCTGCCGGTGCAGGTGGCGGCGGTGGGCGCGGGGATCTGCTACGCGGCGCGCAGCCTGCACGCCGCGCTGCCCGCCGCGCCCGGGCGGATCTTGGTGATCCCCCCGCTGGCGCTGGCCTGCGCGCTGGGCTTTCGGGACATTGAGCACAGCCCCATGTGGCTGAACACGCTCTTGCAAACCAATCTGCAATCGCTGCTGGTGCTGCCGCTGCTCCTGCCCATGATCGTGGGCAAGGCGGCGGAGAGGCGGCGGGAAAAGGAGGCGCGACATGCGTAAGTGGGCGGCGGTGCTGCTGATGGCGGCGCTGGCGATGCAGCTTACCGGCTGTTACGACGCGGTGGACCTAGGCGATCAGATCTTCGCCATCAACCTGGCGCTGGACAAGGGGGAGACCAAGGCCCTGCGCCTGACGATGCAGTACCCGCAGATCACGCCCGTCGGCAAGGAGGGCGCGGATTCTGGCGGGGGGAACAGCGACCTGAAGAAGGATGGGTACCTCATCGAGCAGGTGGAGGGGGACGACCTTTCCGCCTGCCTGACGCTGATGCGCATGGTCACGCCGCGCAAGATGGACCTGATGCAGCTGCGCGGCATCTTCATCAGCGAGACGCTGGCAAACTCCCGCGTCACGGTGCAGGAATGCCTATCCGCGCTGCTTTCGACGCACAACGCGCGGCCCACGGCCACGGTGTTCTTAACGCGCGGCCGGGCGGAGGACGTGCTCTCGGCTCAGGTGCCGCTCTTTGGCGCGCGCCTATCCAAGTCGCAATCGGCGCAGAGCTCGCAATTGCAGGAGCAGGGCGTCATCACCGCCTCGCCCTTGAACACCTTTTACTACTGCTTTGCCACCCCGGGATGCAGCGCGGTGGCGGTGCTCACGGCCGTCAACGGCATGCAGTACATCTCCGCGCCCTCCAGCCAGGGCACGCAGGCCACCTCCTACCTGGCCGGCGACGTGCCCCGCAACACGGTGGGCACCACAGACTACTGCGGGTGCGCGGTGTTCGGCGACGAGGACCTGATGTTCCTGGACGGGTATGAGACGCAATTGCTCAACCTTATGCTGGGCAAGCTGCGCGAGCTGAACATGGAGATTGGCGGGCGCACGGTCTCCCTGTACTTTCCCAGGGCGCCGCGCATCAAGGTCAAGCCCCTGGACCCCGATGGGCCGCGCATCGCCATTCGGGTGCCGGTGCTGTGCGACGTGCCCGACGCCGCGCCCTACACCCAGCGCCTGATCGATGACCTGGCCACGCTGCTGCTCAAGCTACAGCAGCGAAAGATGGACCCGGTAGACTTTGCCCAGCGGGCGCGGGTGAGCGCGCTGACGCTGGAGGACTGGGGGGCCATGGACTGGCCCGCGCTCTACGCCAGGGCCGTGTTTGACATCTCCATCGCCTAAGAGCGACGCGCGCCAAAGGGCAGACGTCTTTACGCGCGCCGAGAGTTATGTTAAAATATGGATGGACAGGCGCGAGGGCGAGCCCCGGCGCGCCGGGTAGGAGGGTTCAAAAATGAGAATGAAAAAGGTCCTGGCGGGCTTTTGCTGCGCGCTAATGCTGGTGGCGCTGACGGCCTGCGCCGCACAGCCGGGCGGAGGCATGCAGCTGAGCCGGGCGGAGCTGACCGAGGAGGAGGAGAGCATCCTCTCCCTGCTGGGCGGCAGCCGCGCTTCCATCTTCGACTTTACGATGGATGAATCCATCAAGACCGTGCGCATTGAGCGCTATGAACTGGGCCAGGACGGGAAGTGGCAGTCCTTTGGCGGCGGCAGCTTTGCCCTCAGCGGCAAGGAGGGGCGCCTGGCGCTCTCCCTGGACCCGACGGGGAACGAGATTCGCCTGGCCGTGCAGGACGAGCACGGCACCAGCGCCATCAAGCATTCCTATCCCACGTCCGGCTTTGCGGGCATGTCGGCGGCCACCTCCATGGCCCCCGCCAAGACGGCCATCGTGCCGGACCAGGAGATTCCCTTGGTGGTGCAGATCCTCACCG
Source organism: uncultured Christensenella sp. (assembly GCA_948468595.1). Classification (GTDB taxonomy): domain Bacteria; phylum Bacillota; class Clostridia; order Christensenellales; family UBA1750; genus Spyradocola. Next base: position 37,941 of record CAOKIU010000015.1, read on the forward strand.
CCAAAGATAAGACGGTCTCCTACAGCGTGGATTACTTCTTCCACCCCGAGGAGTACGCCCAGCACGGCTATGAGCACGTCTACGCCGTCACGGCCACCTTCTCCGCCAATCCGCTCTCCTAAATGGCGATTCCCCCGGTTTTGCCGGGGGATTTTCCTTTGCGGTCTACGCCCCCCTCCCCTGCCTGCGCGCGGTTTCAAAAGGACAAAAAGCGGCCTCCGCCAATGTCGGCGGGGGCCCTTTTGATTGGCGGGGGCAGACGGCCTACGCCTTTTTGTCGTACTTGAGGCGGCAGTTCTTGCAGGTGATGGTGACCCTGCCCGTCCCCTTGGGCACACAGGCGATGCGGCCGCACTGGGGGCAGAGGAAGTAGCGGTTCTTCTTGCCGTAGCGGACGCTCAAATAGAGCCACCGGAACCAATTTTGAATGGGGTTCCACAGCTTCATAAACGCGCGGTTCTCCCGCGCGCGGCGGGCCGTATTGCGCGAAAACATGCGCAGGAAGGCCACCAGGAGGGGCGCCATGGCGATCAGGGAGCCGATGGCGCCCAGCGGCGTCATCGCAAAGGCGATGGAGAGCACAAGAGACAGGAGAATGAGCGCAAAATTGAGCGGGTCCGTGCCGTACCGCCCCGTCATGAACTTCTGGAGCCACTGCATGAGCATCCCTCTTTCCATTCATTATACATCAAATCTTATCGCGCCCATGCGGCACTGTCGCGCGTGGGCGCGTAAAATCTTTATGGACCAACTGTGAACCGGCGAGGGCGGGGCTGCAAGGCCGGCCGCGGCGGGCGGTCAGTCGTTATCCACCTCCGGGACAAACAGCGGCAGCGGGAACCAGGCGGCGACCTGCGGAGCCAGGGCGCGGCGGGCCGGGGCGTAGAGGCCGAAGAGCACCTCCATGGCCTGGCGATGGGTGTAGCGCACGGCGCATGCGCCCGCGTGGGCGGTCACGCGCGGCACGCCGCCCTCCACCGCGATGCGCAGGGCCTCGGGGCCGGCAAAGCCGTCAATGGCCATGGTGATCTCCCCATCCGCCAGGGGTGCAAACGCGGCCTTGAGCCGCAGCGCGGCGCGGACCACCTTTTCGTAGTGGAAGACGTTGTACTGCTCGGTGGGCGTCACCGCGCAGTTTTCCGCGATGTCGGCCAGAAGGTCGAAGAGCGGGCGGGAATAGAAGGGGACGTGCAGCGTCAGCTCCTCCCTGCCCAGGAAGGCGTAGCAGGCGCGCAGCACGCCGGGCGCGTGCTCCGGCGCGGCGCAGTCGATCTCGCTGACGCTGTCGGTGGCAAGGAAATAGCCCGCCACCGCGCCATCGGGCGAAAAGACGGCGCAAACGCGGCTTTCCCAGGTGCTCATCACGTCAAAGAGGCGGTCCTGGGGCCGCAGGGCATGGCTCGGCTGCCGCCGGG